>JBAWFE010000045.1:0-84397 GCA_049591595.1 Candidatus Dormiibacterota bacterium
AGCCGTCCTCGCCCCATGGCATTGCCGGCCGACGCTTCTCCTGCAACGGCGCCTCTTGGTCTCGTCCTTGTCGCCCGCTGGGTATAAGGCGAAACTGCTAGCCGTGGGCGGTTTTCCCAACACCATCACGCCAGTCCTCACCGTCAGAAACGCACTGGCCGCCGTTGCCTTCTACGAGCAGGCGCTGGGAGCTGAAGTGATCTTTAGAAATACCTGTCCGGATGGCAAGATCGTCGCGGAGATGGCTATCGGGGCGGCCCGATTTAGGGTTGCCGACGAAGCTACGGAGGCCACCACCCTCAGTCCCGAGACCCTCCAAGGCACGTCGGTGCGGATCAATCTGCTGGTCGCAGATCCCGACCTTCTGATGCAGCGGGCGATCGCGAGCGGCGCGGTCGAAGTCGCCCCCATCGCGGATCAGCCGTACGGGCTGCGCCAGGGCCGGCTAGCCGACCCGTTTGGGCACCACTGGCTGATTGGTCGGCCACTGGCCGATGGAAGCGGCGATTGGGTTCGGCGCGTCGGATCCAGATGAGCTGGATATGACCTGCTCATCGCTGCCCGGGTGGCCAAGTGCCTGGTACCGGGCAGTAAGAGCTGGGACTGCTCGCCGGTTCGGTTGCGATGCCTCTGGCGCTCCCGAGCTGTCGCAAAGGACCAACCCGGGGCGGACTTCGCCTGCCGATCCGCACTCGTCGGTGATTGACGGTCGCGGGTCCTCCGCCCCCGAAGGCTGCGCCTTTCAGGCGGAAACGCTCTCCTCTCGCTGAAGCGGACCGATGCGTTCCAGCCAGGGCTGTGCCTTTAGCTTCTCGAAGATCTCATACGCCTCGCCTCGGAGCTTTCCCAAGGCTTCCTGATGACCGCGCCTGATCAGCCACTCCGCGTGCTCGGTGAGAGCAACCCCGAGGTCGAAGGGAGTGCCCAGCTCACGGAACAAGACTTCGGCGGCTCCGAAGCCGGACTCGACTGCGTCGTGCTCGCCGGTGTCCGCTGACGCCCGGGCCGAGAGCCGTGCCGCCTGAGCCCGCAGCCATGGGCTGACCTGCCCCGGCAGGGCCGCCCGGACTATCTCGAGCAGCTCGTCGACCCGGTCACTGTTCCCCAGTTCGTGAGCCGCCTCCGCAGCCTGGACCATCGCCGACTTTACCAATCCATTCGTCAGTCCGAGGCCGAACTCTTCCCTGGCTGCCAGCACCATCTCGGCTGCCGCTAGGGCCTCGGCCGGCCGATTCTCGGCGCGGAGGGCCTCGGCACGATCAACGCAATACTCCGCCCTGATCTGCCAGTCCTCCGACTCCGAGGCCCAGCTCATGGACTCGAGAAGGCGAATCGCCTCAGCGACCTCTCCGCGGCGGACGTGCAGCGGGACCAGCCCGAGGAGTTGGGTAGCCGCGAACTCAAGAGATGCCAGTTCCTCCGCTCCCCGAGCCTCCTCGGCCCGTACTTTGGACTCGTCCCAGCGACCCAGGAAGATCAGTGGGGAGATGGCGCCGGCGAGTGAGCTCAATTCCCAGAAGCGGTCGCCGACCCGTCGGGCCAGCTCCAGTTGCTGCGCGCAGAGCTCCACCAGTTCTGCGAAACGATCGCTCGACTCGAACGTCACCGCCAGGTTGTTGTAGGCGCGCATCGCGGCCGGAGTGAGGCCGTGCTCGAGGGCCACCGCCAGGGCGCGGGTGAGGAGGACGTTCGCCTCGTCAAGCCGGTCGGTTCGCATCAGGATGATCGCCTTGCTGCTGAGACCTTGAGAAAAGACCTCGGGTAGCTCGAGCCGCTCGGCAAGCTCGAGCGCTTTCTCCAGCAACGGGGCGCCCTCGATATACCGCCCTCCCAGTACCAAGAACCGGCCCAACTGAGCGGCCACGACCGCGAGTTCCGGGTCAGGCAGATCGGCGGACATTCCGGCGTAGGCGCTCTGCATGCGCTCGATGGCCTGGTCGATGTGGCCCCGAAGGTGGTCCACGCCTGCCAGCCGGGCCTGGACCCTGGCGGCCGTGCGGGACCTGCCTGCCTCCTCAAACATTCGGGTGGAGTCCCCGTAGTGGGCTGCTGCTTCATCGGGCCGCCCTCTCTGCTCCGCCATCTCCCCGGCGCGCTCGGTGAGGGCGGCCCGCTCTAGCTCCGACTCGCTTAGCTCGGCGGCCTGCTCGAAGGCCGCCTGCGCCTCCTCGGCGGCGGCCAGGGCCGCCGCGCGCTCTGCAGCCCGCACCAGCATCTCGCGAGCCTTGGCCTTGATCTCCTGACTACCGAGGGCGTCGGGGTCCAACCGCCACGCCTCGAGGTAGTGCGACGCCACCACCTCGACGATCTCCTCGGATGTGGCGCTCGAGCTCCGCTCGAGGAAGGAGGCGGCTGCCAGGTGCTTGGCCCGACGCTCGCGTTTGGAGAGGGTCTCATAAGCCACGGTCCGGACCAGGTCTTGCAGGAATCCGTACTGCCCGCGCTCGGGGGAGCGCGGATCGGCCTGCACCGCCAGCACCTCCTTGGCCACCAGGGAGGTGAGCATCGGGTGCAACTCCCCTTCCTCGTGACCGGAGAGTGCTGCCAGCCCCGCCAGGGTGAAGGTCTTACCCAGAACTGAAGCATCCTGGGCCAGCTGCCGCTCCTCCTGGGACATCCCGTCCAGCCGGGCGGCGATCAGGGCTTGGAGTGTCTCCGGGACCTCCAGGGTCTCGATTTGGGCAGTGGGCCGGTAGGCCGGGCCGTCCTCGACCAGCTGGCCTCGGTCGAGCAGCATCCGCACCGTCTCGACCGCGTACAGCGGTATGCCCTCAGCGCGGCCTCGTATCCGCTCCAGGAGCGGCTGGGGTAGTCCCGGGACCAGACCGGTGAGAAGCTGGTCCATCGCCGCCGGGGAGAGGGGTTCGAGGTGGATCGAAGTGGAGTTTCGGCTGGTCGCCGCCAGCTGGGCCGCGACTACGTCAGGCCGGACCAGGCTGATAACGAACAGTGGAAAGTCCCGCGACCACTCCATCAGGTAGGCGATGAACTCCAGCAACGAAGGGTCCGCCCACTGCATGTCCTCGAACGCCATCAGCACCGGGCTCTGCTCGGCGAGCCGCTCGAAGAAGAGCCGCCATCCGGCGAAAAGATCCTGCTTGTCGGGGGCGGTTCGCTCCTCGACTCCGATCAGGTGGGCCAGGCGGGGAAATACGAAGCGGCGCTCCTCGGCGTCGGGCACATATTCGTCCACCGCCACCCGCAATTTACTGAGGGCAGACTCGCGGTTCTCCGCTTCCAGGATGCCGGCCCTGCCCCGAACCATCTCCGCCAGGGCGAAGTAGGTGACCCCCTGGCCGTAGGCGAGACACCTTCCCCGGTGCCAGAAGTAGCCTGACTTCAGTCCGTCCATGTACTTGAAGAACTCCCAGGCCAGCCGGGACTTGCCGATGCCGGCGATCCCGGTCACCTGCACCAGGTGGGCCCGCTGGTCTTCGGCGCAGGCGTGGAACACTCCCTTGACCAGCCTCAGCTCCCGGTCCCGGCCCACGAAAGGAGCCTCCAGGCGCTCCGACTTGAGCAATCCCCCACGTCCCGCCACCACCCGGAGAGCCCGGAAGAGCGGTACCGGATCCACCTTCCCCTTCAACTGATGCGTGCCGGCATCCTCGTACGCGATCGCGGCCTCGGTGGCCCGCTTGGTGGCCTCCCCGACCAGCACCGCGCCGGGCTCACTCTGGGTCTGGATCCGGGCGGCGCTGTTGACCAGGTCACCGGCCACGAAACCCTGACTGCGGGAACCCAGAGTCACGGCGGCGGTACCGGTGAGCACCCCGGCCCGGGCGGCCAGATTGGGCGCACCCACCTCCTGCCCAAGCTCGGAGACCGCCTCCACCAAGTCCAAGGCGGCTCGCACCGCCCGCTCGGCGTCGTCCTCCTGAGCCACCGGGGCCCCCCACACCGCCATCACCGCGTCCCCGATGAACTTCTCGACCGTTCCTCCGTACCGCTCGATCAGCTCCCGGCAGACGTCGAAGTAGCGGCTGAGCAGCTCCCGAACCTCTTCTGGGTCCCGCGTCTCGGAGATCGCGGTGAAGCCCACCAGGTCGGCGAACATGACGGAGACAACCCGGAGCTCCACGGTTTCGGCCGCGGCCTCGGCGGGCGGGCTGTCAGGGACTGGAGCGGGTGGGGCGGGCCGTGGCGCCGCAGTCGCGGTTGGGCTGGCGGTGGAACCGAGCGAGACGCCGCACTCCTCGCAGAACTTGGCAGTCGGTTCGTTGGCAAATCCGCACGCGGTGCAGGCGAGCGCGAGCGCCGACCCACACTGGCCGCAGAACTTGCGGCCGGGGGTGGTTTCGGCCCCACAGTTAGAGCAGATCACCAGTTGGCCTTCCTCAGCGCGCCCGACGCGATCCGAAGAGTATCGCCTCTAGCGGCGCGATCCCGGGGTCAGATTAGAACCGCCGCCTACTCAATTGGGAGCGACGAGCTGGGTGCGCGAGTCTTGGCGCCGCCGCAGGTCAGCGCCTGATAGCCTCCAAAGGATCATGAGAGGGAGCGCCCCGGAGGCGGGGCGATTCGACTTGGTCGTGATCGGCTCCGGCCCGGCGGGGGAGAAGGGAGCCGCCCAGGCTGCCTACCACGGCCACAGCGTCGCGGTGGTCGAGCGCCGATCTCCACCAGGGGGCGCCACGGTCGCGGTGGTCGGTGGGGTGCCCGTGAAGGCGCTTAGAGATACGGCCGTCTACCTGAGTGGTTGGTCACGTCGCGACATCTATGGAGTGGGCATCAGTCTGGCGCCCGACCTGGTGATGGATCGATTGAGGGTCCGCACCAGCGATGTCGTGTCGACGTTGGCGGCGGCAGTGCGGGAAAATCTACAGCGGCACGGTATCGAGTCCGTCCACGGCGAGGCTCGCTTAGGCCCGGACCGGACCGTCATCGTTCTAGAGGAGGGGGGCGGAGAGCGGGTGCTGCACGCTGGAGTGATACTGCTCGCGACCGGTTCCCATCCCCACCACCCGGCGGACGTTCCCTTCGACGATCCCGACGTTCATGATTCCGAAACGGTTCTACGGATCGAGCGACTCCCTGAGCGGATGATGGTCGTGGGTGGGGGGCCGGTGGGTTCCGAGTACGCCTCGATCTTTGCCGCGCTGGGCGTCAATGTCACCCTGGTGGACCGGGGTCGGCGGCTGCTTCCGCTCCTCGACGCCGAGATGTCGGAGGCTCTGGCGCAGAGCCTGGTGCGGGCCGGGGTCCGGCTCATGCTGGGAGCCCAGGTGGAGTCGGTCGGTCGGGACTCCGACGGCTTGCTCGTGGTCGTCGACGGCGAGGCCCTGCGCCCCCAGGTGGTGGTGCATGCGGTGGGCCGATCCGGCAACGTGGAGGGGCTGGGGCTGGCTGAGGTGGGCGTCGAAGCGGACAGTCGCGGGCGGGTCCGGGTGGATGCCAGTTTTCAGACCCCAGTGAGGGGGATCTACGCCGCCGGAGACATCATCGGCCCGCCCGGGCTGGCGTCGGTGGCGATGGAACAGGCGCGAGTGGCCATGTGCCAGGCATTCGACATTCGCTTCAAAGAGGCGGTCGACCCGGTGGTCCCGACCGGCATCTACACCCTTCCCGAGGCATCTATGGTCGGGCTGACCGAAGAGGCGGCCCTGGCCGCTGGCGAGGACGCGGAGACCGGCCGAGCGTTCTTCAGTGCCAACGCTCGCGCGCGGATCGCCGGGTCCACCGAGGGGCTGGTGAAGCTGGTGTTCCGAGCCTCCGACCGGAAGCTCTTGGGCGCTCATATCCTGGGCGAGGAGGCGAACGAGTTGATCCACATCGCTCAGGCCGTGCTGCATAAGGGCGGACTGGTCGATGAGTTCATCGACACTACGTTCAACTTCCCAACCCGCGCCGACGCCTACAAGTACGCGGCCTATGACGGGCTCCAGCGCCTCGACAATCGCGCTAGGGTCTAGCGGCTTGCGGAGCTGACGGGAGGTCGGTCGCTGGCTAGCCGTTCATGCTCGGCCGGCCCGAACCAGGTGACTCACAACCGCTTCGAGCATGGGCCTTCGAACCGCCCACTGGAGTGATCTCGTGATCGCGTCGATCATGTGACCTGCCGTGGTCGCGATCCCAGCGGCGGATCACCCACTTCGGTTTGTATCCCGGGAGCGTTGCAAGGCACGGTCGATTGCGCGCTTCCAGGTGTTCACGTCCAGCGATCCCCCGGCGCCACGAATCCGAATGGGGTATCCCAGTTCGTCGCTCAGCTTGCGGCTGGCCAGCCGGGTGGACATGTTCTTCCACACAATCAGCACAGGAAGTCCGACCACGCAGTACAGGACGCATACGCCCCACAAGCCCGCAAAAGCTACCTGACTGGTTCCAACGGTAATCACCGCACCGACAAGCGCACCCAGGCCCACGAGCAGGATCAAGCCGAGCGAATTGGCGTAGCGCCGAAGCCTAACGCAGTACCGAAAGGCTGGTGTGCCGATGAGCGTCACCAGAATCGGCCGTGTCTTGCGCGACACTCAGTGCTTGCTCCATTCGGGTCTTCTGGTTCCGTGAGCTCTTGCCGGCGCGCCGATCGGTCTTGATTCGCCTGCGCTGAAGCCTGGCGGACTAAACCGCTTGAATCCGTCCGGAGTCCATCGCCGTCGGCGATTCGATGACGCTCCCGGCGGTCTTCACGGCACCCCAGCGTGCCACCGAAGGTGCCAGCGAAAATCCGGACAGCGGAAGGTTAGTTTAGAGCGCGCTTGTCAGCAGTTCTGGGAAGAGCAGCCGTAACCGGCAGGTCGGCCCCAGAGCTGGTCTAACTACGCTCGACCAGCGCACGAGTCACGAACCAAATCGGCAGCCGCGGACATTTGTCGCCGCTGTGCTAATTGTCCAGCGCCGCAGCCGGTGCCAGCAGAACTCGGGTGGCCTCTGCTCCGTACGCCCTCCAGAGGGCGGTTCCAATTCGGCCGCGTCGAGTCCATATTCAGCCCGTGCTGACCTCCAGGTTAGACCGACCGGCGTCGGCGTCGGCGTCGGCACTGGCTCCGCCCGGTCGATTGGCGCCGCACTTGACTCAAGGGACAGTGGTGGTGCTCGAGTGTGTGGCACTGCAGGTAGTGGGGATGTCGGTCTTGCTGCGATCCAGCGTGCGGGACTGGGCCGTCGCGGGCGGTCCCGCGATCATCGTTCCGTCGGGGATGGCGATCATCGAGCACAACTGGCTAAAGAAGGCGCTCGCCAAGGCCCAGGACGTGTCGATGGCCGTCGGGGTAACTCCCGCGCGAGCGGGGCTCCGGGCGCTTTCGGCCCCGGTGGTGATCGGCGCCGCTGACAGCCTGATGGTGCTACTCCGAACCACACTCGGAATCCCTTGGGTCTTTACCGGGATGCTGTTGGGACAAGCGCTATGGATCCTGATGCGGGCCCGGCAGGTCCGGCGCTGGGAAGCGATGGCGCAGGTGGATCGGCTGTTCACTGTGAGGGGTGGATGGCCTGCTCGCGTCGGCTACTTCACTCGCAATCGCTAGCGTCAGCGCCTGGGATCTTTACCGGCGGAACCGTGGGTCCAGCTCTTGGGCGCCAGTTCACCGTTTGGTGAGTAAGAAGGACCAGCCGGGCGGGTCCTCTTGGAATCTAACGTCCTGGCCCGGCGTCGCTCGCTTGAACTGCCTTGCCGCAGCCTGAAAGTGGCGGTTGGGAACGGCGGGAAACTCCCAGGTAGAGAGTCCCCCCGCCAGAAAGGCGAGGCAGAGCAGGACCACCGCTAGAGGGCGTAGCAAATACGTCCTGGACCGAAACGCGACGATGGCCAGAATGACGAGCCAGGTCATGGTCGGAAAGAACCAGTAGCGGAGTACCCCGCTGCTATGGAGCATCTCCGGCCAGAGATGGCGCTCGGCCGCCATCGTGGCGACGAGAGTCAGCAGACCGACCGCGACCGCCAGTCTCTCCTCAATGGAGCTGTGACGGATGGCGACCGCTAGAATCACTGCTCCGAGCGTCAGGGTCGCTAGGAGCAAAGGCGCTCCCCCGAGTTGGGACGCGTAGAAGCCGAGGGGGGTGCCCAGAACCGGGACGAGGATCATTCGGGTCGCCACCAGCTCTGCTCCGACGAGCCAGTTCAGGTGCACCGCCACCAGCACCGCCGACCGCTGGGCGGGAAGGTTGTGGATGAGTACGCCTGTCTGGAGGAGTGCCAATGTCACCACCAGCACCCCCAGGGCGACCTGGCCACGGGTGCGGCGGATCCACGCCAGAGCTAACGCTGCCGGAGCCAGAAACAGGGCATACGGTCCGCTCAGCCCCGAGAGCGCGACCGCAGCGAAGTCGAACGCGCGCCAGCCGGGTCGCTTGGACCTGGGAGCCAGTACTACTAAGACGGCCAGAACTGCCAGGCACCACTGAGTCTGGGTCAGGTAAAGCGTGCTCATCTGGACCGCAGGAATGACCAAGTAGCCGAGCGCGATGAGCAATCGAACCCGCCGGCGTGGAAGTAAGGGCGCCAGCCGATCCGAAGTCAAGAAAGCAACCGGTAGCACTTCGACCACCAAGGAGACCCAGATGAAGAAGGCCGGGACGAGAGACAACGGCAGTAGCAGCGCCGCTCCGGCGATCAGCCGCTGGAATGTCTCGAGATAGCCGAGGTAGGGCCACAAAAGGGGCGGGAAGGCACCGAACTGGTATGCGTTCTGAAACCAAACCCGGCCGTCCTCCGCGAACAGCTGGGGATTCACCACCGCGCTCGGCTGACGCGAGACGAGTAACAGCAGAGCGAGCAGACTGGCGCCGAGCATCACCGAGGGACTCGCCCGCAACCACTTCGGAATCCGACTGACCGGTCCTTGAGTCACGAGAGCGCCTCCGCTTCGGTCGTGCAACGCGCCCAGCGCGCTCCCCAGCGCATCCCGGCAGGGTAAGCGCCCATACCTGGTATTAGATGTCGCTGCGCCGTCACTATTACCAGGCGGTGCTGGCGCAAAGACCGCTCTCTGAAATAGGTGAGTGCCAGATCCAAAGAGGGTCACCGCCTGACCGGGCGGCTGATCCTCGACGGTGGCATTTCCGTCCCGTGAGCATGCCGGTATCAGGAAAGTCTCAGGTCGATGTGAGAGGCTAGGGTTGTGACAATCCGACGTTCCGACGCTTCCTCGAGCGCGGCCACGGCGCGTCCTGCTGCCCCTATCTCTCCTTCGCCCGAGACTGTCCGATATCACCGCGGATCGCTGGCACAGTCAGTCCGCCGGGTGATTGCGAGGCCGAAAGGCAACAAGATCCTTCGATATGCAATCACCTCCGGGGTAACCACTGGGATAAGCGAGGTCACCCTCCTCGTGCTCTACGCCAGCGGCTTCCTGGGCGCGACCGGGTCCTCGGTGATCGCCAATCTGGCGGGCACCGTACCGTCCTACCTGCTCAGCCGGTACTGGATCTGGCCCGAGGCTGATCGGAGTGGAGCGGCGCGTCAGATGGGGCTCTACTGGGCGACCTCGTTGGTCAGCCTGGTGGTGACCACCGCCGGCGCCAGCTTTGCCGGGGCCCACGCACCAGCCGGCCACACCAACCACGTGATCGTGGTGGGCAGTGCCTACATCGCTACCGTCGCAGTGCTGTGGGTGGCCAAATTCATCGTCTACCAGCGCTTCGTGTTCAACCAACCCGCAGCGGTGCGTTCCAGCTCCGGCTGAGTTCTCCGCGCGAGCCTTCACCTGCCGCTCCCCAGGGCGATCCTTGGAGTCGAGGTCCAAGCCATCGACCGATCGATGCGGCGGGGGTTTCACGTCAGGCCGTACCCAGACCCGGGCTTCGCCCGATACCGCGCTCACGCGCACCTCATCACGTCGTGGGAGGGTGGATGAGGTCTGGGCGGGAGTTCCGGGCCGATCTCCGTTTCTGACGACATTCCTAGGATGTGTGATCGGAGCCGCTGCTCGTAGTAGGAGATAGCCCCCAGGGTGACGCTGGCGGCTACGGCCGTTTGACCGGTTCCCGGCCGGAGGCTATACTCAGCCCAGCTCGGCTCGGCCGGGCGTTTTTGTCTGGAGACTTTGACCTTGCCCGCGACCATCATCACCCTGCAGTGCGGCCAGTGCCACGAGCGCAACTACACCACTCAGAAGAACAAGCGAAACGACCCCGACCGGGTGGAGCTGCGCAAGTACTGCCGACGCTGCCGCCAGCACACGGCTCATCGCGAGACCAAGTAGGGGCCTCCACCGAGACTCAAAGGGGCGTAGCTCAGCTGGTAGAGCAGCGGTCTCCAAAACCGCAGGTCGCACGTTCGAGTCGTGTCGCCCCTGCTGGCACTTGGGATAGGCGCAAAGGAGCGAGTTTTGGCGAATGTCCCCCGGGGGGAGCGGCCGGAGTCCGACGAGGGTGGCTATCTCCGCGAGGTGTGGAGCGAGCTGCGCAAGACGGTCTGGCCGACCTGGCCGGAGCTGCGGCAGATGACCGGCGTCGTGATCGTCACCGTCGTCCTGCTGGGAGCCTTTCTCGGCCTCTTGGACTTCGGACTGACCTCGGCCCTGAAGCCCCTCTACACCTCGCCAGCGCCAACCGCTGCGGCCACCGCGACCCCCACCCCGACCGCGGCTGTGTCACCGACCCCGACTCCGTCCGCTACTCCGTCCGCTACCGCGACCACCAGTCCGTAGCCCTCAGAATGAACCGAATGGGAGCCCCGAAGTGAGCGTTGCGAAGACCACCGAAGCCGTCGAGCCAGCCAGCTGGTACGTGATCCATGCCTACTCCGGGCACGAGGAGAAGGTCAAGGCGAACTTGCTGAAGCGGGTCGAGTCGATGGACATGCACGACAAGATCTTTGATGTGATGGTGCCCACGGAGGACGTCATCGAGATCAAAGACGGCCAACGCCGGCATGTCGCGAAGCGGATCTTCCCGGGCTACATCCTGGTCCAGATGGTGATGTCCGACGAGTCCTGGTACGTGGTGCGCAACACCCCCGGGGTGACCAGCTTCGTCGGATCCGGCACCCGACCGGTGCCCCTCCAGGAGTCCGAGGTGCGGGTCATCCTCCACCAGGTCGAGAAGGAGGCGCAGACCAGGGTCCAGGTGGAGTTCAATGTGGGCGATTCGGTCCGCGTGGTCGACGGTCCCTTCACCGACTTCCACGGAAAGGTGGGGGAGATCAATCCCGAGAAGGGCAAGCTCAAGGTGATGGTGAACATGTTCGGGCGGGAAACCCCAGTAGAGCTCGATCTGCTTCAGGTCGAGCGGCTGCGTTAGGAGTATTCAAGCGTGGGCAAGAAGAAGGTGAAGGCGGTGCTCCGGCTCAACATCGAGGCGGGCAAGGCGACTCCCGGATATCCCATCGGTCCTGCGCTGGGCCAGCACCAAGTCAACATCATGGAGTTCTGCCGTTCCTACAACGAGCAGACCGAATCCCAGGCGGGGCTCGTGATTCCGGCCGAGATCACCATCTTCGAAGACCGCACCTTCACCTTCATTACCAAGACACCCCCGACCACTGACCTGATCAAGAAAGCGTTGGGCATCGAGAAGGGAGCCTCGACCCCTCCACGCGAGGAGGTCGGCGAGCTGACCCGAGAGCAGACACTGGCCATCGCCAGAACCAAACTACCCGACGTCAATGCCACCGATCTGGAGGCAGCCGCCAAGATGGTGGCGGGTACCGCCCGTTCGATGGGCGTCAAGGTCGCCAACTAGCAACCGACTAGCTGTGGGAGGACGCCGCGTGCGTCCGTTCGAACCACGGGAGGATCGCCATGACGGGACGACACGGTAAGAAGTACATGGCCGCACTCAAGCTCCTGGAGGAGCATGAGCTGGTCGACCCCAAAGAGGGGGTCCGCCTGGTCAAGGCGGTGAACACCTCCCGGTTTGCCGGAACAGTGGAGCTGCACGCCCGGCTGGGGGTAGACCCCCGCCACGCCGACCAGATGGTGAGGGGAAGTGTCGTACTGCCCCATGGAACCGGCAAGGTGCGGCGGATCGTGGTGTTCGCCCAGGGGGAGAAAGAGCGAGAGGCCCGCGAGGCGGGCGCCGAGATCATTGGCGCGGAGGACCTGGTGAAGCGGGTCCAGGAGGGTTTCCTGGACTTCGACGTGGCACTGGCCACCCCGGACCTGATGGGCTCGGTGGGCAAGCTGGGCAAGGTGCTGGGACCGAGGGGCCTCATGCCCAATCCCAAGGCAGGCACCGTGACCTTCGACATAGCCCGCGCCATCCGCGACGTGCAGGCGGGTCGGGTCGAGTTCCGGGTCGATCGCTACGGGATCATCCACGTGCCGGTGGGCAAGACCAGCTTCGAGGACGAGGCTCTCCTGGAGAACCTCTCCGCGATGTTGGAGGCGATCGTCAAGGCCAAGCCGTCGGCCGCCAAAGGCGCCTACATCAGGGCGGCCTACCTGGCGCCTTCAATCGGTCCCAGCGTCAAGCTGGACCCGGTTCTGGCCGGGCGGCTCAGTTCCAACTAGCGGCTCCAGGTCAGCCGGTATACTCAGCGTCCGTTCGGCAAATCGCGACCTGACGGAGCCCAAGACCGCGGGGGCACTCGCTGCTCAAAAGCCCAACCCCGCGCAGGTGAACGACCGGAGACCCTCGTGACGGTCTGCTGGCCTGTGCCTGGAGTTCGGCTCCTGACCCCCAGGAGGTAGAGGCAAGGATGAGTGACGAGGGCCAGCACGGAGCGGCCGTGATCCCTGAGGCCAAGCAGCAGCAGGTGGCGGAGCTGGCCGAGAAGCTGGGGCGGATGCGCAGCGCTGTGCTCAGTGACTACCGCGGTCTCAGTGTCGCCCAGCTGGAGGAGCTGCGAGCCTCACTGCGGGGCGCCGGGATCGACTACCTGGTGCTCAAGAACACCCTGGCCCGACGGGCCGGAGAGCAGGCTGGGCTCAGCGAGCTCAACCCCCAGCTGGTCGGACCCACCGCCATCGCCATCAGCTACGAGGACATCTCAGCGCCGGCGCGGCTGCTGATCGAGTACGCCAAGGCCAACCGCCGCACGGAGATGGTGCGTGGGGGGATTGCCGAGGGCCACGTGCTGAGCCCGGCCGAGGTGCGGCAGCTAGCCGAACTCCCGTCTCGAGAGGTATTGATCGCCCAGCTGCTCGGAGTGCTGGAGGCTCCCGCCTCCCAACTCGTCGGGCTGTTGGACGCTCCGGGTCGTGATCTGGTGGGGCTGCTCGACGCTCAGGCGCAAGCCGGAGCTGCCGCTGCCTGACGGCGATGACCAGCCAAAAAGAAAACAAGCAGAGCTGAAGGAGAAGCAGAGATGGCCAAGGTAAGCGTGGACGATTTCGTGGAGTCACTCGGATCCTGGACGGTCCTCGATCTGGTTGACGCCAAAAAGAAGATTGAGGAGACCTACGGCATCACCGCCGCGGCCCCGGCGGCGGCAGCGGTGGCGGCGGCTCCGGTGGGCGAGGCGGCGGTGGAGGAGCAGACCGAGTTCACAGTCATCCTGACCGCGGCGGGTGACCAGAAGATCGCCGCCATCAAGGCAGTCCGAGAGATCACGGGACTGGGCCTGAAAGAGGCCAAGGACGTGGTCGACGGAGCGCCCAAGCCGGTCAAGGAAGGGGTCACTCGCGAGGAGGCCGAAGCGGTCGCCAAGAAGATCACGGAGGCTGGTGCTTCAGCTGAAATCAAGTAGTGGCCCAAGCTCCCCCTAGAGGGGATTGGGCGGGGCAACTGGTCCCCAAGGCGCCGATCGCACATGTGGTAACATTTCCGTTCCGCCACCTGTGAAGTTCACCTTATGTTTGCGCTTGCCTGGAGAACTTTAGCCCATGCCCTCAGTTCGTGCTGCCTTGCCTGCCGCGCCCGCACGCCTCAGCTACGGGACGATTCCCGAGATGCTCGAGGTGGGCAACCTGATCGAGACTCAGCTGAATTCATTTCGCTGGTTCGTGGAGTCAGGCCTGCGCGAACTCTTCGACGAGATCAACCCGATCACCGACTACACCGGCAAGAACTACGAGCTGCGCTTCCTCGACTACAGCTTTGGCGAGCCGAAGTTTGACCAGGAGGAGTGCCGCAATCGCGACATGACCTTCGCGGCTCCCCTGAGGATCATGACCCGGCTCCACATCAAGACTGGGGAGAATGCCGGGGAGATCAAGGAGTCGGAGGTCTACCTGGGCGACTTCCCGATGATGACCGAGCAGGGCACCTTCTTGGTCAACGGAACCGAGCGGGTGGTGGTCAGCCAGCTGGTGCGGTCCCCTGGGGTCTACTTCACCGCCGGACCCGAACACCCGGTCACCGGGCGCCCGCTCTACGCGGTCAAGTTCATTCCCAACCGAGGCGCCTGGCTGGAGATCGAGACCTCCAACAAGGACGTGCTCACCGCCAAGATCGACCGTAAGCGCAAGTTCCAGGCGACCACCCTGATCCGGGCGCTGGGATACCCCAGCGACGACGACATCCGGCACTTCTTCCAGGACGTCGACGTCGATCCCGAGCACAAGTACGTGGACGCGACCCTGGAGAAGGACCCGAGCCACGACGTCAACGAGGCGCTCATCGAGCTCTACCGCAAGATCAGGCCCGGTGATCCGCCCACGGTGGAGAACGCCCGCAACCTGCTACAGGCGCTGTTCTTCAACCCCCGGCGCTTTGACCTGGGACGGGTGGGTCGCTTCAAGCTGGACAAGCGGCTGGGGATCCCCGAGGCCGAGGCCCGGCGTCGCGCCGAGGAGCGGGAGCTGCGGGTGCTCGCCCATGAGGACTTCATCAACATCATGCGGCGGCTGATCCAGCTCAACAACGGTCAGGGCGAGCCGGACGACATCGACCACCTGGGCAACCGCCGGGTGCGGGCGGTGGGCGAGTTGCTGCAGAACCAGTTCCGCACCGGGCTGCTCCGGATGGAGCGGATCATCAAAGAGCGGATGACCATCTGCGACGCCACCACGGTGACCGCGGCGTCGCTGATCAACGCCCGGCCGGTGGTGGCGGCGATCAAGGAGTTCTTCGGCTCCAGCCAGCTGTCGCAGTTCATGGACCAGACCAACCCCCTCTCCGAGCTGACCCACAAGCGCCGGCTCTCGGCACTCGGCCCGGGTGGCCTCTCGCGGGAGCGGGCCGGGATGGTGGTGCGTGACGTCCATCACAGTCACTACGGACGGATCTGCCCAATCGAGACTCCCGAGGGTCCGAACATCGGCCTCATGGGATCCCTGGCAACTTTCGCCCGAGTCAACGACTTCGGCTTCATCGAGACCCCCTTCCGGAGGGTCTACCGGCATTTGCAAGTTGCCGGAGACAAGGCGCTGCTCGAAGGAAGGGTCCTCGACCAGGCGGCGGCCGGGGTCGCGGCCGGAACCAGGCTCGACGCCGTCGCGGTCAAGAAGCTGGAGAAGAGCAAGGTCGAGCGTATCGACATTCAGCCCTGGGTGAGCACGGAGATCCAGTTCCTCTCGGCAGACGAGGAGGACAAGTACACAGTCGCTCAGGCCAACGCTCCGGTCTCTACCGATGGCGACTTCCTGGTCACCCACACCCCCGCCCGTACCAGGCACACCTTTAAAGATGTGCCGGTCGGTGAGGTCGACTGGGTCGACGTCTCGCCCAAGCAGACAGTCTCGGTGGCGACCGCGATGATCCCCTTCCTGGAGCATGACGACGCCAACCGGGCTCTGATGGGATCGAACATGCAGCGCCAGGCGGTGCCGCTGATCACCACCGATTCCCCGGTAGTCGGCACGGGCATGGAGGTCTACGCGGCCAAGGACAGCGGCGAGCTGATCGTGGCCAAGACCGCCGGCACGGTGGTGGGCGTCAACGTCCCCATCCGCGACATCACCTCGGACTCGGTCCAGATTGTGCGCAGCGGCCAGGACAGTGGACTCGGCATTCTCTTCAAGCCCGACGGCAAGGGGCCCGAGGTCTGGTACGGCGTCCACAAGTTCGTGCGCAGCAACCAAGGCACCTGCCTCAGCCAGCGGATCGTGGTCAGCCCGGGCGACCATGTCGTGGCCGGAACGGTGCTGGCCGATGGCCCCTCTACTGATCGGGGCGAGTTGGCGCTCGGTCAGAACGTGCTGGTCGCCTTCATGCCCTGGGAGGGCTACAACTACGAGGACGCCATCCTGATCAGCGAGTCGGTGGTGCGCGAGGACAAGTACACCTCCATCCACATCGAGGAGTTCGAGGTCGAGGTCCGCGAGACCAAGTTGGGCCCCGAGGAAGTGACCAGGGAGCTCCCCAATGTCGGCGAGGAGAGTCTGCGCAACCTGGACGAGCGAGGCATCGTCTACGTCGGCGCCGAGGTCGCCCCGGGCGACATCCTGGTGGGCAAGACCACTCCCAAGGGCGAGTCCGAGCTCTCCGCCGAGGAGCGCCTCTTGCGGGCCATCTTCGGGGAGAAGGCCAAGGAGGTTCGGGACAGCTCGCTTCGGGTGCCCCACGGGGAGCGCGGCGTGGTGGTGGACGTCAAGAAGTTCAGCCGCTCCAACAAAGACGAGCTCCCCGCGGGAGTAAACGAGCTGATCCGGATCTATGTCGCCCAGAAGCGAAAGATCAGTCAAGGCGACAAGATGGCGGGCCGCCACGGCAACAAGGGCGTGATCGCTCGGATCTTGCCGATCGAAGACCTGCCGTTCTTGCCGGATGGCACCCCGGTCGAGATCGTGCTCAACCCGTTGGGGGTGCCCAGCCGGATGAACCTGGGCCAGGTGCTGGAGACCCATCTTGGTTGGGCCGCCGAGGCGCTAGGGATCAAGGTGGCGACCCCCGTGTTCGACGGAGCCTCAGAGGCCCAGATCGAAGACGAGCTGGAGCGGGCGGGGCTGCCGCGAGACGGCAAGGTGATGCTCCGCGACGGTCGCTCCGGCGAGGCCTTCGACCAGCCGGTGACGGTCGGGATCATCTACATGATGAAGCTGGCCCACCTGGTCGAGGACAAGATCCACGCCCGGAGCACAGGCCCCTACAGCCTGGTCACCCAGCAGCCGCTGGGTGGTAAGGCCCAGTTCGGGGGTCAGCGCTTCGGCGAGATGGAGGTTTGGGCGCTTGAGGCGTACGGGGCGAGCCACATCCTCCAGGAAATTCTGACCATCAAATCTGACGACATCGTGGGCCGGGTCAAGGCCTACGAGGCGATCGTCAAGGGCGACAACACCCTCGACGCCGGGATCCCGGAATCGTTCCGAGTACTGGTCAAGGAGTTGGAGGGCCTGGCTCTCGGCGTGGAGATCATGTCCGAGAACGAAGAACAGATCGTGTTCACGGAGGATGACATGCCCGACATGCCGCTGGGCCTGGGAATCAACCTGGAACGCGACGAACGAGATGACGCCGAGGACATCAGCAGATAGGCGTGATCCTCCTCTCGACTAACCCAACTAGGCCCGCGAGGCCTATCCGACCGATCCCTATCCACCCCTTCGTCAGGAGGCGGACAAGCAGTGCTCAAGCTTGAGAACTTCGATGCCCTGAAGCTTTCACTCGCCAGCCCGGAGATGATCCTCTCCTGGTCGCATGGCGAGGTGACCAAGCCCGAAACCATTAACTACCGGACGCTCCGCCCGGAGCGCGACGGTCTCTTCTGCGAGAAGATTTTCGGTCCCACCAAGGACTGGGAGTGCCACTGTGGCAAGTACAAGCGGTACCGCTACAAGGGCATCATCTGTGACAAGTGCGGGGTCGAGGTGACTCGGAGCAAGGTCCGCCGCGAGCGGATGGGTCACATCCGGCTGGCTAGTCCCGTCTCCCACGTCTGGTACTTCAAGGGCATCCCGAGCCGCCTGGGCCTGCTGCTGGACATGTCTCCACGCAACTTGGAGAAGGTCCTTTACTTCGCCAACTACATCGTCACCCGGATAGACGAGGACCAGCGAACCAAGGAGTTGGAGGCCCTGGATCCGGAGCGTAGCGACCGCATCAAGGAGCTCCGCCAAGCAGCCAGCGAGCAGTCGGAGGAGCGGGTCCGGAGCACCGAGCAGCGGATCGCCGAGCTGGAGAGCACCAGCCAGGCCGAACTCGACTCGCTCCAGTCGGCCGCCGAGGGCCGGCGCCAGGAGTTGGAGAAGGGCGCCGAGCAGCTCTCCGAGCGGATCGGGGCCGCGGTGGGCCGAAAGGCCCCCACCGACTTTGTGGTCAAGGACGGCACTGAGAAGTTGCTGGTTGCCAAGAAGGGCACCCCGCTCACCGAGGAGCACCAGGAGCAGCTCAAGGAGCTGGTCGCAGCGCGGGTGTCTGAAATCTCGGCCGAGTCTGACGCATTGATCAACGCCGCCCGCGAGCGGGCCGGATCGGAGATCGCGGCGGCCCGTATCGAGTTGTCCGAGCACCAGTCGGGCGGCGGGTCCGCCGGCGACGAGGAGCTCAGTGCCCTGCGGGCCGAGCTGGAGGACACCCGCACCAAGCTGGAGGCGCTGACCGTCCGTCAGCTGCTCAGCGACAGCGAGTACCGCGAGTACATCGAGAAGTTCCCCAAGGTCTTCCACGCCGCCATGGGCGCGGCGGCGGTTAAGGAGATGCTGGAGGGCCTCGACCTGACCGCCGAGGCGACCCATCTCCGCGAGGAGTTGCTCTCCACCAGCGGGCAGCGCAAGCAGAAGGCCATAAAGCGCCTTCGAGTGGTCGAGGCGTTCCGCTCCAGCGAGACGGCTCCCACCTGGATGATCCTCGAGGTGCTGCCGGTGATCCCCCCGGAGCTGCGACCGATGGTCCAGCTCGATGGCGGCCGGTTTGCCACGTCTGACCTCAACGACCTCTACCGCCGGGTGATCAACCGCAACAACCGGTTGAAGAGGCTGCTCGAATTGGGAGCCCCCGAGATCATCGTTCGCAACGAGAAGCGGATGCTCCAAGAGGCGGTTGACGCTCTGATCGACAACGGCCGTCGGGGCCGCGCCATCACCGGAACGGGAAACCGCAAGCTGAAGTCGCTGAGCGACATGCTCAAGGGGAAGCAGGGGCGATTCCGCCAGAACCTCCTGGGCAAGCGAGTCGACTACAGCGGTCGGTCGGTGATCGTGGTCGGTCCGGAGCTCAAGCTCAACCAGTGCGGCCTGCCTAAGCGGATGGCTCTCGAGCTCTTCAAGCCGTTCGTCATGCGGGAGTTGGTGGAGAAGGGCTTCACCCAGAACATCAAGAGCGCCAAGCGGATGGTCGAGCGAGCCCGCCCGGAGGTATGGGACGTCCTGGACGAAGTGATCCAGGACCACCCGGTGCTGCTCAACCGCGCTCCTACCCTGCATCGTCTGGGCATCCAGGCTTTCATGCCGGTGCTGGTGGAGGGGTCGGCGATTCAGATCCATCCACTGGTCTGCACCGCCTTCAACGCTGACTTCGACGGCGACCAGATGGCGGTTCACGTGCCGCTCTTCAGCGGGGCCATCGCTGAGGCCAAGAACCTGATGATGTCCTCCAACAACATCCTCTCGGCGAGCGACGGCAACCCTGTAGTGGCGCCGACCCAGGACATGGTCCTCGGCTCCTACTGGCTGACCATGCTGCGCACGCCGTTGGAAGTCGACGATCCCCAGAAGCTGCGCCGCTACAGCTCTCCTGACGAGGTGCTGCTGGCCTTTGACAACGGGGTCATCGAAGCCCACGAGCCGATTCAGGTCAGGGTGCCACGCCGGGTGCTGGAATCAGTTCCCCAAGGGGAGGATGCCGAGGCGCCCGTGGCGCTGGTGACCACTCCGGGGCGGGTCATCTTCAACGAGGTTCTCCCGCTAGGCCGGGAGGTCCGCGAGGGTGCCGAGGGGCAGGCGATGGTGTTCCAGAACCAGGTCTTCGACCGCAAGGAGCTGCGGGCGCTGGTGGCCGACTGCTTCCGTCTCTACGGGAACCAGGTCACGGCGGACATGGTGAACGACATCAAGCGTCTTGGCTTCGACTACGCCACCAAGTCGGGCGTGACCCTCTCCGCCATGGACATCAAAACCCCTCCGGAGAAGGCCGGGATCATCGCCGGCGCGGACAAAGCGGTTGACGAGGTCGGCCTGCAACACCGCCGCGGTCTGATCACCGAGGACGAGCGCTACGCCAAGACGGTGGAGATCTGGACGCAGGCGACGGAGTCGGTTACCCAGGCCACCATGGCGCACTTCGATCCCCTCAGTTCGGTGCTGATGATGTCCCAGTCAGGTGCCCGCGGCACCTACCAGCAGATCCGCCAGCTAGCCGGCATGCGCGGACTGATGGCCGACCCCACCGGGCGGATCATCGACATGCCGATCAAGGCCAATTTTTCCGAGGGACTGGAAGTGTTGGAGTACTTCATCTCCACCCACGGGGCTCGCAAGGGCCTGGCCGACACCGCGCTCAGAACCGCCGACTCGGGTTATCTGACCCGCCGTCTGGTGGACGTGGCCCAGGACGTGATCGTCCGCGAGGAGGATTGCGGCACCACCGGTGGCATCTGGCTCTCCGACCTCAGTGCCGAGGGCGAGCCGTTCATGGAGCGGCTGGCCGGACGGATCACGGCAGCCGATGTTGTCGGTCCAGACGGCAAGACGGTGCTAGCTGGCGGGGAGGAGATCACCGACTCCCTGGCCCGGCAGATCGCCGAACTCCAGGTGCCCCGGGTCCGGGTGCGCAGCGTGCTCACCTGCAGCGCCAAGAGCGGCGTCTGCCGCTACTGCTACGGACGAAATCTGGCGACGGGCAGGCTGGTCGAGATCGGGGAGGCGGTGGGAGTCATCGCCGCCCAGTCAATCGGTGAGCCGGGGACCCAGCTGACGATGCGAACCTTTCATACAGGAGGGGTCGCCGGACTCGACATCACCCAGGGTCTGCCCCGGGTCGAGGAGCTCTTCGAAGCCCGAATCCCCAAGGGCAAGGCCATCCTGGCTGAGTCCGCCGGACGGGTGGAGGTGATCCGGGGCGACACCGGCCGCAAGGTGCGGGTCGTCAGCCACGAGGAGTTCGACGTCACCCATCCGGTCGAGAAGGGCATGGCCCTGGACTCCGCGGTGGAGGAGGGCGCGGTCGTAACCGAGGGTCAGCTGCTGGCCCGCGCCACCAAGGACGGCCAGCTGGCCACGGTCATGGCTCGCATCGGCGGGCGGGTGACCCATGCCAAGGTGGGCCGCTCAGGCGGAGAGATCAGGATCCGAGCACTCGACGAGGAGGTCAAGGAGTACCCGATCCCCCACGGCGCTCAGATGCGAGTCGGCGACGACGACGAGGTGCGAGCGGGAGATGCCTTGACCGTCGGGTCGATCAGTCCCCAGGAGCTGCTCTACATCTCCGGTCGCGAGGCGGTCCAGGACTACCTAGTCCGGGAGGTCCAGCGGGTCTATCGCTCCCAGGGGGTCGACATCAACGACAAGCACATCGAGGTGATCGTCCGCCAGATGATGCGCAAGGTGCGGGTCGAGTCAGGTGGCGACACCGAGTTGCTTCCTGGCGAGATCATCTCGCAGCTGGAGTACGACGAGGCGAACGCCCAGGTTCTGGCCGAGGGTGGCGAGCCGGCAATCGCCGCGACCGTCCTGCTGGGGCTGATCAAGGCGGCCCTCAACACGGCGAGCTGGCTCTCGGCAGCCTCCTTCCAGGAGACGACCAGGGTCCTCACCGAGGCCGCCATCTCGGGCAAGGTCGACCGGCTCCGCGGCCTCAAGGAGAACGTGATCATCGGCAAGTTGATCCCGGCCGGAACCGGGCTTGACTACTACCGCAAGCTGCGTGAAGAAGCGGTGCGCTACCTCGAGGAGGGCAAGGCTCTGCCGGAGGGCGCAGTCGCGGACGGTGGCGAAATCTCCGACGAATTCGAGGATGCCGAGGTGGTGCTCCCGACCCTGGACCAGGTCAGCGACTGAGCGCGGGCCCTACCGGGCCCGCGCCGCTAGCTGTCCGACGCGAGGGTGGTTAGACCCTTCCGATTACCCGCGGAGCTCTTTGGCGAGGGCCGAGAAGTTGTCCACGAAACGCTGAACATCGCCCTCGGAATGTTGCACCGAGACAGTCCAGTTCTCCTCGGCGCCGGGGGCCATGAGCACGCCCCGATTGGATTGGAAGAGCCAGGACAAGTAGGCCATCGACTTGTCCGTTTCCAGGTAATCACGGTAATTCCGAACCCGCTCAGCCCGGTAGGTCAAACCGCCACGCGCGCCCATGGTGATGGCGTGGAATGGCAGCTCGTGCTCGGTGATCACCTGGTCCAGCCCCCCTTGGAGGATCTCCCCGAGGGCGTCGAAGTGCGAGTAGGCCATGGGGGTCAGGATCTCGGTGAGGGTGACCCGCGACGCGGCCATGGTGAGTGCGTTCCCGTTGAAGGTCCCCATCTGACTGACCCGACCCTCTGAGATCAGAGCCATGACGTCCGCGCGCCCGCCGACCGCCCCGCAAGGCAGCCCGCCCCCGATCGCCTTGGCCAAACAGACGATGTCGGGCGAGACCCCGAAGCGGCCGGTTGCGCCTCCTGGGGCCAGGGTCACTCCCGTCTTGACCTCGTCGAAGACCAGCAAAGCCCCATGGCGGTGGGCTAGCTCCTTGAGCCCGTCTAGATAGCCGGTCTCGGGAATGACGATCCCCACGTTCATCATCGCCGGCTCCACGATGATGCAGGCGATCTGGCCAGGATTCCGCTCGAATCCGGCGGCTGCTGCTGCCAGATCATTGAAGGGCACCACCGTGACCAGCTCGACCACGGAGTGGGGGATGCCCTCGCTTTGGGGCACCGAGTTGGGCGACTCAGCGGGTCCCATCTTCTCAGGACTCGGCTCCACCGAGACCATCAGCGAGTCGTGATGGCCGTGGTAGGTTGCCTCGATTTTCATGATGCCCTCGCGACCGGTGAAGCCGCGAGCGAGGCGGACTGCGTCGAGCGTGCTTTCGGTGCCGCTGTTGGTGAACCGCCACTGGGGCAGGCCGAAGCGGCTGGCCAGCTCCTCCGCGACCACCACAAAGTCCTCACCAGGCTGGGCAAAGTGCGAACCCTGCCTGATCCTTTGGCTAACCGCTTCGACGATCTTGGGGTTGGCATGTCCGACCACGTTGACCCCGAATCCGTTGTGAAAGTCCACGTACTCGTTGCCGTCGGCGTCCCAAACCAAACTGCCCTGTCCTCGGTCGATGAAGACGGGGAACGGCGGACTGTCCTGGAAGGACGACGGCACCCCTCCCGGGCTGTGGCGCTCCGCCCGATGCACCAGCTCGAGCGACTTTTGGCGAGCCGCCTTGAAGACGTTCTCCTCTCGCTCGGTGAGCTCGGCGATTCGTCCGGGGTCGACTGGTTGCGGGGTGGGGGAAGTAGTCATGGATGCCTCCGATAGGCCTCGGACAGCGCCGCCGGCAGTCGGGCAGCGACCCGACCTGAGAGCGACCTGAGGTTACTCCGCTTTGTAACTCACCGTGGGCCGGTGAAAGAAGTCCGACTTGGACAGAAGCCGAGCTAGGATCACCAAGGGAATGCCCAGGCCGAACGTGACGATGATGGGCATCGAGTAGCCGATTCCGGACTGGGCGATCACTTGATACATCACCCAGAACAGGAAGATCCCTCCCAGCAGCGGCAGAAGTCCGGCCAAGAGCAAATTGACCGGTGATTTGAAGAGGATGTGCCGGTACGCCCAGGCGCATGCCAGCCCGGTGATCCCGTAGTAGAAGGCAACCAGCACTCCGATGTTGCCGATCAATCCACCGAAAGTCCCGCTAACCGTGGGGGAGAGGGTGGTGATCAGCAGGCCGATGCAGGCGATCAGGGCCAGAACGAAAGTTCCTTGGGCCGGAGTGTGGAAGCGTGGGCTGATCTTGCCGAAGAATTTGGGTAGGACGCCGTCTCGAGCCATGGAATAAGTGACTCGGGAGGCGGGGAGCAGAGTCGTCTGAGTGGTGGCGACGGTAGAGCTGAGGATCGCCACCAGCATGAGATAGTTCCATGGAGCTGGCGCCAGCCGCTGGGCGAAGAAGAAGAGGAGGTTGCCCCCCTCCTTGTTCATGACATGGAGCGGCAGCAGCGACTGCATGGCGGTGGCGTTGATCAAAAAGATCACCAGCAGGATGAACATGCTGAGGATGCCTGCGATTCCCGGGCTGGTGTCGCCGTTCTCGGACTCCTCGTTAAGGTTGGCCGCTGTATCCCAACCCCAGAAGAAGAAGACTCCCAGCGCGGCTCCGATGGCGAGCCCATCGATGCCACCCACGGAGCCGGGGCTGAACCAGCTGAGTGAAAAACCTCGGGACCCGGCGGGATGGGCGGCGAATGCCCGCACCAGCCCGGTAATGGAAAACGCGAGGACCACCAGGTACTCCAGCCCCACCATCACCCATTGAAAATTGGCGGTGAGGCGGATTCCGTAGATCACCATGGCACTGACAAAAATCAGCCATACGAGGCCGATCAGAGCGGTGAGCAGGGTGCTGCTGGCGGTCTTCCCGTTGATCCACCCGAACGACTCGAACAAGCCCAGCGTGTTGGCGCCGGCTAGGGCTGGAGCGGCAATGCAAAAGAGCACGCTGGCGGCCGTCTGCACCCATCCGTTGAACCAACCGATGTAAGGGTTCATGGTCCGGGCTAGCCAGGCGTACGACGCCCCACAGTCCGGATCGCGACGGTTCATGAAGTAGTACGCGATGGCGATGCACAGCACCGGGATGAAACTGATCAGGATCATGGCCGGCGTGCCGAAGCCCACCGCGGCCACCAGCAGGAAGGTGGTGGCCGCGATGGTGTAGGCGGGTGCCACGCTGGCTACCGCGATCGCCGTCGTGTCGAAGAGACTGAGGATGTTGCCGCGGAGCTGTGGCTCCTCGGCGCTCACCCGTCGCTCGAACCCCCCGACCGGGGCGCTGGTGACGTCCACTGCGGGCCAACTCTAGTCGCCGCAGTGGAGAGCGTCTATGTCGACAGCACCCACAGTTCCCGGCGACGCGCTGTGCGCAGTGCACAACCGACCACAGGGTCACGTTACCGGGTAGGATGGCCGCCGCATGAGCTGTCGCCAGGCTGGGTTGAGAACGAGCTCGGGCGAGTTGGACCCTGAGCCATGGGGGTAGCGACTCCAGTCGGTGCAGTAGGTCAGGACTCGATCAGTTTCTGGTTGGATTCGATCGGCCCGGTCGCACCGAGGCCCAGCCTCGAGGGTGAGCTCAAAGTTGATGTCGCCGTCGTGGGTGCGGGTTTCACAGGACTCTGGACCGCGTACGAGCTCCAGCGTCGGGACCCCAGCCTGCAGATCGCGGTCCTGGAGGGCGAGGTGGCAGGCTTCGGGGCCTCGGGCAGGAACGGAAGCTGGTGCGTACCTGAGCTCAACGCCGGGATTGACTTGCTCCGAAAACGGTTCGGTGAGGAGCGAGCGGTCGCGGTGCTTCGGGAGCTGTCCACCACCTTGGGCGAGGTCGGGGGGTCATTCGAGGAAGAGGGGATCGACGCCGGCTTTGACCGTTCCGGGGTGCTGCTTCTAGCGAGGGGGCAGTATCAGCTGCCGCTGCTAGAGGATCACCTCAAGTCATACCGCTCGATCGGGATGGACGGGGAATACGTCTGGCTGGACCGTGAAGCGGCTCGGTCTCGGCTCAATGTGACCGGGATGGAGGCCGCCCTCTACACCCCGAACGGAGCGACCCTCCATCCGGGTCGGGCGGTCAAAGGGCTGGCGGGGGCCGTCGAGCGGCGAGGCGCGACGATCTACGAGGGCACCCGAGTGACTCGAGTACGAACTGGTCGCCAGGCGCTGGTCGAGACCGAGCGGGGCCGAGTTCGGGCCACGGTCGTCGTGCTCGCTGTGGAGGCATACCTCAGCCAACTTCCGGGGTACCACCGTCGGGTCCTCCCCATCTACTCCTTGATCACCCTCACCGAGCCGCTCAGCGACCAACAGTTGGCCAGCGTCAACTGGACGACCGGCATGTGCGTCGCCTCGATGCGGCTCACCGTCGACTATCTGGCCCGTACCGAGGACGGGAGGATTCTGGTCGGTGGGCGCGGCGCGCCTTATCAGTTCGGTTCCCGGATCACCGCAGCTAATGAGCACCACGCAGCGACCCACTCCAGCCTCCAGCGGCTGTTCGGGGAATGGTTCCCCCAGCTACGGGGGGTTCGCTTCACCCACTCTTGGGGCGGAGTGTTGGGCATGCCCAGGGACTGGATCCCTCAGTTCGGTTTTGACCGTGATCAGGGGCTGGCGTACGCCTACGGGTACACCGGACACGGGGTCGCCACCAGCAACTTGGCCGGTCGGACGCTGGCGGATCTGATCACCGATCGGCAGACCGCACTGACCACCCTTCCGCTGGTCGGGCACCGCTCACCCAATTGGGAACCGGAACCGCTCCGGTGGCTTGGAGTCAGGTACGTGCAGGGCGCGCTGGCTCGGCTGGATTCGAGCGGGGAACGGACCGGGAAACCGCTTCGCGGAGGGGTCGTGGCGCGGCGGCTGGCGGCCCATTGAAGTCTCCGAGAGCTCGCACTTCCCGCCCCTACAATGGCCCCCTGGAGGGCCGATTGATAGGGAAGCAACGGTGAGGCTGAGCCAGGCGCTCGATCTGGCGGCATTGGGCGAGGCCGAGCTCGTGGCCGGCCGGGGAGGGTTGGAGCGAGAAGTCCGCTGGGCCCACGTTGTCGACATTCCCGACCCCCTTCCCTGGGTGAGCGACGGCCAGCTACTGCTAACGACCGGTTTTGCCTGGCCGACCGCGGCCGACGACCAGCGGCGGCTGGTGCATGACCTGGGTGGGCGTGGCCTCGCCGGAGTGGCCCTGGCCGTCCCCAAGTACCTGGACCACTTCCCCGATGCCGCCAGGGAGGCAGCGGATGTGGCGCAGCTGCCGCTACTGGAACTGCCCTGGGAGGTCACCTTCTCGACTGTGACCCAGGCGGTCAACCGCACCATTCTCGCCGAGCAGTACGAGGTCATTGAACAGTCCATCCGCATCCACCGGGAGCTGACCAAGGCGGCAGTCACCGCCGCAAGCCTGCAGGACCTGCTGGACACCCTGGGGCGGCTCATCGATCGCGAGGTGGTCTTGGAGGATGCCGAAGGCCGAGTACTGGCGTTCTGGCCCGGGGGTGAGGCCTCCGACCCGGTACGGCGCGCCACGCTAGAGCAAGGACGCTCACCGGCTGAGGTGCTGGCCCAGCTCGACCGGCTCGGTCATCTGGACCGGATCAAGAGCAGTTCGGTTCCGGTCCGGATCCCGGCCGATCCCGAGATTCACCTCCTGGGCCGGGTGGTCTGCCCGATCTGGCTCCGGGATGAGCTGGTGGGCACCGTCTGGATCGTCGAGGGCGAGCACGAGCTCAGCGACCTACATCTGCGGGCGGCGGAGCACGCTGCCGTGGTGGCGGCTCTCCACATCGCCAATCAACGACAGCTCTCTTCGCTGGAAGTGCGGTTGGGCAGCACCTTCCTCGACGCGCTGCTGGAGGGGAAGTTCGACGCCACCTCCCACAACGTGGAGCGGGCGCGACTGGTCGGGTTCCTGCCAGAGGCTAGCTACCGGGTGGGGATCCTGGTGTTCCAATCCCAGTTGCCCCTCACCCGTGACGGGGTACTTCACCGAGACCGCGCTGCCGAGCAGCTTCGGCACCGACTCAGTCGGATCGGAGAGATCCCGATCACCTCATCCCGGTTGAACCAGGTCGCCTTCTTACTCAGCGAGACTGCGGACAGCGCATTGGTTTGGGAGCCGGGGACGGGTGAGTCAGCCACCGCCTTGGTGCTTGGGATGGCGCAGCCCGGCTCCGATGGAGTCCGGCGCAGCTACCTAGAGGCCCTGTCGATCGTAGCCCACGGGGCACCGGGTCAGATCCGGCAGTACGAAGAGATGCTCTTGTTCCGTGTCCTCAACGGTGACCAGTCTGCTCGCCAGGCATTCCTCGACCAGCTACTGGGTCCGGCCCAGCGGGCCAAGGGCGGCGGCACTCTCGTCACCAGCCTGCTGACCCTGGCCGAGTACGGGTTTCACCGGCGCCGGGCGGCGGCCGCGCTGCACGTACATCCCAACACCCTTCGCTATCGGTTGGAGCGAGCCGGTGACCTGCTGCGCCTGGACCTGGCTGACCCCGAGGTGCGGTTCCGGCTCCAGCTGGCGATGAATCTGATGTCTACGACGCACAACCGGCCCGGGTGATTTCTGCGTCGGTCGCACCTAGCCCGAACTGGAGGCCCCCCCTAAGGTCGATCCATGGCTGAGCCTTCGGACCCGAATGGTTCGGACGATTTGGTGGCGATCCGGGACCGCTCTCTGCCTCGGGGGCTGAGGCCCGCGATGGACTTCCTTGTTGACCGGGCCCGGGGTTCCCAGGTCTGGAGCGTCACCGGCGACGAGTACATCGACTTCATCGGCGGGATCGGGGTGCTCAACGTGGGCCACAGCCACCCCAAGGTGGTGGCCGCCGCCCACAGTCAGATTGATCAGTTGATTCACATCTCGGCCCAGATCGCGGTCTACGAGCCGTACTTGCGCTTGGCGGATCGACTCTGCCAGCTCGCCCCTGGCGAGTTCTCCAAGAAGGCGATCCTGTTCAGCACGGGCGCCGAGGCGGTGGAGAACACGGTCAAGATCGCTCGATCGCACATGGCGCGACCGGGGATCGTGGCTTTTTCTCAGGCGTTCCACGGCAGGACCCTGATGGGGATGAGCCTGACGGACACCGTCAAGCCGTATAAGGAGGGATTTGGCCCGTTCGCGCCAGAGATCTACCGCTCACCGTTTCCCTACGAGTACTGGGGCTGGGACACAGCGCGCGCACTGGACGCGCTCGAGGAGTCGCTCCGCACCAGCTGGCCCTCCGACCGAATGGCGGCCTTCCTGATCGAGCCGGTGCTGGGAGAGGGTGGATTCGTGCCCGCTCCATTTGAGTTCATTCAAGCCCTTCGCCGGCTCGCCGACCGACGCGGTCTCCTGCTGATCGCCGACGAGGTCCAGAGCGGTATCGGCCGCACCGGCCGGCTCTTCGCGATCGAGCACAGTGGGGTCGCCCCTGATCTGATTGCGATCGCCAAGAGCTTAGGGGGAGGGTTTCCCCTGTCGGCGGTGGTGGGGCGAGCAGAGGTGATGGACGGGCCCACTCCGGGGCAATTGGGGAGCACCTACGGCGGCAACCCGGTCGCCTGCGCGGCCGCACTCGCGGTCTTGGAGGTCATCGAGCAGGAGGGCCTGTTGTCCAGAGCCGAAGTGTTGGGGTCCATTTTGGAAGAACGGATGGGGGAGTGGAGTCGCCGGTTTCCCCTGGTCGGAGACGTTCGGGTGCTCGGTGCGATGGCCGGACTTGAACTGGTGCAGGACCGGGCAACCAAGGAGCCAGCCAGTGAGGCGACTCAAAGGGTGATCGACGGCTGCCGCGAGCGGGGTTTGCTGGTGCTCCGCGCCGGCCCCCACCACAACGTGATCCGCACCTTGATGCCCCTGAACATCTCCGAGGAGCTCCTTCTGCAAGGTCTCGACACCCTGGAGCACGAGCTGGCACGGGTGAGCTCAGGCAGCGACTAGAGTCAGGCTGTGGCCGGCCCGGTGGCCGTCCTCAAAGGAGGGAGTTTGAGATGGCGGCAGTGTTGGACCGCAGCAAGATGTTCATCGGCGGGGAGTGGACCGAGAGCGCCGGGGACGGGGTGCAAGACGTGTTCAACCCGGCCACCGGCGAGGTGATCGCCCACGCCGCGAAGGGCTCCAAAGAGGACGTCGACCGGGCGGTGGCAGAGGCCCGGGGAGCCTTCGACGCTGGCTGGGGCGAGTCGACTCCCCGGGAGCGGAGCGAGGCCTTGCTGCGGCTGGCTGATCGGGTCCAGGAGTACGGCGCGGAGATCGCCAAAATGGAGTCGGAAAACGTCGGCAAGCCGATCTCTTTGGTGCTCTCCGAAGAGATCCCGCCAATGGTCGATGCCCTGCGCTTCTTCGCTGGGGCCGCCCGCTGTCTAGAGGGGAAGTCGGCGGGAGAGTACGCCCAGGGGTTCACCAGCATGATCCGGCGCGAGCCGATCGGAGTGGTGGGGTCGATCGCGCCATGGAACTACCCCTTGATGATGGCCATTTGGAAGATCGGTCCGGCTCTCGCGGCGGGCAATACGGTGGTGCTCAAGCCCTCGGAATGGACCCCGCTTTCCGCCCTCCGGTTGGCCGAGCTGGCCACCGATATCCTCCCGCCTGGCGTACTCAACGTCGTCACCGGAGACGGTGAGCCGGTCGGTGCCAGCCTGGTTCGACACCCGGGTGTCGGGATGGTCTCTCTGACCGGCGATGTCGCTACCGGGAAGGAGATCGCCAAGACCGCCTCCCAGACCCTAAAGAGGGTTCACCTGGAGCTTGGCGGTAAGGCTCCGGTGGTGGTTTTCGACGACGCCGATATCGAGGCTGTGGTCGAGGGCATCAAGGTGGGTGGCTACTTCAACTCCGGGCAGGACTGCACCGCCGCGGCCAGGGTGCTGGTTTCCCGGCGACTTCACGATCGGCTGCTCTCGGAGCTGGTGCCGGCGGTGGAGTCGTTGAAGCTGGGCGATCCCTTGGATGATTCGACCGAGATGGGTCCGGTTGTCTCCTCGGAGCAGTTGGAGCGGGTTTCTGGCTTCGTGGATCGGGCTCGGCAGGCTGGCGCCAGCATCGCGACCGGGGGGGAGAGACTCGATCAGCCGGGATTCTGGTATCGGCCGACGGTGGTGCTGCCCACTGGCCAGGACGCGGAGATCATCCAGCGGGAGGTATTCGGGCCGGTGGTGACTGTCCAGCCCTTCTCGGACGAGGAGGAGGCGGTAGCCTGGGCCAACGATGTCGACTACGGCCTGGCCGCCTCGATCTGGACCAGGGACGTGGGCCGGGCACTTAGGGTCTCCCGCCGGCTCCACTTCGGAACGGTCTGGGTCAACACCCACATTCTGCTGGTCAACGAGATGCCCCACGGCGGTTTCAAGCAGAGCGGCTACGGGAAGGATCTGTCGATGTACTCGCTCGAGGACTACACCCAGATCAAGCACGTGATGTTCTCCCTGGAGTAGCAGCTCCCTGGGGCTGGGTTCAGTTCCGCTGAACGAAGCGGATGGGGGTGCCGGTGGGGGTGCTGTTGAATACGGCTCAAGTTTGACAGTGCCCCCCTTCGGCGATAGAATGAACGTCCGCGCCTCCGGAGGGGCGTTAGCTTGTCCGCGCTTGGCCATCGCCCCGGAACGGCCAAAGTTCCCCTAGGTCAAATTCAACTTGCCCACCATCCAGCAGTTGGTCCGCAAAGGTCGCCAGCCGGTGACCAAGAAGACCAAGTCTCCGGCGCTCAAGGGATCACCCCAACGACGGGGGGTTTGTGTGCGTGTCTTCACGACCACTCCCAAGAAGCCCAACTCCGCTTTACGGAAGGTGGCGAGGGTGCGGCTGACCACCAAGACCGAGGTCACCGCGTACATCCCTGGGATCGGCCACAACCTCCAGGAGCACTCGGTGGTGCTGGTCCGTGGCGGCAAGGTGAAGGACCTTCCCGGAGTTCGTTATCACATCGTGAGGGGTGCTTTGGACACCGCCGGGACCAAGGCTCGCAAGCAGGCGCGCAGCAAGTACGGGGCCAAGCGCGAGAAGTCGGCCAAGGCTTCCTGATATGCCACGCCGCGCGCGGGTCTCCCGCCGAATCATTGTTGCCGACCCCCAGTTTCACAGCGAGGGACTGGCCAAGTTCATCAATTCGGTGATGCTCAACGGCAAGCGTTCGACCGCCGAGCACATCGTCTACGATGCCCTGGGAAGGATCTCCAAGAGCCAGCGTCGGGAGCCGCTGGAGGTGTTCGACCAGGCCATGCGCAACGTCACCCCGATCATCGAGGTGAAGCCGAAGCGGGTCGGGGGGGCCACTTACCAGGTTCCGGTCGAGATCCGCCACGATCGCCGGTTGGCGCTGGCTCGTCGCTGGATCATCCGCGGGGCCAGGGCGCGGCACGGCCGAAGCATGGCCGACAAGCTGGCCGCCGAGCTGATGGACGCCAGCAACGGCATGGGCCAGGCGGTCAAGCGCAAGGAAGACACCCACAAGATGGCGGAGTCCAACAAGGCCTTCTCCCACTTCCGCTACTGATGGGCACCCAAATGTCGGTAGCGCCCAGTGGCGCCGGCGCCCTCAAGGGCCGGCGCGTTCCGCTCAGCCAGATTCGCAACATCGGGATCATGGCCCACATCGATGCCGGCAAGACGACCACCACCGAGCGGGTGCTCTTCTACACCGGGCGGATCCACAAGATGGGAGAGGTCCACGACGGCGCGGCCACCATGGACTGGATGGTCCAGGAGCAGGAGCGTGGGATCACCATCACCTCGGCCGCCACCGCCGCCGAGTGGCAGGGTCACCAGATCAACATCATCGACACCCCCGGGCATGTTGACTTCACCGCCGAGGTGGAGCGGAGCCTGCGGGTGCTGGACGGTGCCATCGCAGTCTTCGACGCCGTCAGCGGGGTCGAACCCCAGTCGGAGACGGTCTGGCGTCAGGCGGACCGATACGACGTCCCCCGGATCTGCTTCATCAACAAGATGGACCGGATCGGCGCGGACTTCGACGCGGCCGTGGTTTCCATCAAGGACCGCCTCGGCGCTCGGGCGATTCCGGTGCAGCTGCCGATCGGAGCCGAGGACGGCTTCCAGGGGGTTTACGACCTGCTCAGAGAGCAGGCCACGGTCTACACCGATGACCTGGGCACCGCATTGACCAACACCGAGATGCCCGAGGAGATGGCCGCCGCGGTCAAGGCGGCACGGTTGGAGCTGGTTGAGGTGGCCGCTGAGTTCGACGACGAGCTGATGCAGACCTACCTGGACGACCGGCCCATCGATCCCGGCCAGCTCAGCCGGGCGCTGCGCAAGGGCACGGTGATCGCCGAGATCTTCCCGGTCTTCTGCGGCGCGGCCCTGCGCAATCGCGGAGTGCAGCCGCTCCTCGATGGGGTGGTGGAATTTCTCCCCAGCCCCCTGGACCGGCCTCCGATCACCGGGCACGACCTCAAGTCAGGCGAAGAGCTGCTTCGCGAGGCGGCCGACGACGCTCCCTTCTCCGCCCTGGCCTTCAAGATCATGACCGACCCCTACGTCGGCAAGCTCACCTTCTTCCGGGTGTACAGCGGGACGCTCAAGTCCGGCAGCTACGTCTACAACGCCAGCAAAGGCGAGAAGGAGCGGGTCGGCCGCATTCTCAAGATGCACGCCAACCGCCGCGAGGAGATCGAGCAGGTGATGGCCGGTGATATCGCCGCCGCCATCGGGCTGCGCCACACCTCGACCGGGGACACGCTCAGCGACGAGGGCCATCCGATCGTGCTGGAGTCGATCACCTTCAGCGAACCGGTGATCTCGGTGGCGATCGAGCCCAAGACCAAGGCTGACCAGGACAAGCTAGGGATCGCGCTCCAGAAGCTGGCCGAGGAGGACCCCACCTTCCAGGTGCGAACCGACACCGAGACCGGTCAGAACCTGATCTCGGGGATGGGGGAGCTCCATCTTGAAGTGATCGTGGACCGGCTCCTGCGTGAGTTCAAGGTCGACGCCAACGTGGGCAAGCCCCAGGTGGCCTACCGCGAGACCTTGCGCAAGGAGGCCAAGGGCACTGGGCGGTACGTTCGCCAGACCGGTGGCCACGGCCAGTACGGTCACTGCGAGCTCTTGGTGGGGCCCAACGAGACCGGCAAAGGGTTCGAGTTCATCAACAAGATCGTCGGCGGGACGATCCCTCGGGAGTACATCTCGCCCATCGAGAAGGGATGCATCGACGCCCTCCAGTCCGGGGTGGTCGCGGGCTACCCGGTGGTGGACGTCAAGGTGACCCTCTACGACGGCTCCTTCCACGACGTCGACTCGTCGGAGCAGGCCTTCCAGATCGCCGGCTCGATCGGGATGAAAGACGGGATGCGCAAGGCTTCTCCGGTCCTGCTGGAGCCGATCATGAAGGTGGACGTCACGGTGCCCGAGGCCAACCTGGGCGATATCATCGGGGACCTCGCCTCGAGGCGGGGACACACCCTGGGGATGGAAAGTCGGCGAGGCATGCAGATCGTCCATGCCGAGGTGCCCTTGGGCAACATGTTCGGCTACGCCACCCAGCTGCGCAGCATGACCCAGGGTCGGGCTAGCTACACCATGGAATTCGACCACTACCAGGATTTGCCGCAAAACCTGGCGGAAGAGATCACGGCCAAGCGCAAGAGTTGAGCCACCACCAATTGAGTACAGAGCGCCAAACGCTAAGGGCAGGGAAGAATGGGTAAGAAGAAGTACGACAACAGCAAGCCGCACATCAACGTCGGGACCATCGGTCATATCGACCATGGCAAGACGACTCTGACGGCGGCTATCACCAAAGTCCTAGCCGGGGACGGCCTAGCGGACTTCCGTGCCTTCGAGAGCATCGACAACGCTCCCGAGGAGAAGGCTCGCGGAATAACCATCGCCGCTTCCCACGTCGAGTACGAAACCGCGACTCGCCACTACGCTCACGTCGACTGCCCGGGCCACGCCGATTACATCAAGAACATGATCACCGGCGCCGCCCAGATGGACGGTGCCATCCTGGTGGTGGCGGCCACCGACGGCCCCATGCCCCAGACTCGCGAGCACATCCTGCTGGCCAGGCAGGTGGGAGTGCCCTACATCGTGGTGGCGCTCAACAAGGTGGACATGGTCGACGACGAGGAGCTCCTGGAGCTGGTCGAGCTGGAAGTCCGGGAGCTGCTCACCAAGAACGAATTCCCCGGCGACGACGTGCCGGTGGTGCGGGTCTCGGCGCTCAAGGCTCTCGAGGGCGACCCCGAGGCGGTAGCTCAGATCCGCCAGCTGATGGAGGCGGTCGACACCTACATTCCGGTGCCGGTGCGCCCCATCGATCAGCCGTTCATGATGCCGGTCGAGGACGTGTTCTCGATTGAAGGCCGGGGCACCGTGGTCACAGGTCGGATCGAGCGCGGCCTGGTCAAGGTCAACGATACCGTCGAGATCGTGGGCATCAAGGACACCACGAAGACGGTCGTGACCGGGGTGGAGATGTTCCACAAGCTCCTCGACGCCGGTGAGGCGGGAATGAACTGCGGTTGCCTCCTGCGTGGGGTCAAGCGCGAAGATGTCGAGCGCGGCCAGGTGCTGGCCAAGCCCGGCTCGATCAAGCCGCACACGGAGTTCGACGCCCAGGTCTACGTTCTCGGCAAGGACGAGGGCGGTCGACATACCCCGTTCTTCAGCAACTACCGACCCCAGTTCTACATCCGCACCACCGATGTCACCGGCCAGGTTGCCCTCCCTGAGGGCCGCGAGCTGGTGATGCCCGGGGACAACGTCGAGCTCAAGGTGTCCCTGATCAATCCGGTGGCAGTGGAGGAGGGCATGCGCTTCGCCATCCGCGAGGGTGGACGGACCGTGGGTGCCGGCGTCGTAACCAAGATCGAGAAGTAAGCCCAGAGCAAGCAGGAGCCCCAAGGCAGCAAATGGCGCAGCGCATCCGGATCAGGCTCAAAGCCTATGACCATCGCGTCCTGGATCAGGCCGCGGCTCGCATCGTCGAGACCGCGACCCGCAATCAGGCGCGGGTGGTGGGTCCGGTGCCCATGCCCACCGAGATCAACAAGTACACGGTGATCCGGGGCCCCTTCATCGACAAAGACTCCCGCGAGCAGTTCGAGATGCGCACTCACAAGCGGATCGTGGACATCCTCGACCCCAACCCCAAGGTGGTCGACGCGCTGATGCATCTGAACCTGCCCAGCGGCGTCAACATCGAGATCAAGCTCTGATGGCGCGCACCCTTTTGGCCCGCAAGCTGGGCATGACCCAGATCTTCGCCGACGACGGACGCTGTTTCGGGGTGACCGTGCTGGAGGCAGGACCCTGTCCGGTGGTTCAGGTCAAGGATCTGGCCAAGGATGGCTACCAGGCCGCCCAGATCGGCTTCTCGCCGATGCGCAAGGGCGTCAACAAGCCGCTCCGGGGCCACTACGAAGCGGCCGACCTGGAGCCGCACCGGCACTCCGCCGAGGTCAAAGGCCTGGGCGAGGTCACGGTCGGCCAGGTGCTGACGGTCGAGGGCTTCGAGGCAGGCGCGATGGTGGATGTCACCGGAGTCAGCAAGGGCAAAGGGTTCGCCGGTCAGCACAAGCGGCACAACTTCGGCCGGGGTCCGGTCACCCACGGCAGTCACAACATCAGGCAGGCAGGCTCGGTCGGTTCGGTGGACGCAGCTCGCACCTGGCGGGGCCTCAAGATGGCCGGCCACATGGGCGATGCCCGGACCACGGTGCAACGGTTGGAATTGATCCGGGTCGATCTGGAGCGCAATCTGCTGCTGGTCAAGGGAGCCGTTCCGGGAGCCAAGAACGGGGTGCTCCTAGTCACCGAGTCCAGGTCCCGGATCCGCAAGGTGAGGGGTCAGCACTGATGCCCACCGCCGTGCTCCGAGGGCCCGAAGGGGGCAAGGCGGGGAGTGTTGAGTTGCCCGATAGCGTCTTCGGTGGAGAGGTCCATGGGGCCGTCCTGCACCAGGCCCTGCTGCGGCAGCTGGCCGGGGCCCGCCAGGGTACTCATGACACCAAGACCAGGGGCGAGGTCAGTGGCGGTGGACGCAAGCCGTACCGCCAGAAGGGCACCGGCCGGGCGCGCCAGGGTTCGATCCGGGCGCCCCAGTGGCGGGGTGGCGGCACGATCTTCGGCCCGACCCCGCACGGCTATCGCCAGTCGATGCCACGCAAGCAACGCCGCCTGGCCCTGCGCTCGGCGCTGGCGGCGCGAGCTGCCGATGGTGCGATCCAGGTGGTAAAGCAGCTCGAGTACGAGCAGCCCAAGACGGCCAAGCTGGCCACCTTCCTCGACAAGGTCGAAGCCGGACGTCGGGTGCTCATCGTGCTCTCCGAACACTCGGAGAACGTCGAGCTCTCCGCCCGGAACATCCCTCAGGTGAAGCTGGTATTGGCGAGCAACCTCAGCGTTCGCGACCTGCTCACCGCCGAGACCGTGGTCTTCACCCAGGCGGCCTTGGACGCGGTCTCGGAGCACCTGGCATGAGAGACCCTTCGCTGGTGCTGATTCGCCCGGTGATCAGCGAGAAGTCGTACGCAGGGATGGCAAACCAGCGCTACGTCTTCCGGGTGGCCACCTACGCCAACAAGCTGGAGATCAAGGCTGCCGTCGAGTCTGCCTTCAAGGTCAAGACGGTCGCGGTCAACGTGATGACGGTGAAGGGCAAGACCCGTACCAGGATGCGTCGCGGCGGGCGCACGGTGGGGCGCAGCCGGGACTGGAAGAAAGCGGTGGTCACCCTGCAGGCGGGAGAGACCATCGCCAACTTGTTTGAGGGGGTCTGAGATGCCGGTGAAGCGGTATCGGCCGACCTCCCCGGGGCGTCGCTTCATGAGCGTGAGCTCGTTCGAGGACGTGGTCAAGACCAAGCCACAGCGGGGTCTGACGGTATCGCTAAAGAAGCATTCCGGACGGAACGCGACCGGAAAGATCACCGTGCGCCACCGTGGAGGCGGCCATCGCAAGATCTACCGGGTAATCGACTTCCGCCGTGACAAGGTGGACGTTCCCGGGACGGTGGCCACCATTGAGTACGACCCCAACCGGAGCGCCCGGATTGCGCTGATCCACTACCGCGACGGGGACAAGCGCTACATCCTGGCGCCCGAGGGACTGGCGGTCTCGGACGAGATCATGGCGGGGGAGAAGAGCGACATCCGTACCGGCAATTCCCTGCCTCTGACCAAGATCCCGCTCGGCACAACCGTGCACAACATCGAAGTTCAGCTCGGCAAGGGTGGTCAGCTGGTGCGGAGCGCTGGAGTCGGGGCTCAGCTGGTCGCGCGCGAGGGACGCCACGCCCAGCTGCGGATGCCCTCTGGCGAAGTGAGGCTCATCGACGTGCGCTGCAGCGCCACCATCGGACAGGTGGGCAACTCCGACCACTCCAACGAAACCTGGGGCAAGGCCGGCAAGACGCGCTGGCGCGGCTTCCGACCCTCGGTCAGGGGCTCGACGATGAACCCCTTCGACCATCCCCATGGTGGCGGTGAGGGTCGCTCGGGACCTGGGGGCCATCCCCAGACACCGTGGGGCAAGCCGGCACTGGGCCATCGCACCCGCAACAGCAAGGCCACCGATCGGATGATTGTGCGCCGGAGAAAGAAGTAGGCAATGAGTAGGTCAGTCAAGAAGGGCCCGTTCTGCGACGCCCCCCTGTTGAAGAAAGTGTTGGAGATGAACCGTGCCAAGGAGAAGCGGGTGATTCGCACCTGGTCTCGCCGGAGCGACATCTTTCCCGAGATGCTGGGCCACACCATCGCGGTGCACGACGGACGCAAGCACGTCCCGGTCTTCGTCAGCGAGGCGATGGTAGGCCACAAGCTCGGCGAATTCGTGCCCACCCGCAAGTTCCGCACGCACGGACATCACACCGAGCGCAGCTCGTCCCTCAAGTAGGACTGGAGAAAGCAACCGATGCAGGTACAGGCGACCGCCAAGTGGGTCCGGGTGCCCCCGCGCAAGGCCCGGCTAGTGGCCCACGTGGTCGAAGGCATGCCGGTGGGTGACGCCCTGGTGGCGCTCTCGTTCATGAGCCAGGCTGCCGCCGAGGATGTGGCCAAGGTGGTCCGATCGGCCGCCGCCAACGCTGAGAACAACTTCAGCCTGGAGCGGGATCGCCTGCAACTGCTGCGGATCGAGGTCGACGGGGGGCCAACCATCAAGCGGTTCCGTCCCCGCGCTAGGGGGTCTTCCTTCTCGATCTTCAAGCGGACCTGTCACCTGAAGGCGGTAGTCGAGGACGGGCTCGAACGCCCCACCCGCAGCCGCGCCAGAGTTCGGCCCACCCCGGCTGCTAGCCAGTCTCCGGTGGCTGATGAAGAGGAGGACTAGGTAAGGGTATGGGACAGAAAGTCCACCCCAACGGATTCCGCCTCGGGATCTACCGAAACTGGGACGCGCGCTGGTTTGCCAGCGGCCCCGAGTACACCAAGCTGCTGCAGGAAGACCTGGCCATGCGCCAGCTGATCGCCAGCCGGCTGAAGAACGCCAGCGTGGCCCGGATTGAGACCGAGCGCTCAGCCAACCAGCTGACCGTGATCATCCACACCGCGAAGCCGGGCATCGTGATCGGCCGCAGCGGGGCGTCAGTTGACGCGCTCCGCGACAACCTGGAACGAATCTCTGGCAAGAAGGTGCGAGTCACCATCCAGGAGATCAAGACCCCTGAGTTGGACGCCCAGCTGCTGGCGGAGAACGTCGCCAACCAGCTAGAGAAGCGAATCGCCTTTCGCCGGGCCGTGAAGCAGTCGGTGATGCGTTCGATGCGCGCCGGCGCCAAGGGAGTGCGGATCCAGGTCTCCGGCCGGTTGGGAGGTGGCGACATGAGTCGCCGGGAGTGGGACCGCGACGGGCGGGTACCCCTGCACACCCTTCGGGCAGACATCGACTTTGGCCAGACGGAGGCCAAGACCACCTTCGGTCAGATCGGTGTCAGCGCCTGGATCTACAAGGGAGACTTCACCGAGCCGCAGGTGACCACAGCGCCGCCCCTTGACCTAGCGGGCGAGCCGACCCCGGGAACGGAGACGGTTCCGCTCGTAATCGTGACCGAAGCCATGCCGGTAGCGGCCGACGGCGCCGAGACCTCGCCAGTCACCGAGTCAGCGGAGATGGTTTCGGAGGGATCTCCAGTCTCCGGTGCCCCCGTTGGGGAGTCGGTTGAGCCGAAGCCGAAGCCCAGGGCGCGGGCCAAGGCGGCGGCAGCCGCTGATTCCGACCCGGGGACACCGACCGCCGAGTCGGCCGCGTCTGAGCCGACCAAGGCGAAGACTCCGCGGATCGTAAAGGCGAAGGCGACTGCGGTCAAGGCGACTGCGGTCAAGGCGACTGCGGTCAAGGCGACGGCGGTCAAGGCGACGGCGGTCAAGGCGACGGCGACCAAGCCGGCTGCGGCCAAGCCGAGCGCGGCACCGCGCAAGCGCACGACCAAGGCGTCCGCCGACGAGTCCAAGAAGGACCTCTGAAGTGTTGATCCCTCGCCGCCCGAAGCATCGCAAGCAGCACCGGGGCCGGATGACCGGCGCCGCCTATCGCGGATCGTCACTGGCGTTCGGGCCATACGGCCTGCAGGCTCTGGAACCGTGTTGGATGACCAATCGCCAGATCGAGGCGGCCAGAAGGGCGATGACCAGGCACGTTCGCCGAGGCGGTAAGATCTGGATTCGAGTTTTTCCGGATAAGCCGATCACGAAGAAGCCCGCCGAGACCCGGATGGGGTCTGGCAAGGGGAACCCCGAGGGCTGGGTGAGCGTGGTCCTGCCGGGGCGGATTCTCTTTGAAATGGATGGTGTGGGCTTGGATACGGCGAAGGAAGCGATGCGTCTAGCCGCGCACAAGCTGCCGGTGAAGACCAAGTTCGTCGCCCGCGAAGACGCCGGCACCTCGGAAGGTGGCGAATGACCAAGCAGGCGGTTGACGTGCAGCAGTTGCGCGACCTGGACGATATCGGCCTGGAGGAGGCGCTTCGGGATCGACGTCAGGAGCTCCTGCAGCTGCGGCTGCAGCGCGCGACCGGTCAGCTGGAGCAGCACCGGCGGATCCGCGAGGTCAGGCGGGGAATTGCCCGCGTGCACACCTTGATCCGAGCTCGGGAGCTGGAAGACATCGCCGGAGAGCCAGGATGACGGAGACGACCCCAGTGGTGCGGGAACGCCGCAAGGTGCGGGTGGGATTGGTCGTCAGCGACAAGATGGAGAAGACCGTGGTGGTCGAGGTCGAGGACCTTCGTGCCCACCCCCTCTATCGCAAGGTGCTCCGCCGCAGTCATCGCTTTCAAGCCCACGACGAGACCAACGAATGTCACACCGGCGATCGGGTTCGCATCATGGAAACCCGCCCGCTCAGTCGGACCAAGCGCTGGCGAGTGCTCGAGATCGTCGAGAAGGCCAGGTAATCGTTGATCCAACAAGAGACGGTCCTAAAGGTGGCTGACAACAGCGGGGCCCGCGAGATCCTCTGCATCAGGGTGATGGGTGGATCGGCGCGCCGGTATGCCTCGCTGGGAGACGTCATCGTGGCCGCGGTCAAGGTCGCCCAGCCCAACTCCGGGGTGAAGAAGGGCGATGTGGTCAAGGCGGTGGTGGTGCGTACGGCCAAAGAGTGTCGGCGGCCGGATGGGACCAGGATCCGCTTTGACGACAACGCGGCGGTGCTGATAAACCCGCAGAACAATCCGCGCGGGACGCGGATCTTCGGCCCCGTCGCTCGCGAGCTTCGGGACCGCAATTTCATGAAGATTGTCTCCCTGGCTCCGGAGGTGCTCTAGTGATGCGCCGCCGCCGTCACGAGCCGCTTCCGCACGTGCGCGCACTCGACATTCGCTCCGGGGATACCGTCGTGGTGATTTCCGGTGCCGAGCGGGGGAAGCGGGGAGTGGTCGAGCGGACCCTCTCGGCGGAGCAGCGCATCGTGGTCAACGGCGTCAACATCCGCAAACGCCACCAGAGGGCCGGCGCCCGGCGGGGCGGAACGACCGCCATGCAGGGCGGAGTGATCGACTTCCCGGCACCTTTGCACTACAGCAACGTGCAGTTGATCTGCCTCAATTGCGATCAACCCACACGGCTCGGACGGCGCTTGGACGGCGATCATTTCGTGGCCTACTGCAAGCGGTGCGACCAGGACTACCTGAGGCCACCGCGGGCATGAGTACCCAAGTAGCCGCCACGCCTCGGCTTCTGGAAACCTACCGGGAGACCGTGGTTCCGGGGATGGTCACCGAGTTTGGCTACCTCAACATCATGCAGGTGCCCAAGCTGCAGAAAGTGGTGGTCAACATCGGGATTGGCGAGGCCAGCTCCAACGCCAAGGCCCTGGATGCCGCCACCATGGACCTCCGGATCATCACCGGTCAGCAGCCCTCAGTACGAAAGGCCCGCAAGTCGGTGGCTGCCTTCAAACTGCGCGAGGGAATGCCGGTCGGACTCAAGGTGACCATGCGGGGTACCCGCATGTATGAGTTCGTGGACCGTCTGGTCAGCATCGCACTGCCCCGCATCCGCGATTTCCGTGGAGTCGTGGCCCGTTTTGACGGGCACGGCAACCTCACCCTGGGGCTGACCGAGCAGCTGGTGTTCCCGGAGATCGACTACGACAAGATCGACAAGTTGAGAGGCATGGAGATAACCATCGTGACCACCGCGAAGACGGATGCCGAAGGACGCAGCCTGCTGGCCGCGCTGGGCATGCCGTTCCGGCGTTAGAGAGGGCTGCCAATGGCTAAAAAGTCCAAGATCATGGCTAGCCGGCGGGCTCCTCGCTTTCCGGTGCAGGCGCGCAGCCGGTGCAACCTCTGCGGGCGTCCCCGGGGATACATGCGCAAGTTCGGGCTCTGTCGGATCTGCTTTAGAATCCGGGCCTCCCAGGGACATATTCCCGGGATCCGCAAGTCGAGTTGGTAGAAAAGCAATGCTGAGCGACCCCATCGCCGACATGCTCACCCGGGTGCGCAACGCCAATATGGCGGGGCACGACCGGGTGCAGATGCCGGCCAGCAAGGTGAAGGCGGAGATCGCCCGCGTCCTTCAGGACGAGGGCTACATCCAGAGTTTCGGCCTGTCCGAGGAGGACGGCCACCCTCAGCTTTGGCTGGAGTTTAAGCGACGCACGCCCCAGGGCAAGCCCCTGACCGGGCTGCGCCGCGTCAGTAAACCCGGCCTCCGGGTGTATCGCGGCAGCCAGGAAATCCCCCGGGTCTTCGCTGGCCTCGGGGTTTCGGTGGTCTCCACCTCGAAAGGGATCATGACCGGCCGCGAAGCTCGCCAACAGCATCTGGGCGGCGAAGTCCTGGCCGAGGTCTGGTAGCCAGCTGATGTCCAGGATCGGTCGAACCCCCATCCCTGTGCCTGACGGTGTCACGGTGACCGTGTTGGGCAACTCCGTGTCGGTGGTCGGCCCGAGGGGAGAGCTGAGCCGCGACCTGCCCCCGGTGATCACGGTTCGCCAGGAAGGAGCCGAGGTCCTGGTAGAGCGTCCGACGGACTCGGCGCCGCACCGTTCCCTGCATGGGCTGACCAGGACCCTGGTCGCCAATATGGTGACCGGGGTCACGACGGGGTATCGCAAGGAGCTGGAGCTGCAGGGTGTCGGCTACCGGGCCTCCCTCCAAGGTGGCGACCTCCAACTTGCGCTGGGCTACTCGCACCCGATCCGTATGACTCCACCGGAGGGGATCAAAATCGAAGTCCCCGAGCCGACCCGAGTCGCGGTTCTCGGTAATGACAAGCAGCTGGTAGGTCAGACTGCGGCCCGGATCCGAGCCACCCGCAAACCCGAGCCCTACAAGGGGAAGGGTGTTCGCTACCGGGGCGAGGTGGTTAGGCGCAAGGCAGGCAAGAGCGGTAAGGGAGCTAAGACCTAAGCCATGTCTCAAGTTGAAAGAAGTGGCGCCCGTCAGCATCGGCACAAGCGGGTGCGTTCGCGGGTGACCGGCTCCGGCTCGCGCCCGAGACTGTGCGTCTACCGCAGCTTGCGGCACGTCTATGCCCAGGTGGTCGATGACGGCAGCGGCCGTACTCTGGCTGCGGCCAGTACTTCTGAGAGGACCCTCAAGGTCAAGGGTGCCAACCGGGCCAGCGCGGCTGCGGTGGGGAAGGTGGTTGGCGAGAGAGCATTGGCGGCCGGCATCAAGCAGGTGGTCTTCGATCGAGGAGGCTACCTGTACCATGGGCGGGTCCAAGCCCTAGCCGACGCGGCCCGCGAGGCCGGTCTGGAATTCTGAAGGCTATTTGATGAGCATGAACATGTCGCGCCCCGATCGGGACGCGAGAGGGGATCTGACCGAGCGGGTGGTCAGCCTGAACCGGGTCGCCAAGGTGGTCAAAGGAGGGCGTCGCTTCTCCTTCAGCGCCCTGGTGGTGGTCGGTGATGGCGCGGGCCGGGTCGGAGCTGGCCTAGGGAAAGCCGGTGAGGTCCCCGAGGCGATTCGCAAGGGGGTCGACGACGCGAAGAAGCACATGATCCGGGTGCCGATGGTGGGTCGCACGATCCCCCACGAAGTTCTGCGCAAGCAGGGGGCCGCTAAGGTCCTGTTGCGTCCAGCGTCGCCAGGCACAGGGGTGATCTCCGGGGGAGCCATGCGGGCGGTCGTGGAACTGGCCGGGATCAAGGACATCCTCACCAAGTCACTCGGCACCGACAATCCGATCAACACGGTGCGAGCCACCATGTCCGCCCTGGGGGAACTCCGCACCGCCGAGACGGTGGCCCGCCTACGAGGCAAGACCCTAGCCGAACTCGGCCTTCGGCCCTCGCAGGCAGCGGTCGGGTCGGAGGAGTCAGTCGGTGGCTGATGAGCCGCAGGGCTTGCGGGTGACCTGGGTCAAGAGCGCGATCGGATATGGCGACGACCAGAAGCGGACCATCCGGGCCCTGGGGCTGCACCGGCTCCACCACACGGTGGAGCATCAGAACACACCATCGGTCCGCGGCATGGTCGGAGCCGTTCGGCACCTGGTTCGGGTGGAGCCGGTCGACTTGGCGTCGCCCCCGGCGGCCAAGCGAGCAGCTCGGAGCCCCCGTAAGTGAGGCTTGACGAGCTAAAGCCGCCCGCTGGAAGTAGGCGGACGCGCAAACGGGTCGGCCGGGGCATTTCCGCCGGGGGCGGCAAAACCGCGGGCCGCGGACAGAAGGGTCAGGGCTCGCGGAGCTCCTGGAGCCTCCCGCGGGGCTTTGAGGGTGGCCAGATGCCGCTCACTCAGAGGGTCCCCAAACTTCGTGGTTTCTACAACCGTTTCCGGGTTGAGTACCAGGTGATCAACTGTGGCAAGTTGGCTCGATTCGAGGCAGGGGCGGTGGTGGACGTGGATGGATTGCGTAAGTCCGGGCTGATCCGTCACCTCAACCAGCCGACCAAACTCCTGGCCGGGGGCGGAGTTCCGCCCGCTGTGACCATTCGAGTCAACCGGGCCAGCCGGGCCGCGATCGAGGCTGTGGCCAAAGCGGGCGGCACGGTCGAGCTCTTGGACGCTCCCAAGTCGGCCGAAGTTACTGACGCCAAACCCTCGGCAGCTCAGCGCAAGCGCGCCGAGAGTCGGGCCAAGGCGCAGGCGGCTGAGGAGCAGGAGCAGTCGGGGCCCGAGGCTGATGAGCCCCAGGGCGGAGGGCAGGAAAGCTCGACATGAGCCTGTTCGGGGCGCTCCGCGCCGCCATGGGGGTCCCCGAGCTTCGGCGCAAGCTGCTCATCACGATAGGGCTCATCGTTGTCTTCCGAGTCCTCGCCAGCATCACCATTCCTGGAGTCAACGGCGCCGCTCTGCGCGACCTCTTCAGCACCAACGGACTGCTGGGGCTGATTAACCTCTTCTCCGGTAGCGGATTCTCCACTTCCGGATCCAACGCTGGTATTTCCATTGTGGCGCTGGGACTGAACCCCTACATCAACGCCACCATCATCATGCAGTTGATGACCGTCATCTCCACAAGGGTCAAGGAGATGTCGAAGGAGGGCGATCTGGGGCGCCGCCGGCTCACCCAGTACGCTCGCTATCTGACGGTTGCACTGGCCCTGGTGCAGGGTTTCGGTTACACCCGGCTCTTTGAGAGCTTCAACTTCGACGGCCAGGCAATTCTTTCACCGACTACCTCCTGGCCGACGATTTTGGAGATCGTGGTCATTTTGACCGGGGGCACGATCGTGATCATGTGGTTCGGTGAGCTGATCACCGAGTACGGGCTCGGCAACGGGGTCTCGATCATCATCATGGCCGGAATCCTGGGACAGGTTCCGGGCGCGGTGCTCTCGTTTACCAACGGCGGTTCGGCGGAGACATTCACCGTCTTCATGCTGGCGGTGATCGGAATTGTGGTCGCCGGGGGGATCATCTTCGTGCAGCAGGCGACCCGCAAGATACCTATTCAATCTGCCCAGCGCGTTGTGGGTCGCCAAGTCTACCAGGGCCGGAGTAGTTTTCTCCCGCTGCGAGTCAATCAGGCCGGAGTGATTCCTATCATCTTCGCCATCTCGATCATGTTTTTTCCCACGATTTTCGGAAACTTCTTCGCTCCGGCCAGCGGCACCGGCGGGGGCGTGATTGGGGCGGCGGCGATCTGGGTGCACACCAATTGGAATCCCTTCGGTCCCATTGTTTGGGTCGACATCGGCTACGAGTTCATCTATTTCGCGCTCATCATGGGCTTTACCTTCTTCTACACCGCGGTGACCTTCGACCCCGAAGACGCGGCCGACAACCTGAAGAAGAGCGCCACCTTCATCCCGGGAATCCGTCCCGGCCGCGCTACCGCCCAATATCTGGCGCGGGTCATGAGCCGGATAACCCTGGCTGGGGCCATCTTCCTGGGCCTCATCACAGTGGTTCTACCCATCTTGGCAGCGCTGCTGACAGGACAGCAGCCCAACCAGGGGCTCTATTTGGGCGGCACCGCGGTACTGATCGTGGTGGGGGTATCGCTCGACACCATGAAGCAGCTCGAAACCCAGCTATTAATGCGGCAGTACCGCGGGTTCATCCACTGAGTGGAGGGGATTGGGGTGGCTGACACAGCCCGGCACAACCTGGCCCTATTCGGGCCGGCCGGTTCGGGGAAGGGCACTCAGGCGGAGTTTCTAAAGCAAGAGCTCGGCGTCGAGCACATCGCCACCGGGGAGATGCTGCGCCACGAGAGGTCGCTCGGCACTGAGCTGGGCCAGACCCTCGCAGCCTATCTGGACGCCGGCAAGTTGGTCCCCGACGAGGTGATCGTGGCGATGATCCGGCACCGGCTAAGCGACCCCCAGGCCGACGCCGGGTTTGTCTTGGACGGATTCCCTCGAACCGTCGCTCAGGCCAGGGCGCTTCAGGAGATGCTGGCCAAGCTGGAGCGCCCGCTGGATCTGGCAGTAGTTCTCGGGGTGAGCGACGAGCAGCTGGTGTCGCGCCTCGCCCTGCGCGCCCGTCAAGAGAACCGCGGCGACGACACGCCGTCAGTGATCGCCGAGCGACTGCGGATCTACCACGACCAAACAGAACCGGTGTTGGAGTACCTGGCCCGGACCCTGCCAGTGGTGCGGGTCGACGGGACACGAACGGTCGAGGAAGTTAGCCAGGCGCTGTTGCGGGCGATCGGTTGATCACGCTGAAGCGCGGCGACGAGGTGGAGCTGATGCGGCAGGCGGGTCGCCGCCTTGCGGAGGTGCTCCAGCTGCTGGCGGAGATGGTCGTCCCAGGGGTGACCACTACCGAGATCGATCGAGCGGCCAACCGGGAGATCCGCAAGCGGGACAGCTTTCCAGGATTCCTGGGGTACGACGGTTTCCCCAAGCATCTGTGCATCTCGGTGAATGACCAGGTGGTACACGGCATTCCCAACGGCCGGCGGATTATCGAAGGGGACATCGTCAGCCTCGACTGCGGTCTGATCTACCAGGGATGGTGGGCCGATGCCGGACTGACCGTGTCGTGCGGCCAGGTGGATCCCGAAGCAGCGCGCCTGATTAAGGTGACCAAGGAAGCGCTGGATCTGGGCATCGCGGCCGCGGTCCCGGGGAATCACCTAGGCGATATCGGTCACGCCGTGCAGACCCACGTCGAGCAGAACGGCTACTCGGTGGTCCGGGGCTACACCGGCCACGGGATCGGCCGGGACATGCACGAGTCGCCCGAAGTGCCCAATCACGGGTATCCAGGTCGTGGGATCGAGATTCGCCCGGGACTGTGCCTGGCGATCGAGCCCATTGTGAACGAGGGGGATCCGGGAACGACGATCGAACCGGACGGCTGGACGGTGATCACCGCTGACCAGAGGCGGTCGTGCTACTTCGAGCACACCATCGCCATCGGAGAGGACGGCGCCGAGATTCTGACCCTACTCCCGGGGGCCGTCTGATCGGCTTCGCCATCTGTCCAGATCGGCTATACTTCCGGGCGGGCGAAGCTCGCTCAGCTTTCGTGTGCCCATCACCATGAACGACCCTGGCGGTCTCCGGGGCCGAGTCCTTGAGCCTTTGCCGAACTCGCTCTTCCGGGTGGAGTTGGAGGGCGGGGGCAAGGTGGTGGCCCACGCGGCGGGACGGGCGCGCCTGGCGAGTGTGCGGCTCCTACCCGGAGATCGGGTTCTGGTCGAGTTGTCGACCACGGATCCGGGGCGGGGTCGGATCTTGGCTCGTCTGGTCTAACAAGCAGTTCAGCGGAGTGTCAGATGAAGGTCCGGGCCTCGGTGAAGAGGATCTGCGACAAGTGCAAGGTGATCCGTCGCTCGGGCACGGTCCGAGTCATCTGCGAGAACCCCAAGCACAAGCAGCGCCAAGGGTGAGGCTGGAGGACTGATGGCTCGGATCGCCGGCGTTGACCTGCCGCGCGGCAAGCGTGTCGAGATCGGCCTTACCTACGTTTACGGGATCGGCCTGACCACCAGCCACAAGTTGCTTCGGATCGCCCAGATCGACCAGAACACCAAGACCGACGATCTGAGCGAGACCCAGGTGGTCCGACTTCGGGACGTGATCTCCAAGGAGCTACCAGGCAAGGTCGAGGGCGATCTCCGCCGCCAGGTGGCGCTCAACATCAAGCGACTGATGGAGATCGGTACCTACCGAGGACTGCGCCACCGCCGAGGACTTCCGGTGCGGGGCCAGCGAACGCGCACCAATGCCCGGTCTCGCCGTGGGCCGAGGAAAACCGTCGGCGTGCGCAGGAAGAAGGGCAAATGACCATGGGCCAGCCGCTCAGGCCGGTGCTGGGGAACTCGAGGAGCTGATTTGGCGAAGAAGAAGAAGGTGGTGCGGACTCGCCGCCGCGAGCGAAAGAACATCGCGGTGGGGCGCGCTCACGTGTTCAGCACCTTCAACAACACCATCGTGACTCTGACCGACCCGGCCGGCAACGTGATCGCCTGGGGTAGCGCAGGCTCGTCAGGGTTCAAGGGCTCTCGCAAGAGCACTCCCTTCGCCGCCCAGGTGACCGCCGAGTCGGCAGCCAAGCGGGCGATGGAGCACGGATTGAAGGCGATCGAGGTGCTGGTGAAGGGTCCCGGCGCCGGTCGCGAGGCCGCCATCCGGTCCCTGCAAGCGGCCGGGCTCGAGGTGACTTCGATCACCGATGTCACCCCAGTCCCCCACAACGGATGCCGCCCTCCCAAGCGGCGCCGGGTCTGAGGAGCTAGCCCAGATGGCCAATCCGCACCCTCCCGTCTGCCGCCTCTGCCGACGCGAGGGCGTCAAGCTTTTCCTGAAGGGAGACAAATGCCTGGGCGAGCGGTGCACCTTCACCAAGCGCAACGCCACGCCTCCAGGAATGCATGGGCTATCCCGACGCCGGCGGATCAGCGACTACGGCATTCAGCTGCGCGCCAAGCAGCGGGGGCGCCGGGTCTTTGGGGTGCTCGAAACCCAATTTCACAACTACTTTGATGCGGCGGCGACCCGCAAGGGGGTCACCGGCACGGTGCTCTTGCAGATGCTGGAGCAACGGCTGGACAACGTCGTCTATCGAGCTGGCTTCGCTTCCTCCCGACGCGAGGCGCGCCAGCTGGTATCGCATCGCCATTTCAAAGTTGACGGGCGGACGGTCAACATTCCTGCCTTCCAGGTGAAGTCAGGCCAGGTCATCACGGTGCGCGAGCGCAGCCGCGATCTAGAACCCATTCGGCGCTCCCTGGAGTCCCGTGGCGGCCAGGGTCTGCCCGGGTGGATGACGCTTTACCCCGATGAGCGCAGGGTGGACGTTACCCGGCTGCCGGAACGCCCGGAGATGGAAACCAGCATCGACGAGCAGCTAATCGTCGAGTACTACTCCCGCTAACTGACGGCGCTTCGGCCAGAGACTAACGAGGACATTGCTACATATGCCAGAGACTGCGATTCAGCCAACGGTCCATGAAGTCGACACTTCCAAGGACCACGGGCGCTTTGAGATTGAGCCACTAGAGGCCGGATACGGCACTACGCTAGGCAACTCCCTGCGACGGGTTTTGCTGTCGTCCCTGACTGGCGCGGCGGTCACGGCGGTCTCCATCGAGGGGGTCGCGCACGAGTTTTCCAGCATCAAGTACGTCAAGGAGGACGTAGGCGAGATCCTGCTCAACATCAAGCAGTTGAGCCTCACCTGCCACAACCCCGAGGGGGCTCGCCTATCGCTCGACGTGCAGGGTGGTCGGCGGGTAACCGCGGCCGACATCACCGCCAACGCCGACGTCGAGATCGCCAACCCGGAGCTCTACCTGTGCACCCTGGACGGGGCCCATGCCAAGCTCCGGATGGACCTCACCGTGGAGCTGGGGAAGGGGTACTCGCCGGCCGACCGCAACAAGAAAGAGGGCCAGCCGATCGGAGTGATCCCGGTCGACGCCATCTTCACCCCGGTGATCAAGGCAAACTTCCTAGTCGAGAAGACCCGCGTCGGCCAGGACACCGACTGGGAGAAGTTGATCCTCGAGATCTGGACCAACGGCACCATTCCGCCCGTGGAAGCGGTGAGTCGGGCGGCGGAGTACTACACCCGTCACCTCAGCCTCTTCGCAACGTTTGGGGAGAGCATCACTGAGGCGGCGGTGGGAGCGATCGTCGGGACCGACCTGAAGAGTCGACTGGCCGAGGTGCCGGTCGACGAGCTGGAGCTGAGCGTGCGCGCACTCAACTGTCTCAAGGCCAACGACATCACCAAGCTTGGCGAGCTGCTGGCGATGCGGGTGGAGGAGCTGCTGGCCCTGCGCAACTTCGGTGCCAAGTCGCTTGACGAGATCAAGCAGAAGCTGGTGGCGCGCGGCTTTGTGGCCGAGGAAGAGGTCGACGAACTCTTCCAGAAGGGAGATCGGTAGGGGAGATGCGGCACCTCAAGGCGGGCCGGAAGCTCGGACGTACCTCAGCGCACCGGATTGCGCTCACCCGCAATCTGGCGACTGCGCTGTTCGAGCATGGCCGGATCGAGACCACCGAGGCAAAAGCCAAGGAGATCCGGCGCTGGGTCGAGCGGATGGTGACGGTCGCCAAGACCGACGACCTGGCGGCACGTAGAAGGGTGGCCCGGGTGGTGACCCGTGAGGATGTGGCGGTCAAGCTCTTCACCCAGTACGCCGACCGGTACCGCGAGCGGCCGGGGGGCTACACCAGGATTATCCGGCGCGGCCCCCGTCAGGGTGATGGGGCGCCCGTGGTGATCATGGAGATGGTGGAATAGTGACCACTAAAGCTGCCTCCAACTACCGGATGGTGCTGGCCTACGACGGTTCGCGCTATCACGGCTGGCAGGCCCAGTCGCAGGTCGCGACCGTTCAGGGTGAAGTGAGCCGGGTGCTGGAGGAGCTGACCTATGAGCAACCTCTGATCAAGGCGGCCGGTCGTACCGATGCGGGGGCCCACGCCCACGGACAGGTGATCTCCTTCAGCCTTCGCTCGGCATGGACTCCAGGAGCGCTAAAGGGTGGCTGCAACGCCCGCCTTCCGGAGGACATCGGCGTGTTGGAGACGACTCTGGTGGACCCCGGCTTCCATCCCCGATGGCAGGCCTGGCGTCGCACCTACCGTTACCTGGTGCGGGGCCCATCCACCGCCGCCCCGCTGGGCCGCCAGTACGAGTGGAGGGTCCGTAACTCGCTCGAGCTCTCCCCGATGCGCGCCGGGGCCCGACTCTTGCTCGGAACCCACGACTTCGCGGGGTTCGGCTCCAGCCCTTTCCCGTCCGGGTCGACGACCAGGACGGTGGACCGGGCCGAGATCATCGTGCAAGACGGGGTGGTGATCATCGAGGTCCGAGCCGACGCGTTCTTGAAGGGCATGATGCGTAACTTTGCCGGGGCGCTGGTGGCGGTGGGAGCGGGACGGGCTACGGTAGCTGAGCTGGCCAGTGCGCTCCATGAGCCAGGTCACATGAGCCCTAGCTGGGAGACGGCCCCCGCCCGCGGACTGCATCAGTGGCAGGTCGAGTACCGGGCGTCGGTCGCGAAGGTGCAGATGTGAGCACGGTCGCCCAGAAGAGCTTTGTCGCAGTGGAGAAGCCCGGCGAGGAGGAGTGGGTGCTGGTGGACGCCCGGGGCGAGACCCTGGGTCGGCTGGCGGTGAACCTGGCCCGGGTGCTGCGGGGCAAGCACCGTCCCAGCTACACGCCCCACGCGCTGTGCGGAGATCAAGTGATCGTCATCAACGCCTCGGAGATCGTGGTCACCGGGGCCAAGCGCACCGACAAGATCTACGATCGCTACAGCGGCTACCCGGGGGGCCGGAAAGAGCGCACCTACCAGGAATTGGTAGATCGCGATCCGACCGCTCCCTTGCGGGAGGCGGTGCGGGGGATGCTGCAGCACAATAACCTCGGTGACCGCCAACTGCGGCGGCTCAAGATTTACCCGGGCAGCGATCACCCCCACGTGGCCCAGCAGCCGGTGGAGATCAGGTTCGGTGACCACGCAGAGGTAGTGAAGCTTTGACCGAGCAGGACCAGACCCGGTACTCGTACGGCACCGGCCGGCGTAAGACGGCTGTCGCGCGGGTGCGAATCTATCCTGGCGACGGGACGGCGGTCATCAACGATCGGGAGCCGCTCCGACACTTCGGACGGCGGGAGTTGGAGCAGGCGGCCCTGCGTCCCCTTGAGGTTTCGGGGATGACCGATCGCTTTCGGATCTCGGTGAAGGTCGTCGGCGGTGGGGTGTCGGGGCAGGCAGGGGCGGTCGCTCACGGATTGGCGCGGGCCCTTTGCGCCTTCGACCCCGAACTGCGCGGTCCTTTGAAGGCGGCCGGTCTGATGACCCGCGATCCCCGGATGAAGGAGCGCAAGAAGCCCGGCCTGAAGCGAGCCCGTAAAGCTCCCCAGTACACCAAGCGCTGAAACTACCCTTACACCCACCCGTTCCAATATCGGTCCCACCGCCCAGGTGGGGTCCCAACCCTGCCATGGGGTGAAGTGAGCCAGGACCTGCGCGGCCGCGACCTGCTCGCGGTATCCGACCTCAGCCGGGAGGAACTCCTGGCGCTGCTGGATACCGCTGCCCAGCTGAAGCGTGGCCGTGATCCGGGGACCCCTTTGGCCCGGAACTCGGTGGCGATGATCTTCCTGCGGCCCAGCAATCGGACCAGGGTTTCCTTCGAGGCAGCGGTGCATCGCCTGGGCGGACATCCCATCTCTCTGTTCGACCGCGAGATCGACATGGGGCGGCGCGAGTCGGTGGCCGACGTCGGACGCATCCTCGACCGATTCGTGGTCGGGCTGGTGGCCCGCATTCCGTCCGACCGTGACCTGCGTGGCCTGGCCCGGGCGATGGAAGGGCCGGTCATCAACGCCATGACCGACCGCGGTCACCCCTGCCAGGTGCTGGCCGACTGCTTGACCGTCCAGGAGCAGCTGGGGCACCTGGAAGGGGCCCGGATCACCTTCGTCGGCGACGGCAACAACGTATGCAGCTCGCTGATGGAGGCGGCGGAGGTGGTGGGGCTGGACCTCCGCGTGGTCACCCCCCCGGGATACGCGCCAGCCTACCCGACCTCGGATCTCGAGTCGGCGCTGGCGGACACCGAGATCATCTACACCGATGTCTGGACCTCGATGGGCCAGGAAGAGCAGCATGAGGATCGGCGCGAGGACTTTGGCCCCTACCAGGTGAACCAGTCCCTGCTGGGCAAGGCCCCCAAGAGCGCCAAGGTCATGCACTGCCTACCTGCCCACCGCGGCGAGGAGATCACCGATGAGGTCCTCGACGGACCCCAATCGGTGGTGTTCGCCCAGGCGGAGAACCGATTCTGGGTCCAGCTGGCCCTGCTGCTGGGCATCTTCGCCCCCGAGCCTGGAGCGCGATGACCGAGCTCGGGTGGCTGGTTGGCAGCCTCAACGTTGGGCAAGCGGCCCGAGTGCTCCTGCAGACGGTGGGCTGGAGAACCGTCCTCGACATCCTGATCATCGCCTTCCTGGCGTACCGGCTTCTGGTGCTGATCCGGGGAACGCAGGCGGTGCAGCTGCTGCTTGGGCTGCTCTTGCTGGGGGCACTGGGAGCCTTGGCTTACATCCTCAACCTGCCGGTACTGAAGTTCCTGTTCAGCAATGGCGGCGAGGTAATCGTGATCGCGGTCGTGATCCTCTTTCAGCCTGAGCTGCGCCGGGCGCTGGACCAGATGGGCCGGCTCGGCAGAATCCGACCGGGGCTCCTGGCCCCGGAGACTGCCGAGCTCAAGCGCGACGTCGACGAGGTGGTCCGCGCGGCCATGCGGCTGGCGGAGGCGGCCACCGGGGCCCTGATCGTCCTACAGGGCGACATTGGGCTGGAGGAGATCGCGGCGACCGGGGTCCGGATGGATGCCATCCTGAGCGCGGAGACCTTGGTGACGGTCTTCACCTACCGGTCGCCGCTGCACGACGGCGCGGCGCTGCTCCGGGCTGGCCGGATCGTCTCCGCGGGTTGTGTGTTGCCCTTAGCAGAACAGACGGGAGCCCAGGGCCGGGTGGGTACCCGCCATCGCGCAGCTATGGGACTGAGCCAGGCGACCGACGCCGCGGTCGTGATCGTCTCCGAGGAATCTGGCCGGGTGAGCCTGGCGCTCGGGGGCGAACTGCAGCGAGAGTTGGACGTAGATGCCCTCACCAATCGACTGGGCGCCTTCTACCGGCTGCCGCTTTACGAACGCCATCGACGCAGTCTCCGGCTCTTGGGGCGAGGCTCCAAGGAGCCCGCCGCGGCACCCGGGGTGGAGCGGCCATGAACGCGCGTCTCCCCAAGCTGATCACCCGCAATTTCCGGCTCAAGCTGATTGCGGTGGTGGTGGCCTGCGGAATGTGGGTGGGGGTGGTCTACGCGAGCGACCCGCCCGCGATCGTCACTTACAGCGTTCACGTTCAGCCGGGTGGGGCCCTTCGGTCCGGCCTGGTTCTCCTGGATGCCATCAGCCCGGTCGACGTGAAGATCGCGGGGGTCGCCAGCAACGTCAGGAGTGACGAGGTGGCGAGTCGCCTGTCCGCGGTCGCCGACCTGAGCCAGATCACCAAGCCGGGGGTTTACTACGTGAACCTCAAGGTGGAGCAGACCGACGACAGTGTCTGGATCTGGTCGGCTCCGAAGAAGGTGCAGGTGAAGATTGACCACGTGTCTACTCGGACGATTCCAGTGCACCTCACGGTTACCGCGGCGCCACCGGTGGGCTCCGTGCTGAACCTGGCCCAGACCACGATCACCCCGGCCGATGTGAGCGTGCGGGGCCCTGAGAGTGTGCTGGCGAACCTCCAGGCGGAGGCGATCGTCAACCTCTCGACTTATCGGACCTCTCTGCCAATTCCCAAGACGGTGAAGCTCATAAACACAGACGGCCACAATGCCGAGCTGACCGTGACCCCCTCTGCTGTCAGCGTCGGAGTGGTGATCACTTCGGAGAACACCGAGCGAGTGCTGCCGGTCACTCCCACGTTCTCAGGGAACGGAGAGCCGGCCTCGGGCTACATGATCACTGGCATCGTGGTGACGCCAGCCACCGTGATCGCGACCGGCCCCTCATCGGTGCTAACGGCCCTCACTTCAGTCAACACCCAGCCGATCGACTTGGCCCACGTCACCTCCAGTGAGACGGTCAGCGAGCAGCTGGTCACGGCGAGCGGGACGTCCCTCTCGACCACCTTTGTCAGCGTCGTCATCACCATTGCCCCGGTCCCTTCGCCAACACCCACCCCGACCCCGACGCCCGCACCTTGAGCCGACGCGGAGTAACCTGACACGATCCAGGGTCGTTTGAGGTGGCGTGGGGTCGACCGCAGTGGGAGGTAGGTAGCCAGACTGTGTGCGGGATCATCGGCTACCTGGGCCCCCGCCCTGCGGCTCCGGTGCTGCTCGACAGCTTGCAGCGGCTCGAGTACCGGGGCTATGACTCGGCGGGAGTCGTGGTAGTGGAGGCTGACGGCACCGCTACCGCGCTCAAGGCTCCGGGCAAAGTCGAGGCGCTGCTGGCCGCAAGCCAGGGCATGGAGATCCGTGGTCGCGTGGGAATGGGCCATACCCGCTGGGCTACCCACGGCCGCCCGTCCTACGCCAACGCCCATCCCCACAGCGACTGCACCGGCCGGTTCTTTGTGATCCACAACGGGATCATCGAGAACTTCGCCACCCTCAAGCACGAGCTGGTGGAGGCCGGTCATGAATTCACCTCAGACACCGACAGCGAGGTGGTTCCGCATCTGATCGAGCATTACTACGCCGGTGATCTGGTGGCTGCCACTCGTCGGGCATTGGGTCGCCTCTCGGGCGCCTATGCCTTGGTGGTGCTCAGCTCGACCGACCCGGACACTCTCATCGGTGCCCGACTCAACGCCCCGCTGATTGTCGGCGTCGGCCGCGATGAGTGGTTCCTCAGCTCCGACTTGACCGCGATCATTCCTTACACCAAACAGGCGCTGGTCCTGGGTGAGGGAGACATGGCGGTGCTGAGTCCGGTCGGTCCGGTGATCAGCTCGATTGTCGACGGGACCGAGTCAGTACCGCGAGTGGTCCGGGTGGACTGGGATGTGATCCAGGCGGAGCGGGGGGGATTCCCGAGCTTCATGGCCAAAGAGATCAACGAGCAGCCGGCCGCGCTGGAGAACGCCCTGCGCGGCCGCCTTCTAGGCGACGGCAAGGTCGAGTTCGCCGACTGGGCGCTGGACGACTCCGTCATCAAGTCCTTTGAGCGCGTCCAGATCGTGGGTACCGGCACCGCCTACATCGCGGGGCTCCTCACCAAATACGCCATCGAGGATCTCACGGGACTGCCGGTCGCGGTCGACGTGGCCTCGGAGTGGCGCTACCGACCCCAACCGCCGGACGGGAAGACCCTGATGGTCGCGATCTCGCAGTCCGGGGAGACGGCGGATACTCTCGCGGCCGCCCGGCTGGCCCGCACGGAGGGCAGTCACCTACTGGCCTTGACCAATGTGGTCGGGAGCACCCTTTCGCTGGAAGCGGACGCGGTCATCAACATGCACGCCGGACCGGAGGTCTGCGTGGTGGCGACGAAGACCTTCGTCAACCAGGTGGGCTGTGGGCTGTTGCTGGCGATGAAGTTGGCCCAGGCCCGAGGCTCAGTGCCAGAGGCGGACCGGCGGGAGTTGGGCGCCGCCTTACGAGCGGTCCCCGCGGTACAGCGCCAGATCCTGGAGCTTGAGGACTCCATCGCCCCCTTGGGCAAGTGGCTCTCCGGCTACCAGTCGGCACTCTATGTAGGCAGGGGGTACAACTATCCAGCCGCGATGGAGGCGGCCCTCAAGCTGAAGGAGGTTTCTTACGTCCATGCTGAGGCCCTGCCGGCGGGAGAGCTGAAGCACGGCCCGATCGCGCTCCTGGACCCCGGCATGCCGGTGGTTGCCTTCGCCACTGAGTCTCTGACCCGCGAGAAGATCCGCAGCAATGTTCAGGAAGCCCGGGCCCGCCAAAGTCCGATCCTGGCGATCATCAACGACGGGGACTCGACCATGGAGGGCGTCGCGGACCATGTGATCAAAGTGCCCCGCCTGCCCGAGATGATCGCTCCTTTAGCAACTGCCTTGGTGGGGCAGTTGCTGGCCTACCATTCCGCTATGAGCAAGGAATTAGACGTGGACCGGCCCAGGAATCTGGCCAAGTCCGTCACCGTCGAGTGAGCCGACTCGCCCCGGAGGGCGTCAGTCCGCCCTTCTCAGTGGGAATCGACGTCAGTTCGGTTGAGCGCGTCCGCCAGCTAGTGAACCGCCGGCCGGAGTTTCTGACCAAGTACTTCACGGTCGAGGAGGCGGAGTACTGCGCGGGCCGACCTGAGCGTCTGGCGGCGCGCTGGGCGGCCAAGGAGGCCGTTCGCAAGGTGTTCGGTGGCCTGGGCTGGACTATTCCACTCTACAGTCGAATCGCAGTGGTCAGGCGACCGGGCGGCTCTCCCACCGTCTTGGTCGATGGCCAACCGGTGGCCGGCCTCGCCATCAGCCTCACCCATGATGCCGGTCTGGGGATGGCGGTAGCTGCGCTCAGTCCCCTGGGCCGGCGAAGCCGATGGTTGTGGGGAGAGCTTCCCTCCGATCTACAACTGCCAGCGCGCCCGGAGGTGAGTCACAAAGGCACTTTCGGGACGGTGGTTGTAATCGCCGGTAGCCCCCAGTTTCCCGGAGCCGCCATCCTCTGCTCCCTCGGAGCCCTGCGGGGCGGTGCCGGGAAGGTCAAGGTATTGGCGCATGGCACCGGCCTGGTCGCCGCCCCGCCGGAGCTGATCCGAGTCCCCGTCGACGCAGCGGAGTCTGGTTTGGGAAGAGGTGCAGTGAGAGAGGCCTCTGCCACTCTGCAGTCGGCTGACGCGATTGTCTGCGGACCTGGGCTCGGTGAGTCCCAGGCCACCAGGGAGCTGCTCGAGGAGCTCTTTCAATCGGATGTACGCTCCCGACCGCACCTGGTACTAGACGCCGACGCCCTCAACGTCTGTGCCGGTCAGGCGGAGCTGCGCCGACAGATACCTCCGGGCAGCGTGCTCACCCCTCATCCCCTGGAAGCATCTCGGATGGCTGGTGTCGATGTGCAGTCGATTGAGAGGGACCGAGTCTCATCAGCCCAGGCGCTAGCCAGTGAGCTGGGAGTGGTGCTGGTGTTGAAGGGTGCCGGCACAGTGGTGGCCGATCCCCAAGGGAGGACCTGGGTTGACGGCCACGCGACCTCCGTGCTGGCGACGGGCGGAACCGGAGATGTCCTGGCCGGACTGATCGGAGCCATGCTGGCTCAGGGTCTCGACCCCTACGAAGCGGCCCGGGCCGGAGTGTTCGTGCATGGGGAAGCCGGCACCAGGCTCTCATTCGTGCGGGGCCGGGCCGGGATCCTGGCCAGCGAGGTAGCCGACGCCCTGGTGGAGGCGCAGGAATCCGTGCGGCGACAACAGGAGGCGGCCCGGCCTGATCGCGCTGTATCCGGGTGAGTGGCAGAGGAGCTCCGACTGCGTCCTCCGGGTCTCGACAACGTCCCACCTGGATTGAGCTCGACTTGGACGCACTGGGGCGGAACGTCGCCGTCGTGGTCGATGAACTTGCTGGGGTGCCCCTGATGGCGGTAGTGAAGGCCTCCGCCTACGGCCACGGGGCGGTCGCGGTGGCCAGGACGGCGCTCCGCCACGGAGCCAGCTGGGTGGCAACGGCCACGGTGGTGGAGGCCCTGGAGCTGCGCCACGACGGCATCGCCGCCCCCATCCTGGTCTTCGGCTACACGCCGCCCGAGCAGGTGGGGGTAGCCGTGGCTGGTCGGCTGGCGGTGACTCTCTTCGATCGCGATGTCCTGGCCGCCTTGGATCGGGCCGGGGCTGGACAGGGGAGGCCCGCCACCGCTCACCTCAAGATTGACACGGGGATGAGTCGGCTCGGGATACAACCCGAGGAGGTGGCGGGATTCATTGAGGCGGCTCGTCAGTTCAAACATGTCGAGCTGGAGGGCTGCTACACCCACTTTCGGAGGGGATCGGATCGCGAGGTGACCCGGGCCCAGCTGGCTCGGTTCCAGATTGGCCTGAACCAGGCGTCGGCGGTCGAACATCACTTCCGGCTGCGCCACGCCGCCAACAGTGCCGCCTGGAACACTGTTCCGGAATCCCGATTGGACCTGGTCCGCTGCGGAATTGAACTGCTGGGGCTGCGGACCCCCGATGGCCGACAGAGGGAGCCGGTGCTCAGTTTCCGGACGACCGTCGCCCAGATACGCTCGATTCGTGCCGGCGATTACGTGGGTTATGCGGGCAAGTTTCAAGCTGAGCGGGAGATGACGATCGCCACCCTTCCAGTTGGGTACGGCGACGGGTTTCGAGCCGGACCTAGAAATTGGGGTTCAGTACTGATCGGCGGTCGAGAACGCCGGCTCTTGGGTGACCCCTGCATGGACCTGAGCATGGTGGATGTCACCGAGCCACCGGTGGTGGTGGCAGGAGACATCGCTACGTTGATCGGCACCGATGGCACTGAGAGTCTCAGTGCGGAGTTGATCGCCGAGCGCCTCGGAACGAATAACTATGAGGTGGTAACTCAACTCCGAGGACGAGTGCCACGCGAGTTCCTGGCTTCGGTACCTCCCGGTGGGACTGCATAAGATTGGACCATGTCTCAGGCCCGGGTGGGGCCCGCCCGGTCCGCCGCCGGACTGGCTCGTAGAGCCCAGCTGCGCAGCGCCCGGCTCTACTTGGTGACCGACGATGAGACGCCTGCGGCTCAACTTTCTCTACTGATCTCTCGTGCCGTAGCCGGCGGGGTGGAGCTGATTCAGCTGCGTCGCAAGCGAACGGGGGCGGGGGAGCTCCGGGAGTTGGCGACCGAGTGCATGCAGGCAGCGCACGCGGGCGGGGCGCTGTTCCTGGTCGACGACCACGTGGAGCTGGCCCTGGAGGTCGGAGCCGACGGGGTGCATCTGGGGCAGACCGATCTGGACCCAGTCGAGGCGAGGAGCCGGTTAGGGCCTGAGCCCCTGCTGGGTCTCTCGACCCAGACCAAGGCGCAGGTCGTACAGGCGGCGAGCCAGCCGGTGGACTACCTCTCGGCAGGACCGGTACATGCGACTCCCACCAAACCGGGTCGGCCCGCTGTGGGGTTCGAGCACGTCACGCTCGCGGCGGCGCGGGCGACCGTTCCGGTGGTCGCAATCGGCGGGCTCGGCCCGGGCACAGCGCGACAGGCGGTCGCCGCCGGGGCCGACATCGTCGGCGTGGTTCGGGCGATCTGCCAGGCGGAATCGCCCGATCGGATGGCGGCAGAGCTGCGGCACGAGATACGGGAGAGCATTCCGTGGATCCGCATTCGCGTCAACGGCAAGGCACGCAAGTGTCCGCCCGGAGGGTCGATTCGAGACTTCCTTGATCTAATAGAGGTGGGACAAGACGGAGTGGTAGTCGAGCGGAACGGTGAGATCTTCCGGGCTTCCGAGCTAAGGGAGGCGGCACTGGCAGACGGAGATGATCTCGAGGTTGTCCATCTGGTGGGAGGAGGCAGTGACCATGGCTGAGGGCCAGTTGCGATTGGGGGGGGTTGAGCTCAACTCGAGGCTAATTCACGGGACAGGCAAATTCCCTTCCCCGGGGGTGCTGGCAGCGGCGATTGCTGCTTCGGGAGCCGAGATGATCACGGTGGCGGTCCGTCGGCTCCACCTCGACGGAGACCAGCGATCCGAGTTGGCGGACCTTGACCTGGGTGCCTACACCATCCTTCCCAACACGGCCGGGGCAAAGAGCGCAGCGGAGTCGGTGCGACTGGCTCGGCTGGCCCGCGCCGCCGGTCTCTCGGATTTCATCAAGATCGAAGTGGTCGGTGACGAGCTAACCCTTCTTCCCGACCCGATCGCCACCCTCGAGGCAACAAAAGAACTGGTCGCTGAGGGCTTCACGGTGCTGCCCTACGCGAGTGACGATGTCGGTCTCGCGCTCCGTCTGGCTGAAGCCGGGGCGGCCGCGGTCATGCCCGGGGCTGCTCCGATCGGTTCCACCCTGGGGGTGCTCAATCCGCACAACATTCGGGCCATCATCGAGCGCTGCCCCGTGCCGGTAATCGTCGATGCCGGCTTGGGCTCCCCGGCTGACGCAGCTCGGGTCATGGAGTGGGGGGCCGCCGGGGTGCTGGTGAACACCGGCATCGCCCACTCCAGGGATCCGGTCGCCATGGCCGCTGCCTTTGCTGCGGGAGTGGAGGCGGGTCGGGCTGCATTCCTGGCAGGATTGGCCGAGGGCCGGCCCGACGGGGGATACGGAGCCAGCAGCCCCGTGGCGGGTCTACCCGACTCGCTGGCCCCGGTCCCGGGCTGAGCCCACTTCGTTTGGTCGTGAAGAGGAGTTCGCTGCGGACCGCTAGCTGGGTTGGTGGTGAACCGGTGTCGACCACCGGCGAAACCGACTTATTGCGGCAACTGATGGAGCTCGCGGGAGACTCGTCGGGTCAGGCGGAGATCGGTCCGGGAGACGATGCCGCTGCCTGGCAGCCGACCCCAGGTGGGCTCGTGCTGTGGTCCACCGACAGCCTCTGTGAGGACGTCGACTTCCGACGGAAGCACCAGACCCCTTACCAGGTCGGTTGGAAGGCCTGGATGGCCGCGGTCTCCGACCTGTCGGCAATGGGAGCGCGCCCCAGAGCTGGCTTGGTGGCGGCACTGCTCCCGGTGGAGACGTCGACCGAAGCGGTGCTCGCCATTCAGTGTGGTCTGGTGGATGCGGCGGCCGTTGATGGGGCCGCGGTCACTGGCGGTGACCTCAGCCGGTCGGCGGGTCCGTTGTCGGTGACAGTCACCGTTTTGGGTGAAGTCACTGACGGCTCACCGGTCAAGCTCAGCGGGGGCAGGGTCGGTGACCGGATCCTGGTGACCGGGGCGCTGGGCATGGCTGGAGCGGCGCTCGAGAGGTTGGAGGAAGGCGGCACCACCGTTCCCGAAGAGTGGTTGGAACGGCTTCGCATGCCGCCGTCGCGGGTCCGAGCCGGAATGGCCCTCCGGAGGGCGGGCAGCTCGGCCATGACGGACCTCAGCGACGGGCTGCTGCTCGACCTGGATCGCCTCTCTCAGGCGAGTGGGGTCGGGGCTGACCTCTGGCTGGATCAAATCCCTCGAGGAACGAGACTGGAGGACACCGAGCGGGGAGGGGAGTTGGCGCTCACCGGCGGAGAGGATTACGAACTTCTGGCGACTGTACCCGAGCCCATGCTCGGCGAACTCTTAGACAGCTGGGATGATGAGCTGCCCCGGCTCTCCGTGGTGGGGGTGCTTTCCGCGAAGCCTGGGACCAGGCTGTTCTCGGAGTCTGGTGGCGAACTCATCGGGGCACCCTCGAACGCCGGGTTTCGCCACTTTTGAGCCAATTTCAGAGATGAGAGTTCGCACTCGGAGCGCCGCCGAGACCAGAGCGCTGGGAAGAACGATCGGTGCCGGCCTGAAGGCGGGAGACTGCCTGGCGTTGCGGGGCGAGATGGGTGCCGGGAAGACGGTGATCGCCCAAGGGATCGTGGCGGGCGCGGGCGGCGGCGAGGATGTGCGGAGTCCCACCTTCCTCCTGCACGCCATCTATCCGGGTCGGATCCCCCTGCATCATCTCGACCTTTACCGGCTCGGGGACGGGTTCGACCTCCGCTCGCTGGGGATGGAGGAGGCGCTGGCGGACGGCGCGGTGATCATCGAGTGGCCGGAACGGGCCGAAAGTGGCTGGTTCAATGGCGAGATCAGACTGGAGATCGCCTCCGAGACGGATCGGGAGATCGACATGCAGCTTAGATCGGCCCCAGCAAGCGACGGCTAGCCAGGTGGTCAAGGACTGGATCCTGGCGATCGACGGTTCGCGGCGAGACGACCCGCTGGTGATCCTGGCATCCACGGATGGCGAGGTGACCTGGTCCGCACCGTCACCCCTGCCGTCACCGGTTCTGGTCGGTGAGGTCAAGGCGGCGCTTAACCTATATCGAGATCGAATCGGGTCCGTGGTCGCGGTTCGGGGTCCAGGTTCCTACATCGGAGTGCGAGGCGGATTGGCTGGGGCCCTGGGAGCCGCCCAATCTCTCGCCTGCCCGGTGGCCCTAGTCGGATCGCTGGAGGTGGTTGCGGCCCAGATCGATCCCACTCCTATGCCCCTGCTCGCGCTGGCCGACGCCGGCCGGGGAGGATCATTCGGTCAGGAGATGACGCCCGAAATGGGCTCTGGGGCAAGAGGACGATGGCGTCCTCGAGGTAGCGCCTGGTTGCTGGGCAGGGAGAGCCCGTGGCCTGACGCGTGGCATGAGCTGCGTCTGGTCGTCGGGGAGCTCGGAGAGGGCCGCCAGCTACCGGAGGGGACCAACTCGATCTCCCCTTCCCGTAGTCGCCAAATGGCGCTAGCCTGGGTGGTGTCCGCCGGCTTGGTCCCGATCTCGGGGTACGATCAGGTCACTGCGGACTACGCAGAACCAGTAGGAGCTCGGTAGTGGTCCTGATCGGCGAGCAGCTGCAACTCAGCCCGATGCGCGACGAGGACATCGCCGACGTGCGAGCGATCGAGCTCGCCGTCTTTCCCACGCCCTGGCCGGGGAGTGCGTATCAGCGGGAGCTCAACAACAATCGGGCAGCTCACTATTTCTGCCTGCGGCGCAATCGCCAGGTGGTCGGCTACGGCGGCCTTTGGGCGGTCGGGGAGGAATCTCACGTCACCACCATCGGGGTGGCCGCCGAGTTCCAGGGCCAGGGATACGGCAGGGCGATCTTCGCGGCTCTGGTCAATCGCTCCTATGCCCTGCGGGCGAACTTCATCAGCCTCGAAGTTCGGCCCAACAACGAACCGGCCATCCACCTCTACGAGGAATTTGGCTTCAAGGTCATCGGCCAGCGGCGCGGGTACTACACGGACAATGGCGAGGACGCTCTGGTCATGTGGTCGGACCTGATCCATGCGCCGCACTTCAAGCGTCGCTTTCTGGCCATCCTCGACCAACTGGATATTGAGGGGCTGGGAGCGCGACCCGAGCTAGACTTCCCCCCCCGTTGAGGCTCCTGGCGCTCGAAACCTCCTGCGACGAAACGGCTGCCGCCGTGGTGAAAGACGACTTCACGGTCGCCAGCTCGGTGATTGCCTCCCAGGCCGCTGCGCACGCTGAGTTCGGGGGTGTGGTTCCGGAACTGGCCGCCCGCATGCATTTGGAGCGGCTCCCGTCCGTCGTGGCGGAGGCGGTCGCTAGCCTGGGGGGTCTCGCCGGCACCCTGGACGGTGTGGCTGTCGCGAAGGGCCCGGGGCTGGTGGGGTGTCTCGCCGTAGGGGTGACGTACGCCCAGAGCCTGGCGTCCGGTCTCGGTCTGCCGGTCGTCGGGGTGAATCACATGAGCGGTCATGTCCTGGCCGCTCGGATCGAAGACCCAACTCTGGAGCCGCCCTTTGTGGCGCTGGTGGTCAGTGGTGGACATACCGATCTGATCCACTACCAAGCCCACGATCGGGTGGTGCTGATGGGGGCGACCCGCGACGATGCGGTGGGCGAAGCCTTCGACAAGGTGGCCCGGATGCTGGGGCTGCCGTATCCCGGCGGCCCGGCCATCGATCGCCTAGCTCAAGAGGGCGACGCCAGCAAATACCAGCTGCCCCGTCCGGTGCTGCCGGACTTCGGGTTCTCCTTCAGCGGTCTGAAGACGGCCGTCCTCTATCTGGTGCGCGACCTGGGCGAACTGAGTCACCAGCAGGTGACTGACCTGGCGGCGAGTTTTCAACTGGCGGCGGTCGAGACGCTCTGTACTCAGCTGGAGGCAGCGGTCGAGCAGACCGGGAGCAACCAGGTGGTCCTGGCCGGCGGGGTGGCGAGCAATCGGCTCCTGCGCACGCTCGCCCGAGACCGGCTGCGGGGAATCGCCAAGGTCACCATTCCGGCCCCTGAGCTGTGCACCGACAATGCCGCCATGATTGGGGCGGCGGCCTGGACCAAAGTGGCGCGCGCCGGCTTTGATGCTCTGCCATTTGGGGTCGAGCCAGGCCTGCGGGCCTATGTCTGAGCCCACCGATTGGGGACCGGTTTCGGCTGACCCTTAGCTCGCGTGTGCGCGGGTAGCGCTACTCGAATTGTGGTGCTAGCATCCGCGCGATGCCTGGGGGGGTTGAGCGGACGCTCCGGCGAGCACACTCCACCGATGGGCGGCGCCTCGGGGCCGGGCTGGCAATAGGGTTTGCTCTGTGGCTGGCGGGAGTCTCCGTGGCGAGCGCCAGCGCCCCCACTTTCAATATCAACGGCACCTGGTCCATCACAGAGGATGGCTGCCGGAGCGGTAACTTTCCCGACGGGACACTGGTGGTCAGTGGCTGGAACTCGACCACTGGCACCTTCGAGGGGATGTACACCAGGGGCTCTGTCTCCCGGGTGCTTGACGGATCGGAGTCAGGCGATCAGCTGACCATTTCCGATCCCACCTCCACCCTAAACCGCACGATCTCCGGTCCGGTGACACGCAGTGGTTCTTCGCTCACCGCCAGCTTGGCAGTCAAGTGCACCAATGGGGCTGCGGGGACGCTCGTGCTGCTGAACTCCAATCCTGTCGCCAGTGCCACTGCGTCCCCCACTCCCCACCAGTCAGGACTTGCCGCCGCGACTGTTGAGCGCAAATGGCGGATGACGGTCACTGTGACCAAAAGCCATTCCGGGGCGTCTAGCGCACCGCCGGACGCGCAGCAGGCGGTCGGACATACCAGCTCCGGGGTTGTTTGGCTTCAGGAGAGCTGTCCCAGCACTGGCAGTTGTACGTTGCTGTTTTGGGGCCCGGATGGTCCCGGAGATTCGTCGGGACTGGTGGCGTTCGACAACAATGCGGACTTCACCCCCCCTGCCGAATCCCAGCCGTTGACGGAGACCAGCAAGACCTTCCACGAGGTGTTGCTGGTAGGCGGATACGGAGGTCGATTCCCCTGTTCCGCACCATATACGCCCCCTCCGCAGGACGTGCTCACCCTTACGATCAGCTCGGCCCGTACCAGCGCCGGAACGCTCGTCGCCACTGGACTCACCGGCGACGAGTTGGAGACGGAGGGATGGTCCTGTGACGGGACCACCGATACCGGTTGGCGGACGATCGAGGTCTCAATCACCGCCCACCCAGTCGGGAAGAAGGTGGTGACGCCAGCCCAGCAGCGGCTCACTGTGTCCACCTTGGCCGCGTCGCTGAACCCTCCCGGAACGGCGTTCAGTTCCCCCGGTCTGATCGCCGCCAACATAGTGATCACCGCCGCTTTGATTCTTTTTATCACCTTCCCGTCGGCGGTGTTCAATCACACACTTCAGGCCAACTACGAGGAGATCCGGGAGTTCGGAGAACGCCGGGTGCGCCTCTTGCGCCGGGTGAGGGAGCGCGCCGACCCGACTCGGAATAGGCGCCGGGAGTTGGCGGTATTCGCCGGGGTTCTACTGGTTGGGGGAGTTCTCAACGGGCTGCTCAATCCCAAATTCGGCCTGGACGGCACTTCGGTGGTGACCTACCTGGCGACACTCGCCACCCTGTGCTTCGGTGTCGCCGTCCCGGGGCTGGTGGCTCACACCTATCGCCGCGCGCGCCAGCGGGACCGGGTCTTCCGGGTCACGGCTCTTCCCGTGGGCCTCGGGTTGGCTGGTCTGTGCGTGCTGGTTTCGCGACTTACCGGCTTCGAACCGGGCTACTTCTATGGCCTGGTCTGCGGCGTCGTCTTCGGGAGCCAACTACCTAAGCACGAGGCCGGACACACCGCTGCGCTGGCGACGTTCACCACCATGCTGCTGACCATCTTGGCCTGGATCGGGTGGACCGTGATTCACCAAGCGGCGGCCAGTCCGGGAGCCGCGGCGCCAGTGATCTTCATCGACGACTTCTTGGCCTCGGTGTTCGTCGGCGGGTTGGTCGGCAACGTGGTGGGGCTGCTGCCCTTGCGGTTCCTGAACGGCGGAACCCTGGCCGCCTGGCACCGGGGCGTTTGGGTTGCCGTGTTCGGGCTGGCGACCTTCTTGCTGATCCAAGTGCTGCTGCATCCGACCAAGGGGGCCGTCCATCCGAGCACGGCACCGGTCGTCACCGCGGTGATCTTATTCGTCGGTTTCGGGGGGGCCTCACTGGCCGTCAACCGCTACTTCGCCTGGTCGAATCGACCCACCCGATTACCAGAAAAGGTCGTTCCGGTCACTCCCGAGCGCGCGTCGGGCGAGGGGGCGACGGTAGCGATCCCGGCTCAAGACGCTGCCGTACCAGGGTCGGGCGCCGTAACTGGGACGCCACTGTCGCTGGCTCATAACTCTGACGTGGCTGGCCGGTCAGCGGACGCCGGACCGTCGGAGAGTGAGAAATCCCAAAAACCTCCCCGAAAGGGGTAGGAGCGGCCGCAGCCGCGACAGCTGGCCGCTGCCGGAGTCCAAGCGAGCTCAGAATGACAACTGGGGCACCTGGTCCGTCGGGCCAACTCGACCAGCGCCGCCGGAGTCGCCCGGTCCTCCGGCACAAGGCGGCCGGCTTGGGCGCGGCCCCTTGTCGCCAAGAGGAACTGACTGGGGCCCCACCAGCCCCGTCCCAGCCGTTGCGCGGCGAGCTCCATGGCGTACACCGCCGGACGTAGGCCGTTCACCAGACGGGCCGGCAGCACCTGGTCCCAGCGGCGAAAGTTGTTGACGCTGGCGGCAGAGTGGCTGCGGAATCCGGCGCGCCGTAAACACTCCCGGATCGCCGCTAACTGGAACGTATAGAACGGGTACTGGGTGGAACCAGTCACTTCCGGCTGCGGACCCTTTAGACGCGCTGAGGAGCCGCTCCGTGCGCTCCGCAGGCGGGCCAGCGCGTGATGCTTTATCGGTACATCGACGAGCCAACGCCGGCCCACGGTTCGACCCATCTCAGTCAGGCATTTGTCCACGTCAGACATGTGGTGCAGCACCCGGACCACCATGGCGGCATCGACCGCCGAGTCGACCAATGGCAGCTGCGCCAGGTCGGCCCGAATCAAGGTAGTGTGACCGGCCCGGATCTCCGGTGCGAGACGCTCTGCCGCCCGAGTTAGCTGAATCACCGAATAGTCCAGCAGGATCACGTGATCCGCTACCGCGCGGTAGTGAATCGCGTTCCGCCCGAAGCCGCCTCCGAAGTCAGCGAACCAGCTTGCCCGACCGATCCTCGGCAGCAGCCGGCGGAGGGTGCGCGCCTCGACCCAATGTTCATAGTCTCGATTGCCCCAGAAGGCGCAGTAGTCGTATCCGCCGTCGTAGTCAACGATCCTTTGGGGGGCCGGAGACGCGGCTGCAGGGGGAGTTGTCATGAACTCAGGGATGGTAGCCGCTGACGCCGGCTAGAGAGTGGATCCGAGGGGCCCGGTGAGCGGACTTGCAGTTGGGATGCTCCCCGGGATAGACTGTTAGCACTCACGAGGGTTGAGTGCTAACAGTGCAGGAGGTAGGGAATGGCCCTAAAGCTACGGCCACTAGCTGACCGTGTAGTCGTCAAGCCGCTGGAGCGGGAAGAGACCACCAAGAGTGGGATCGTTCTGCCAGACACCGCCAAGGAGAAGCCGCAAGAGGGGCTGATCGAAGCGGTCGGAAATGGCAAGTACAACGAGCAAACCGGGCAACGAGTCGCCCTCGACGTAGCTATCGGCGACCGGATCATCTACGCCAAGTACTCGGGCTCGGAGATCAAGATCGACGAGCAGGATTACCTGATTCTTTCGGAGCGAGACATCCTGGCCGTGGTCGCGTCCAACGGCAAGTCCTGAACAGATGAGCCGAGGGCTCGCGCGACCCAGTTCGGGGGTCGCCGCGAGCCCCGCCCCAAGCCTAGGAGAGATCATCAAGTGCCAGCAAAGCAGCTGAAGTTCGACGACCAGGCCCGCGACGCGCTACTCCGGGGCACGGCCCAGGTGGCGGCGGCGGTCCGGCCCACGCTCGGCCCGAGGGGCCGATCAGTCGTGATCGATCGGCGTTACGGCAGTCCTCAGATCACCACCGATGGGGCGACCATCGTCCGGGACATCGAGCTGCCGGACCACTTCGAGAACATGGGTGCTCAGCTGCTGGCCGAAGCGGCCCGGCGCGCCAACGACACCGCCGGTGATGGGACCACCACCGCTGCGCTTCTGGCCGAGGCCATGGTCGAGGAGGGGGTGCGCAATCTGGCAGCCGGAGCCTCCCCAATGGGACTCAAGCGGGGAATCGAGAAGGCCACCCAGCTGGTGCTGGCGGAGCTGGACCGTCAGAGTCGCCCCCTGGCCGGTCGAGACGACATCGCCCAGGTTGCATCCATCTCCAGCGGCAGCAAGGAGATCGGCGAGATGATCGCCGACGCCATGGAGCGGGTGACCTCCGAGGGGGTCATCACCGTGGAGGATTCCTCGGGAATCGAGACCGAAGTCAAAGTCGTCGACGGCATGCAGTTCGATCGCGGCTTCGCCTCCGCCTATTTGGTGACCGACCAGAAGGGCATGGAGGCGGTGCTGGAGCAGCCACTGATCCTGATCACGCCTCGAAAGCTGTCCGCGATGGTGGATATCGTGCCGGCCATGGAGCTGGCCGTTAAGGCGAGCAGGCCCCTCCTGGTGATCGCCGAGGACATCGATGGCGAGGCGCTGGCCACGTTGGTGGTCAACAAGGTCAGGGGCACCATTTCCGCCTGCGCGGTCAAGGCACCCGGCTTCGGCGATCGAAGGACGGCGATGCTGCAGGACATTGCGGTCCTGATCGGGGCCGAGGTGATCTCAGAGGAGCTGGGGCTCACCCTGGAGGGCCTGACCGAGTCGCAGCTCGGTTCGGCGCGCCGGGTAGTGGTCACCAAAGACGACACGACCATCGTCGAGGGCGCCGGAGACGCGGAGTTGGTGCGCGTCCGGGTCCGCGAGATCGATCAGCAGATGGAACTGACCGAGTCAGACTGGGATCGCGAAAAGCTCCAGGAACGTAAGGCTCGTCTGATCGGCGGGGTGGCCGTGATCAAGGTCGGGGCTCCCACCGAGACCGCTCTCAAGGAGCGCAAGGAGCGGGTCGAGGACGCGCTCGATGCCACCCGGGCGGCCGTTGCTGAAGGGATCCTCCCGGGAGGCGGGCGGAGTCTGCTGGTGGCCGCCGCGGCACTCGATTCCATCAAAGGGACCACCGATGAGGAAACGGGCGTCGACATCGTTCGCCGCGCGCTCCAGGTGCCTGCTCGCCAGTTGGCCGCCAACGCCGGTTTGGACGGGTCGGTTACCTTGGAGAAGATCCTGGAAATGGGTCCCACCGAAGGGCTCGATCTGTCCAACCTGAAGTACGGAGACCTGCTCAAGGCGGGAATCATTGACCCGACCAAGGTGGTCAAGACGAGCCTCCAGAGTGCGGCCTCGGTGGCGGCCCTGATGCTGACCACCCAGGCCCTGGTTGCCGACGTTCCCGAGTTGACCCCGGCGCTCCCAGGCGGGGGCGGCGAGGAAGGCATGGGCGGTATGGGTGGCATGGGAGGGATGGGCGGCATGGGCGGCATGGGCGGGATGGGAGATATGGGCGGCATGGGGGACATGGACTTCTGACCGCTTGGCGGGCGGAGAATGTCCAGATGCCTCAGACCTCACAGCTCAAGGTCGCGGTGTGCCAGTACGCACCCCAACTAGGCGAGCCTGAAAGGAACTCGGATCGAGGTGCGAGGTGGATCGCCCGAGCAGCGGATGCCGGAGCCCAGCTGATCGTTCTACCGGAGCTAGCTTCGTCCGGTTATGCATTCGCCAGCGAGGCGGAAGCCGGTGCCTCGGCGCAGGGAGTTGAGGGCCAGTGCCTCCAGACGTGGGCCGCGAGCTGCCGCCGGCTGGGGGTGTATGTAGTTGCCGGATTCTGTGAGCAGGCAGCGGAGGGGCGATTCAACTCCGCAGCTCTGCTTGGCCCGGACGGGGTGATCGGCCTCTACCGCAAAGCCCACCTTTTCTACGACGAACAGACCTACTTCCTACCCGGGAACCGTGGCTTTCCGGTCTTCGAGCTGCCCTTCGGGAAGGTGGGGATGCTGGTTTGCTACGACCTGTGGTTTCCGGAGGCCGCCCGCGTGCTGGCCCTGGCCGGGGCTGACGTGATCTGTGTTCCGACCAACTGGGTCGCCAATTTTCGGAGAAGAGTTGCCGACGAGCGGGGATGGGTCATGGGCAACTACGCATCGGTGGCCGTGGCCACCCAAAACCAGGTGTTCGTGGCGGCCGCAGATCGCATCGGCCGAGAGAACGAAGTCGAGTTCGTCGGTGGCAGCTGCATCGTAGGACCGGAGGGGTGGATGCTGGCTGGCCCCGGGTCCCGAACCGAGGAGGCGCTGCTCCTGGCCGACCTGGATCTGCGACAGGCCGTTTCGCGCAAGCAGCGCACCCCCCGCAACCACGCGTTCGGGGACCGCCGTCCAGATCTCTACCGGGAGCTTGGCAGTAATTCGGCCCTAGCCAGCGAGTGACTCACCCAGCCGGGCTGCGCCGGTCGGTCGAGTCCGCGGACGGGGGACGTGATGACGAGCTGCTGCGGGGGCTGAACCCGGCTCAGCGAGAAGCGGTGGTGGCGCCCGATCGGCCTGTGCTGGTTCTGGCCGGTGCTGGTTCGGGCAAGACCAGGGTGCTCACCCATCGGATCGCCTACCTGCTCGCGCAACGGCGGGCCGCCGCCGACCGGGTGATGGCGGTGACCTTCACCAACAAGGCGGCCAGAGAGATGCGCCACCGGATCACTGGGTTGCTCGGAGCTGAGCCGCACGGGATGTGGCTGGGCACCTTCCACGCCTGCAGCGCTCGGATCCTACGGGACAGAGGAGAGTTGATCGGCATTCCGCGCAACTTCGTCATCTACGACGAGGTCGATCGCTCAGCCCTGATCAAAGAGGCGATTCGCCAGGCCGGGCTTGACGAGAAGCGGCTTAGCCCGGCCACCGCCGGAGGGGAGATCTCCCGGGCCAAAAATGAGCTCAAGGATGCCCGGGCCTTCGCCGACAATGCCGTCGGGTACACGGAATCTCAGGTGGCTCTGGTCTATCCGCGCTACCAGACACTTTTGGAGGCCGCCGGGGCGCTTGACTTCGATGATCTCCTCTTCCGGGTGGTTGAGCTGCTGCAGCAGTCCGAGGAGGCGAGGACCCGCTACCGGCACCGCTTCGACCACGTTCTGGTCGATGAGTACCAGGACACCAACCGAGCCCAGTACCTTCTCCTCCGGGACCTGGTGGAGGAGCATCGGCGCATCACCGTGGTCGGCGATCCCGATCAGTCGGTCTACAGCTGGCGAGGAGCGGACATCCGCAACATCCTGGAATTCCAGCGCGACTACCCGGACGCCTTGGTGATCCCGCTTGAGCAGAACTACCGCAGCACCAAGGCCATCCTGGCGGCCGCCCAATCGGTGATTCGAGAGAACTCGGAGCGAGTTGAGAAGGACCTCTGGACCGAGGGTGTCGATGGCACCGCGGTGGTCGTGGCCCAGCTTTACGACGAACGCGAGGAGGCGGCCGCCGTGGCTCGCGAGGCCCTCCGGCTGGTCGACGAAGGTGACAGCGACTTCGGGGATATGGCCATCCTCTACCGGACCAACGCTCAGTCGAGAGCTCTGGAGGAGACTTTGCTGCGGGCCGGGATGCCGTACCGGCTGGTTGGAGGGGTTCGTTTCTACCAGCGCCGCGAGGTGAAGGACGTTTTGGCCTACCTCCGACTCCTGGCCCACCCGCGGGACCGGTTAGCCTTCGAGCGGGTCGTCAACGTGCCCAAGCGTGGGGTGGGAGCGCACTCCCTAAGCGAGTTGATGCGCTCGGCCGGGGAGCGGCGGGTCTCCCACTGGGAGCTCCTGGCCGATCCCCAATCAGCTGGGGTTCGGGGGGCGGCTGCCAACGGGTTGCGCCGCTTCCGGGAAACCATCGAGGAGGTGGCCGAGTGGGGTGCCCCATGGCCGCTGGTCACAGTCCTGGACAAGATATTGGAGCGCAGCGGCTACCGACAGTTCGTCCGCGACGGCAGCCTAGAAGGCGAGGAGCGTTGGGCGAACGTGGTCGAGCTGCGGGGCCTGGCGGCGGAGCAGGGGGATCTTCCCAGCTCGGAGGCGCTCCCGGTGTTCCTGGAGCAGGTGGCGCTGGCTGGGGAGGTGGACCAGATGGAGGAGTCCACCTCCGCGCTGACCCTGATCACGCTGCATCAGGTGAAGGGGCTGGAGTTCCCGGTTGTGTTCATAACCGGGGTAGAGGAGGGGCTTCTGCCCCACAGCCGCTCCCTCGACACACTTGCTCAGATCGAGGAAGAGCGTCGACTGCTCTACGTGGGAATGACCCGCGCCAAACAGCGCCTGTACCTCAGTCACTGCTTCAGGCGTCACGTCTACGGCAGCCCCGCTCCCGCCATCCCGTCCCGATTCCTAGCCGCCCTCGGCGACAAAGCGGAGGTGGAGCGGTGGGACGTCGACCCGTCGGCTGCCACGGGGTTTGATGACCGACCGCTTGGGGGGAGCCGCCAGTTCGTGGCACCGGTCGCGGCACGGGGCCAGCCTCTGCCCCTGCGGCGGGCCCGCGATGCTGTCTTTGAGCATGCCACCGCCCCTGGGCTGAGGCCGCCCGCGGTCAGCCGTTTTCAGGCAGGAGATCGAGTGGAGCATGCCCGTTTTGGAAGGGGGGTGATTCGAGCCAGCGAGATGACCGGGGCCGGGGAGGAGGTGGTGATCGACTTTGCCTCGGCCGGGCATCGCCGGTTCGCGGTCAGCGACGCTGTGCTGCGTCGGGTTGAGGGGTAGGGCCACCGATGCCGGAAGAGCCGGTCCCCAAGTGGGCACGACAGCGCGTCGCTGAGCTCCGAGAGGAGCTGGTACACCACAACTACCTCTACTACGTCTTGGATTCACCGGAGATCGCCGACTCCGAGTACGACGCCCGATTCCGGGAGCTCCAGGAGTTGGAAGCGACCCACCCGAGACTGCAAAGCAAAGATTCGCCGACTCGTCAGGTGGGCAGCCGCGCCGCAACCCCTTTTCGCAAGGTGCGCCACAGGGTGCCCATGTTCTCCCTCCAGAACGCTGTCTCTACCGAGGAAGTGAAGGCGTTCAGAGATCGGGTCAGGCGCCTTTCCGGGGCCGACCCGGGTCTGGACACCGAGCTCAAGATCGACGGGCTGGCAGTCAGTTTGACCTACTCCGGCGGTGTGCTAGAGCTGGGAGCGACTCGCGGCGACGGGGAGGAGGGGGAGGACATCACCGCCAACATCCGCACCCTCAAAGGGATCCCCGAGAGGCTCGATCCAGAGCTGGTTACAGACCTGCCCGCTCGATTCGAGGTGCGAGGGGAGGTCTACATGCCTCGGGCTGTACTGGCTGAGCTCAACAGGCAGCGGGAAGAGGCCGGACAGCCGCTCTACGCCAACTGCCGGAACGCTGCCGCCGGCAGCCTGCGCCAGCTGGATTGGCAGATCACCGCTGGCCGGAATCTAGAAGCATTCTTCTACGCCTGCGACCCGCACCCCACTGACGTTACAGGCCAGTTCCAGCTGCTCAGCTGGCTTGGGACGGCAGGCTTCCCCGTCAATCCCCACCGCCAACTCCTACACAGTGACGGCGAGGTGGCGCAGTACCTAGAGCACTGGCGAGAGGAGCGGCACCAGCTCCCCTACGAGACCGACGGGGTGGTGCTGAAGGTGGACGACCTGGGCCTGCAGCAGGAGCTAGGCGCCGACAGCCGCCGCCCTCGCTGGGCGATCGCGTTCAAGTTCCCGCCAGAGGAGAGGGAGACGACCGTCCTGGAGATCGAGGTCAGCATCGGCCGGACGGGAGTGGCCACCCCGGTCGCGGTACTGGAGCCGGTGCTGGTGGCCGGGTCCACGGTGGAACGGGCCACCCTCCACAACGAGGACCAGGTCAAAGCCAAGGACATTCGGGTAGGTGACCTGGTCATCATCCGGAAGGCTGGTGAGGTGATCCCAGAGGTGGTGCGGGTGGTCACCGAACGCCGACCCGCCGGCTCCAAACCATTTGCCATGCCTCGAGACTGTCCAATCTGTGGCACGAGGCTACTTCGAGAGCCGGGTGAGGCGGCTATCCGCTGTCCGAATCCACTCTGCCCCGCCCAGCGGCTGCAGCGAATTCTTCATTTCGTCAGTCGAGGTGCGCTCGACATTGACCGCTGTGGTCCGTCAGTCCTGGCCGAGCTGTTGCAGCGGGGACTGGTTGAATCTCCGGCCGATCTGTTTCGCCTTACTCGGGAGCAGCTGGAGCAGCTACCCCTCTTCGGGAAGCGCTCAGCTCGCCAGCTCATCGCCGCCATCGGCGCGCGGCGCAACCCGCCACTGGAAAGACTGGTCTACGCCCTGGGAATCCGCCATGTAGGCGAGCGCACCGCCCGGCTGCTGGCCGAACACTTTGGCAACCTGGAAGCCCTGCGCGGTGCCTCAGTCGAAGATGTCCAGGCGGTCGGTGGAATTGGACCGATAGTGGGTGAGGCGGTGGCCCAGTTCTTCGTAAGTCCTGGCGGCATCGAGCTCCTAGATCAGCTCTTGGAGGCCGGAGTGACCCCTCAAGGAGCGGTCGGGTCCGATGGGCCATGGCGGGGCAAGACCTTTGTCCTCACAGGCACCTTGAGTCGCTGGACAAGGTCGGCCGCGGAGCAGTCGATTCGCGAGTTGGGGGGCACGACCGCCAGCAGCGTCTCCCGGAAGACGACCGCACTCGTCGCCGGGCAGTCGGCCGGGTCCAAACTCCAAGCAGCTGAGCGGCTTGGAGTGGCGGTCTTGACTGAGGACGAGTTCTCAGACTGGTTAGCTGAACCCGAGAAGGTTTCCCCGACGTAGCCGCCGGTCCTCACCACCTTCGAGGGCGAGCTTATTCGGATTGTTACCCGTCTCCCCGAAGAAGGTGCAGGGCCCGCTGGGCAGCGTCAAGCGCTTCAACTTCCGACGCGCCTAGCGCGACCGCGGCCTCCTGGCAGGCCAGGAGCGCCGCCTCCAACTGCTCGAGGCCGATCGTGAGGGCGTATCGCTCGACTAGCCCGACCAGCTTCTCCGCCTCGATCTCCAGGTCGACCGCGATGCCGCGCATCAGGGCGGCCCACCGGTCTCGGGACTCCTCCACCTTCCGGGCCGCCTCCTCAAGACTTGCCTGAGCCTTGGTGCTCGCTCGGCGAGCCCCGGGGATTGGTCGGCTTTGAATGACAGCCGCGGCCCCGCGTTGGCCGGCCCCGTCCAAAAGTCGCCTCGCCGTACGGGTCGCGGCGAACGCCACCGCCGCCGCATCGAGGGCAGCGACTTGGGGGGCATCCGGCTCGCCGTCGGGGTCGGTGATGGCAGGCACTCCTCGGGTCTTTCGATCAGGCGATCCTATAATCCAGGCTCTGTGTCGGAAGAGCGAGCGAGCGTACCCCCAGCTGGTTCGATAGCCCCTTCCGAGGTTGCCCACGTTAGTAGCCTGGCTCGCCTCGGTCTGACTCCCTCCGAGTTGGAGAAGTTGGCAGCCCAACTTGAGGTGATCGTAGCCGCGGTGGGCAAGCTCGCGTCAGCTGACACCTCCTCGGTGGAAGCCACCGCCCAGGTGGGGGGTCTGCGCAATGTGACCCGGGCCGACGAAGTGGCCCCCGGTCTGAGCGCGGAGGAGGCGCTGGCCAATGCCAGTGTCCAGGTGGCAGGGTTCCTTCGGGTCCCGGCGATCCAGTGACGCTGCTCGAAGAGCCAATTCGCGAACTGGGCCGTCGACTCCGCGCTGGCGAGGTCTCGGCGGTTGAGTTGGCCCAGGAGGCTCTGGTCCGGGCGGAACAAATTGACCCCGCGCTGGGAGCCTATCTGAGGGTGACTCCGGCAGTGGCCCTGGAGGCCGCCGCGGCGGCAGACCGGCGCCTTCGAGACGATCCGGGGACGGCTCCGATCCTCTGTGGCATCCCGGTCGCCTACAAGGACGTGCTCTGCACCAAGGGAGTGGAGACCACCGCCGGCAGCCAGATTCTGCGCGGCTTCGTGCCGCCTTACAGCGCCACCGTCATAGACCGGTTGGCGGCACTGGGCGTGGTGCCCCTAGGCAAGCTCAACTGCGACGAATTTGCTATGGGCAGCTCGAATGAGAACTCTGCCTATCAGGCGACCAGGAACCCCTGGGCCCCCGAACGGGTTGCGGGAGGCAGCAGCGGGGGCTCCGCAGTCGCGGTGGCGGCCCGGCTCGCCTGTGCCACCCTAGGCAGCGACACCGGGGGCTCGATCCGCCTCCCCGCCTCTTTCAGCGGTGTGGTCGGGGTAAAGCCGACCTACGGCCGCGTCAGCCGGTACGGGCTGATCGCCTTCGCCAGCTCCTTGGACCAGATCGGTCCGCTCGCCAAGACGGTGGAGGACGCCGCTCTGGTTTTGACAGCCATCGCAGGTCAGGATCCGCGCGACAGCACCAGCGTCATGGCTCCGGTGGAGGGCTTCCTGGGCGAGCTAAAAAAAGGGGTCAAGGGGCTGCGGCTGGGGATCCCGCGAGAGTACCTGGAGGTGGGAATCGATCCGGGAGTTCGTGCCGTTTTCGAGCATTCGGTGGAGACCCTGGAGGGGGCAGGTGCGGTGATCAAGGAGGTCAGCCTGCCGACCACCGAGTACGCCCTCTCGGCGTACTACGTAATCGCTCCCGCCGAGGTCAGCAGCAATCTGGCGCGGATGGACGGGGTGCGGTTTGGGCCAGGGTTCCCGGAAGCAAAAACCCTCAGAGAGGCCTACGAACACTCCCGCCACGAGGGATTTGGGGCAGAGGTTCGCCGCCGGGTAACCCTCGGTACCTATGCCCTGACCAGCGGGTACTACGACGCCTACTACCTCAGAGCCCAGAAGGTGCGCACCCTGGTCGCCCAGGATTTCGACCGAGCGTTCGCCGAGGTGGAGGCGATCATTTCACCGACGGCCCCGACGGCCGCTTTCCGCCTCGGCGAGCGGACGGCCGATCCGATGGCGATGTACGCCACCGACATCCTCACCCTGCCGGCCAATCTCGCGGGGATCTCCGGGGTCTCGGTTCCGGCTGGGTTTGCGCAAGGACTGCCAGTTGGGCTGCAGGTGCTAGGCCCCCATTTGGGAGAGGCGACCTGCTTTCGGGTTGCCCAGAGTCTTGAGAGCGAGGTCGAGGTCTGGAACAAGCTTCCCCCGCTGGCGGCAGCCCCGTGAGCCCGGCGGCGCCATCGCAATGGGAGGCCGTGATCGGCCTCGAGGTGCATGCCCAGCTGTTGACCAAGAGCAAGATGTTCTGCGCCTGCCGCGCCGACTACCTTGGTCTGCCGCCCAACAGCAACACCTGCCCTGTGTGCCTGGGCCTGCCCGGTGCGTTACCGGTGATCAACGAGGAGGGGATCAGGCTTACGCTGCGAACGGCGCTAGCACTGAACTGCCAGATCCCCGAGTTCACCAAGTTCGACCGCAAGAACTACTTCTACCCGGACCTTCCCAAGGGGTACCAGATCTCCCAATACGATCTCCCCCTCTCCCTCAACGGTTGGTTGGAGTTCGAGCTGGACGGCCAGACCGTTCGTGGTGGGATCACTCGGGTGCATCTGGAGGAGGACACCGGCACACTCCATCATGCCGGCGAGATCCAGAACTCGGCCTTCTCACTGGTCGACCTAAATCGGGCTGGGGTTCCACTGATGGAGATCGTCGGCGAGCCGGACCTGCGCTCGCCAGCGGAGGCTCGCGCCTATCTGGTCGCGCTCCGCCAATTGCTCATCTACATCGGAGTGAACGACGGAAACATGGAGGAGGGGAGCCTGCGCTGCGACGCCAACATCTCACTCCGCCCGGTGGGAGCCGAGGCCCTCGGGGTCAAGGTCGAGATCAAGAACATGAACTCCTTCCGCAGCGTGCTGCGGGCCCTGGAGTACGAGCTGGTGCGGCAGCGTGAGGTCCTGGACGGCGGAGGCACGCTGCGCCAGGAGACTCGGGGCTGGAGCGAGCTGGAGCAGCGGACCGTCTCCCAACGAAGCAAGGAGGAGGCGCAGGAGTACCGCTACTTTCCCGAGCCGGACCTGCCCCCTCTGCTGATCTCCCAGGCCCAGGTCGAAGCGGTGCGGGCGGGACTCCCCGAGCTACCAGCCGCCCGCAGGGTGCGGTTCCAGAGCCAATACGGTCTCGCGGACGACCAAGCCGCGCTGCTGACGGCGCGCCCGGCGGATTCTGAGTACTTCGAGGAGGTCGTCTCGCTCGGGGTAACCCCCCAGCTGGCGGCCAACTGGCAGCTCGGGGACCTGCAGGGTCTCTGCAACGCCGCCAACCTGGAGGTCGAGGAGTGCCGAGTCCCCCCAAGTGCCCTTGGAGAGCTGCTCAAGATGGTCGAGAGCCAGGAGGTGACAGGCAAGGTGGCCAAAGAGGTCCTGGCCAAAGTTTTCGAGACCGGGGCGAGTCCGGCGGAAATGATCCGCACCCAGGGTCTAGGGCAGGTATCCGATGTCGCTGAGATCACCGGGATGGTGGAGCAGGTCCTGGTAGATAAAGCCAAGGCCGCCTCAGACTTCCAGGCGGGAAATGACCGAGCGCTCGACAGCCTGGTCGGCGCGGTGATGGCGATGTCCAAGGGCCGAGCCAAAGCGGAGATCGTCAATCGACTGTTCCGCGAGCGGCTTCCCCGCCCGGGAGGCTGACCGCTCTGCCGTCTCGTCCGGGGGATGAGTCCGAACTGGTCGGCGCCGAGCTCCCGAGCTCCGGGCCGGCCGCTCGGTCGCTGCGCCCAGGTGACCTGGTTCGACTCGAGTGCGTGGAGATGGCGCACCGCGGTCTGGGAATCGGTCGGGTCGCAGGCTTAGTGGTCTTTCTGTTTGGGGCCTTGCCGGGGGAGGAGGTTTCGGCGACCGTCACCAAGGTTCGACGCCGCCACGTCTTTGCCGACACCGTCGAGGTGCACCGCTCGTCCAAGCAGCGGGTGCTTCCCCCGTGTCCTTACTTCGGTCGCTGCGGCGGATGCCAGCTGCAGCACGCCGATTACCCATTCCAGCTGGAGACCAAGCGCTCGGTGCTGCGTCAGGCTCTACTTCGGGCGGGGGTTGAGATCCCGGCCGAGGTGGAGACGGTGGGAGCGACCGATCCCTGGCGTTATCGGTGGCGCGGGGAGTTCCACCGCAGCCCAAACGGGCCTCCCCTCGGCTTCAAGAGCCGCTCGAGCTACCAGGTGGTCGGGGTATCTGACTGCCTGATCCACCACTCGACGATCACCGGAGCGCTGGGTGCGATCGGTGCCGCAGCGCAGCTCCATGGTCCCGCGGTTCAGACGGTTCAACTCACAGTGGGGGACGAAGGACGCCAGCTTCTGGTCAATGCGCGGCCAGACCGGTCTGCCAGTCCCGCCATCGCCGCCTCGGCGTCGCCCCGGCTGCCAGGCGGGATCGCCGTAACCGACGAGGCGACCGGGTTGCGATATCGCGGCCGGGACTTTCGCGTCTTTCCCGACTCCTTCATCCAGGTCAATGAGTCAACCCTCCCCGCCCTGTACGAGACCGTAGTGGAGTTCCTCGGGACGGAAGTCTCGGGTGGGCACGTGGTGGATGCGTACGGCGGCATGGGCATCCTCAGTCTGCGATTGGTTGACCTCGGCGCCCGGGTGACCGTGATCGAGTCGAACCCGATCTCGGCGCGCCTGTGCCAGCTCCATGAGGAGATGTACGCCCCGGGGAAGCTCCGCGTAGTCTGCGGCCCGGTCGAGACCGAGCTTCCCCGAAGCGAACCGGCGCAGGCGATGGTGCTGGACCCACCTCGAGCCGGACTTGGGCCTGAGATACGGGAGTGGCTGAGCCGCTCCGGGCCGCCAACCGCCGTCTACCTCAGCTGCGAGGTGTCCGCGCTGGCCCGCGACCTCAACACGCTCTGTCGGGTTGGTTCGTATCGGGTGGAGCGGCTGAGATTGGTCGACATGTTCCCCCAGACGTACCACTTTGAGACCGTGGCGCTACTCCGGAAACGTTGACGACGGCGGCCGGTCCAATCTCCGATACTGAAGCCCTGAGGGGGAGAGGACTCCCCCAATCCAGGAATCCTTAGCCCTCCCATGCCCTCTGTCCAGTTCGCCCACCTCCACACCCATTCCGAGTTCTCCCTCCTCGACGGAGCGGCTCGGGTCAAGGGGTTGGCCCAGCGGGCCTACGATCTCGCGCAGACGGCGATCGCCGTCACGGACCACGGAGTTCTGGCTGGCGCGATCGAGTTTTATGAAGCAGCCCGCCAGGTGGGAATCACGCCGATCATCGGCTGCGAGGTCTACGTGGCCGCTCGCTCGCACCTGCAAAAGGAAGGGCGGGCCGACCGCGACCCCTTCCACTTGGTGCTTCTGGCTCGAGATGGGCAGGGCTACGCGAACCTGGTCAAGCTGGTGAGCAGGGCCCACCTAGACGGCTTCTACTACAAGCCGCGGATCGACCACGAGTTGCTTGCCGAACACGCACAAGGGCTGATCGGGCTATCCGGATGCATCGGAGGCGAGGTGCCTCAGAGGTTATTGGCGGGAGACGCTGATGGGGCGCTGGCGATCGCTCGAGAGTACGCCCAGATCCTCGGACCGGATGGCTATTTCCTGGAGATCCAGAACCATGGCATGGAGGAGGAGAAGGTGGTGCGGGAGGGGCTGATCCAGCTCGCCCGCCAAACTGACATCCCGCTGGTTGCGACCAACGACTGCCACTACGTGGATAAGGACGACGCCGAGGCCCATGACGTCTTGCTCTGCATCCAGACGGGCAGCCGGCTTGACGACCCCAAGCGACTGCGCTTCTCCGGATCCCACTACTACGTCAGCTCAGCTGAGGAGATGGCCGCCAAATTCCCTGATTGCCTGGAAGCGGTAAACAACAGCGCGGCCATCGCCGCGCGATGTCGCTTCGAGCCGCTCCTGGACCAGCATCTGCTGCCGCTTTACGACGTGCCGCCGGGCCAGGACGCTGACGGGTTGTTGGAGTTGGTGGCGGCCGAGGGATTGCGTCAGCGCCGGCGTGGCGAGGACCCTCCCGCGGCGTACTTGGAGAGACTGCGATACGAGCTGAGTGTGATCCGCGAGACGGGATTCGCCGCCTACTTCCTGATTGCCTGGGACTTCACCAGAGCCGGTCGCGAGGAGGGAGTCAAGATCGGACCGGGGCGTGGATCAGCGGCTGGGAGCCTAGTCGCCTTCAGCCTGGGGATAACCGGCATCGATCCTCTCGAGTACGGGCTGATCTTCGAGCGGTTCCTCAATCTCGAGCGGGTGTCGATGCCGGATATCGACATCGACTTCGACGTGGAGGGTCGGGGTCGGGTCATCGACTACGTCACCCGGCGCTACGGTACCGACCGGGTGGCGCAGATCGTCACCTACGGGACGATGGCAGCTCGGGCGGCTGTGCGCGATGTCGGCCGAGTGCTCAATGTCTCCCTACCGGAGGTCGACCAGCTCGCCAAACTCATCCCGATCAAACCGGGGGTAACCCTCGACTCCGCCCTTCTGGAGTCGAAGGAGTTGAAGGCCACCTACGACAGCCAGCCTTGGGCCAAGCGTTTGGTCGACACCGCGCGCCGGCTGGAGGGCATCTCCCGCAATGCCGGGACCCACGCGGCCGGGGTGGTGATCGCGCCCGGGCCGCTTACCGATTACGTCCCTCTGCAGCGTGCCACCACCAACCGCGAGGCGGTGGTGACCCAGTTCGACATGGACGGCGTCCAGAAGATCGGGCTGCTGAAGATGGATTTTCTAGGACTCGAGAACCTCACCATCTTGGAGGAGACCCTCGACAACATTGAGCGGCTACGAGGCACTCGGCCCGACTTCGACGCCATCCCGCTCGACGATTCCGCCACCTACGAGCTCCTGGCCCGAGGGGACACCCTCGGGGTCTTCCAGCTTGAGCAGCAGGGTGGCCGCCGGATCGTGATGGACATGCGTCCCCGGACGATCGAGGACATGGCCGCCGCCGTCGCCTGCAATCGCCCAGGCGTCATCGAGGGGGGCGCGACGGATCTCTACATGAAGCGTCGACGCGGCGAGGAGCCGATCACCTATCTGCTTCCCGAGCTGGAGCCGGTGCTCAAGGAAACCCACGGGGTGATCCTGTACCAAGACCAGGTGATGCAGATCGCCGTCGAGGTGGCGGGCTTCAGCCTTGGGGCCGCTGACGTGCTGCGGGCTGCCATGGGCAAGAAAGACAAGGTGAAGATGAAGGCCCAACGAGAGCGCTTCCTGGCAGGAGCTGTGGCCCGTGGAGTGGTGGAGAAGACCGCAATCGAGCTCTTCGAATACATCGACTACTTCGCTGGCTACGGATTCAACAAGGCCCACTCCGTCGCCTACGGGCTGATCAGCTACCAGACCGCCTACTGCAAAGCGCACTTTCCACTGGAGTTCATGGCCGCCGTGCTCAACAGCAAGGCCAGTGACTTCGAGCGACTCAAGCGAACAATCCAGGACACCCAGGCAAGGGGGATCGTGGTCAAGCCCCCGGACGTGAACCGCTCCCGCGCCCCCTTCACTGTCATGGCCGCCTCGGCGTCGGGAGAGATCGGGGGGACACCAGCCAAGGGCGAAATCTTGTACGGGCTGCAGCACATCAAGAACGTCGGCGAGTCGGCGGCCCAGGCGCTGGTAGCGGTGCGCGAGGAAGGTGGTCCATTTCGCTCCCTGGTCGACCTCTGTACCAGAGTTCGTGGCCGCGAACTCAACCGGCGGGCCTTGGAGGCACTGGTCCGGAGTGGGGCGTGCGACGGGCTGGGGGATAGAGGGGTGCTATTGGCACAGCTGGACACCGCCATGCGGCGGGCTGAGATCGCCGCCCGTGAGCGGGACTCAGGACAGATAGCGCTTTTCGACACGGACCCGGCCGATCTGGCGGCACCCGAATTTCCCGGCGAAGCTGGTGGGCCTGCCGCGCCGCTGCCACTTACCGAGGAGATGCAGCGGGAGCGGTTGGCCTGGGAGCGCGAGCACCTGGGCATCTATCTCAGCGATCACCCGCTCCAGCGACTGAGCAAGGAGCTCAGCCAGCGGACCGACACGGTGGTGTCCGACCTGGCCCGCTTGGAGGGAACGGTTGTCCAAGTTGGGGGAGCGGTGCGAGAGTGCCGGCGGGTCCAGAGTCGCAGAGGGGAGGCCATGGCCTTCGCCCAGTTGGAGGACCTGACCGGAGTCTGTGAGGTGGTGGTCTTCCCGTCGCTCTACCAGCAGGCAGCTTCGCTGCTCCACGCAGATGGGGTCGTGGTGGTGCGGGGCCGGGTCGAGGTCGGCGCCAGGCGGGGATTCGGAAATGGCAACGGCAGTGCCCCGCCGCCAACCGGACTGGAAGGGGAGGAGGCGGTGGAGCCAGCGCT
>JBAWFE010000046.1:0-11418 GCA_049591595.1 Candidatus Dormiibacterota bacterium
AGATGAGGGGACCCGGCCAGTTGCCCGTCTATCATCGAGTTCCTTGAGGATTCTCAGCCCCCCGGCCAGCGGGTGCCAAGGAGCTGACGGCAGCCAACTTGGAGGTGCCCTTTAAATGTGGCGGAAGCGGGCTAAGCAGGCTGCGCTGGCCGCTGTGGCACTGGCGGGGGGAGGGGCAGCGGCGGTGGTGGCGCGGTTAGCGGTGCGGCGCCGGGCGGTTCGCTGGGCCCCACCCGGTCGACGGCGCAGCCAGCCGTATCTGAGCGTTCAGTCGATCGGCGATGGCGACTCGCCGGTGGTGCTGCTCCATCCCATCTCGGGCTCCGCGGAGTACTTTGGCTCTGCCTTCGACGAACTGGGGGAGCCGGGACCGCTGGTGGTGCCCGACCTCCTCGGCTACGGTGAGTCCCCTCGCCCCGAACACGGTTACGGTCCTGACCAGCAGGTGGCGGCCGTGGTTTCCAGCCTGGATCAGATGGGGGTCAAGGAACCTGCGCTTTGGATTGGCCATGGCTTAGGCGGGGTGCTGGCAATTCGGGCGGCGGCAACCCACCCGGAGCGGGTTCGGGCGGTGGTGGCGATCAGCCCCTTGCTGTACCGGGACTCGGTGAGTGCCCGGCGGCATCTCAGGCGGCTCACGCCTCTGGAGTTGGGCGGTCCGCTGGATCGCCAGCTTGCCAGCGCGATCTATGGGGGCCCGGGCGCTCGACCTCGGCTGGCCGGCCAGGTCGCTCGTCTGTGGCGAGTCGACATTCCGGGCTCCGCGCCCACTTCTCCGGAGGCCCCGACCGCCAGCGCCTATCGGGAGACCCTGGACAACTGCGTCCTTAGAGCTGACGGATGGCGCTGGTTCGACCAGATCACGGCGCCGGTGCACATGGTGCTGCCCGCGCAAGACCGGGTTCCCGATCCGGAGCTGCTCTCCGAACTGGCGGAGAAGTATCCGAACGTCAGCCTCTCGGTGCTCCCCTTCGGTGATCACCGCCTGCCGCTGACCCACCCTGATGGGTGTCTCGCAGCCATCGACCGATTCCGCCCACCCTCGCAGCTCACCTGAGTCAGGGCCGGTACCCCTCGTCGACCACGGGACCACCTCCGCTACTCTGAGCGCGCATTGGGGCGTCGCCAAGTGGTAAGGCAGGGGACTTTGGATCCCCCATTCGAAGGTTCGAATCCTTCCGCCCCAGCCCTCAATTTGACCTCGACTTTGGCGGTGGACTGAAGCCGCTGGGAGCGATTGGTGGACTCAAAGACAGCCAACTCCGACTAGAACGGTCCCTTGCTGCAAGCCAAGCGGTAGCCCAGCTTGCGCATCTCAGAGATGCAGAGTCGACCCAGCGGGTTCTTTGCCGCTTCCCTAGGGCTTGGGATCAAGCCGCCACGTAACCCACGGCACCAACCGGGGGACGTGCTGACGGTACCTGGCGTACTCGGCGGGGAACGTCGCGGACATGAGGCGTTCTTCATTGTGGATCTTGGACTCGAAGACCACGGCCGCAAAGGGAAGGATCAGGATCCAGGACCCAACAGCCGCCAGCAGCACCGACCCCACAAGCATGCCAAGCAATCCCGTGTAGATCGGGTTGCGGGTGATTCCGTAGGGGCCATCAGTTCGGAGTTGATGATTCTCTCTGAGCACCGTGTCCATGCTCCACATCGTGCCCAACGCGACGCGTGCCCAAAAAGTGAACGCTGTGGAACCAACAAGGATGGCAAGTCCGAGGCCGGTGGACCACAGCGGGTCCATCTGAAGGTGATTCCACCAGGAAGCGGAGACCACGTGGGCGATCACGACCAAAACAACAGCTGTAGCGACAACGATCGCCACGAAGGAGGTCGGCAGCGTCTTCCAACTAGCCCGCCTTGGCCCCTTGGCGACGTTGTAGATTGCCCCACCCACCCAGACCAAAACAAAGCCGATCCAGCACACCGCGATGCCGATCGTGGCCACCAATTGTTGTGCGTGCGTCACCGAGCAACTCTATTCCCACCCGGGTGTTAGAGCGTCAGGTCGATGCCACCGTAGCCAAAGCAAAAGCTCGAGAGGCTGATCGTCGCCCGCGGTTGGAGCCCAGAGCCAGAGTCGGTGCGACGCGGCCAGAGGGCCAGAGCACTCTCGCGACCGGGCGCGTGGTCGGGGTTGAGTGCGCCCGGGTCAGAACCAGAATCGCAAACCTGCTCAGGGCGCGTCTAAGTCGGCCGCTGGGCGCTGAGCCGTCACCTCAATAGCTGTAGCCACCTGAACTGGGAGACGGCTTGCCAGCCTTCAGTGCGCCCTTGACCTGGTGCCCGGCCGGACTCACCGCGTCCCAGGTGCCGCCAAAGCTCTTCAGTCCTTCACCGTTGTCCTGCCCTTTAGCGGAGTCGCCGGAGTAGGTGTAGAGGGGCCAGCCACGGTAGGTGACGATCAAGGTGCTGGTGGCACCCTTCTCGCTCCCAATCATGGACGGATGTGCTCCGCCCCGAATTTGGTGGCGCTCTCCGCTACTGGAATTGATCTGGGGCCAGTACTGGGGACAGCCACTAGCCGCGGTGCAGGTGATCTTGCCGTCCCTTTCCGAGCTGAGCGTATAAATGGTTCGGCCTGCGCCATCGACCAGTACGGTGCCCAAGCCGGGTACCGATGCGGTTTTGATGGTGACCTTCGCCGCAGTTGAGACGGCGGAGCTTGCTGCCGAGAAGGGTCGCTGAGAGGCAGTGCTAACCAAACCGCTGTATCCCGCAATAGCCAAGCTTGCCGCCACGGCCAGGCCCGCACCGATGGACCGTCGATTGCGCCCTAGGATCAACCGAGTCAGGATGCTCACCAAATAACTCCTATCTTTCGCATACTCGTCGGTCCACCAAGCCCGGGATCGGTCCTCACCGGGACCTCTTTCCGTCCGGCTCGTGAATCGCTCGTCACAACTGATGGGTACGATTCGGGGCGGTCATTTGTTCATCTCGTCCGAACCCGAGTTGAGAGCGGAACCCTATGGGGAGGGGGCCGGACAGCGACGTCAACTCCACTCCGGGGCTAGAGTTGTGGAGTGAAGATCAGTGCTCGCAATCAGCTCCCCGGCATCGTCGTCGGCATTGAGCACGGTGGAGTCATGTCGACGGTTGTGGTCCGACTCGCCGGGGGCGAAGAAGTGGTGGCTGCCATCACCAGAGACTCCGCCGAGAGCCTCGAGATCAAGGTGGGCGACGCCGTACTGGCTGTGGTCAAGTCGACCGAGGTGATGATCGCCAAGGAGTAATTTGGCCGTTCTCGCGCCAATTCACCCTGGAAGACCTCCCCGATGAGATCAACCCGGGCAGTTTGCACCGAGGTAGCACCATTTCGCGGGAGTGCGCCTACACTCAGAAGGTGAGGAACACCGGACTTCCGAGTGTGCTTCTTGTCGCCGCTGCGGCCCTCCTGGTGGGCGGTGCGCTCCTGCTCGCGAACCAACTCACGCCCATTTCGGGATGGACCTGTGTCGCGGTAGGACTAGGACTTCTGGTCGTCGGGATCGTGCTCGATCGGCCTGCGCTCGCCAAGCGGCTTCGCGACACTCCGGTACGGGCTCTGGCCGCCGCAGCTGAGCGGACTCGGAAGACGTCTGTCACCGAGGCGGCGCCGGTAGCGGGCGAGTTGACCCGCCCGCGATCGACCGGCCGTTGCCGGGGGAGCACCGATGGGCACCACCGGTGGAGCCGCGAGCCGGGAGTTTGCATGCTGTGTGGGGAACCGATACCAGAAGGTCGAAGGTAGCCAGCTGCGTCTGGCCCAACTCCAGAGTTCCCGCCGGGATGGTACTCGCGGCGACGACCGCCGCCATCATTTGATGACCTGATCCCCCCAGTCGAAGTCGAGATTCGGAATCCTAAGGGCAATCCGGGGGTGTGGCCAAGTCGTGACATGATGGTCGTGCCGACTCCAGTCCCCAATTTGCGCAGGAGCCGATTGATTGAGGCGTCCTCGCGTCTACGCCCGAACCCCAGGCTGTGGCTGTGTGGGTCTCTCCGTCCCCTGTCTGGTGGCGCTCGCGATCGTGCTCACCCTGGGGTACGTCGTCGGCATCGCGCTCTTCCTCATCTGAGGTCTGCTCGGAGTGGACCGCTAAGGCCGGTGAACTGCTGAAGGTCCTGTAGCTGCGGGAGATCCGAGTACCAGACCCTGGTCGGTCGCCCAGCGTCGACGGCAGCCGGAGCTGACAGCCGGGAGCCGCCCAGAAGGCCGCGGCGATCGCAGCAGTCGCCGGGTTGGACGTGCTGTAGCTCTACCGGTGCTGGCCTAATCAACCCGGCTCGCAACTAGTTCAGCGGCGGCTGTAGCCGCGGATGACCTCCATCACTTCGTCCAGGTATGCGTCTCCCTCACCGGCGCGCACCCCGTCGGCCACGCAGTGGGCCAAGTGATCGCGCAAGAGAAGGTAGCCGATCTGGTCTAGCGCGGCGGTAACGGACCGGATCTGAACCAGCACCTCGGGGCAGTACCGCTCGTCCTCGACCATCCGGGAGATGCCGCCAACCTGACCCAGGACTCGCTGAAACCGGACCAGCAGCTCCTGCTTGCTTGCCTGGTAGGAGCCCCGTCGGAAGGGCGGCTCGTCAGCGGCCATGGCGGTGGCGGTGGCGCTGGCGGGCGATGAAGCGATCCTTCGTTTTTTCAATTTAAGTCCTGTTGCGGGCGCTCAGGCTCTAACCGGGCGAGCCGCGGCGTACTCGTCCGCGCACGGTTGGCAACAGAAATACACGGTCTCGCCGGGAAACTCCAGCTTCGCCCCGGGATCTGCCGGGTCCACGCTCATGCCGCAGATAGGATCGATCGGGAACTCAGGCTGGGTGCTGGGAAGGGTAAGTGAACGCATTCTGCTGAAGCTCTCCGGGTGCTGGAGAAAGCGCTCGCGGCAGCCCGATGAGCAGAAGTAGAAGCGTCGCCCTTCGTGGACCGCCTCCGGACTCGCAGCGGTGGGGGAGAACTCCATCCCGCAGACGGGGTCGAGCTCGGTGACCCTGTCCTCGGTCGCTGCAGTCGGAGCTGACCCTCCGTGGTACCGATCCGGATCCTGCCGAAAGCGCTCCAGACACCCAAGTGAGCAGAACCAGATCGCCTCACCTTGATGAATGAGATGAGCGCCAGCGCTCGCGGGTTCGACCGGCATCTTGCACACCGGGTCGACGTGCTGGGTAGAGGGAGGGGGCATGGTCGAGTCCGAGCCTACCGTGCTGAAGCGCTCGGGGTGTTGTTGGAATCGATCACGGCAGCGATCGGAGCAGAAGTAGATCTCACCAACAGCCGAAGTCAGCCGAGCCGGAGCCGAGCTCCGCTCCACCTGCATGCCGCAGACGGGATCCAGCGCGAAGCGGCCCTCGGGATCATCCGGCGCCGCTCGGTGGACCAATAGGAACCCCCCGATCATCAGGAGCAAGGCGACCAGGTCGAGCCCGCTGGTGGGGTTCCATCCGAAGGCGTGAAAAGCGATCTGGTGTGGTCGAGAACGAGGAACCGCGCCGAGAGCTTGAAACAGGTACTGGGTTGCGAGTCCCGCCGCCGACATCACCAGCCAGAAGGTGCCGACGAGACGCAGCGTCAAACGCCCTCCGTAGTACTTGCGGTAAATCAGGAGCAACGGGAGGGTGATCAGGTCGGCGTAGAGGAAGCTGGCCACGCCACCGAAGCTGATGCCACCTTTCCAAAGGGCGGCGGCGAGTGGGACGTTGCCTACTGAGCAGACGAAGCTGAGCATGGCGATGAGGGGACCGATGGCGGCGTTCTCAACCGATGACGCCAGCCCATGCCCGGATAGGAAGAGATCTCGCCAGACGGCTGCAGGGACCAAGGCGGCCAGGAACCCCGCCACCAGGAATCCGCCCGCTATCTCCTTCCGCAGCATGCGTAGGTCGGCGAAGGCGTAGCCGGCAGCCGCCCGCCAGAGTGACCTGGAGCGCAACCTGGTGCGCAACGAGGGCGCGTCCGACGAGGGGTCGTCACGCACTCCCCGAACTACGGTGGTGGCCCCCAGGCGGGCTCGAGCTCCTTCAATTAGGGCCGGACTGATTGTCACCCGGGCGGTCATGACGAAGAGGACGATCATGAGGATCCCGCCGAAGCATTCGCTAGCAGTGAACTGCCAGCCGATCAACACCGCCAGCACGATCCCTAGCTCGATCACCAAGTTGGTCGACGCGAACATGAACACCATCGCCGTGACGAAGTCCGCGCCGTCGGCAAAGAGGGACTTGGCCATGGCGGCTGACGCATAGGAGCAGGAGGATGAGGCGGCGCCGAACCCCGTCGCCCGCAGCAGCGCCAGGGGCCCCGCGTCGCCCAGCAGGCGCTTCATCTCCCCGCGAGAAACGAACGCCTGCACGGCGCCCGAGAGAGAGAAGCCCAGGACGAGCGCCCATAGGGTCTCCCAGAACATCTCCCCGGACTCTCGCAATCCGGACGCCAGCAGTTCCAATATGTGTGTATCCACCGAAAATTCGGAGGGTGGCCGAACCGCATTAAGTATACCCCCCGGGGGTATGTCGGCTACGATAGGGTGGGCGTCACTCGTTGTCGCCGGCGGCTCTGCTGTTTGGCGATTAGGACTCCCAGCACCAGCAACCCCTGTCGATCCGCCGCGTCCTCCAGCAACCGAAGAACTTCGGCGGCGGGGGGTGAGAAGGACTCGGCCCAGAGCTGAAATCCCTGGTTGAGTACCTCGAGCTCTCGTATTCGAGGGATGGTCTGGTCGAGCGCCAACTGGACCTCGAGCGGTAGTGGGTCCGACGCCAGACCTCGCAGCCAGAATTCGGCCACCTGGGCAGGAGCCTTGGGCCCCGTCGCTGGGGGGATCGGCAAGTGCAAAATTTCCACTGCTAGGTCGCGCACTCGTTGGAAGAGCTCCTGGTACCCGTGGGCGTGGGCAATCTGTTCCAGTAGCTCGGTCACTGCCGCCGGTAGGAGCATCCGACCGAAGATCGAGGGCACCGGAAGCCCCCATCCACCGCCCAGGATCTCTTGGTAGATCTGGGCTGCTTCCTCGGAGAGCGGCTTGCTCAGTCGGCCGAATATGCCGAGGCTGTCCCGCGGAGTGGAATTTGCCGTAGACAGTAAAGTGGCGACGGACTCTGCGCTGGCGTTCTCCGACTCCAGGGCGAGATCAATTGCGACCAAAAGGCGCTCTAATCGATCCCGTTCCACTCGGAGGGTTTCACGATGCCGCTGGAGCGTATCCCTAAGCGAGTCATCTTTGACCTGACCCGGCAAGGAGTTACGGATATCGAGAAGACCCATGCCCAAGCTGCGGAGCAAGTCAATCTGCAGGAGACGGACCAGATCGTCCGCGCTGAAGTACCGGTAGCCGCTTCGACTGCGCGCCGGCTGAAGCAGGCCCTGACTCTGGTAGTGACGGATCCTGCCGGGACTGACTCCGGTGAGGGTGGCCGCTTCGCCTATCTTGAGCAGCCCCGCGTCGGGACCGGTCTTAGGGCGGAGCGCGGCCATCGGTTGACTCTACAACTGTCGTAAGGTTTAGAGTCCTAAACGATATCTGAGGATCAGGCGGCACTTGTGAGGTAGGGCATGTCCATTCCGTTGCGTCAGAAGGTGAAGGTCGGTGCCTATCTGATGAACCAACGACTGCACCACATCGATAAGTTCCCCCTGGTGTTGCAGCTGGAGCCTCTCTATCAGTGCAATCTGGAATGTGCCGGGTGCGGCAAGATTCAGCACCCGGACGACATCCTGCGGCGTCGGCTATCGGTACAGCAGTGCATCGACGCGATCGAGGAGTGTGGCGCCCCGGTCGTCTCGATTGCCGGTGGGGAGCCGCTGGTGCACAAGGAGATCGATCAGATCGTGGGGGCGCTCCTGGAGCGCAAGAAGTTCGTCTACCTCTGCACCAATGCAATTCTGATGGAGCGCAAGATCGACCTCTTCAAGCCCAACCCCTACTTCGCCTGGTCGATCCACATGGACGGTCTCAAGAAGCGCCATGACGAATCCGTCTGCCGGGACGGCGTCTTCGACAAGGCGGTGGCGGCCATCAAGGAGGCGAAGAGCCGAGGCTTCCGGGTGACCACCAACACCACGTTTTTCACCCAGGACGACGCCACCTCAGTGCGCGACGTGCTCGACTTCCTGAACGACGACCTCAAGGTCGACAACATGCAGATCTCACCCGCATACGCGTATGAGAAGGCTCCCGACCAGGACCACTTCATGGGCGTCGAGCGCACTCGGGCGATCTTCAAAGAGGCTTTCGCGGACGGTCGGCGCAAGAAGTGGCGGCTTAACCACTCACCTCTGTTCCTGGACTTTCTGGAAGGGAAGGTGGACTTCTCCTGCACTGCCTGGGGCATTCCCTGCTACTCGATCTTCGGCTGGCAGCGACCCTGCTATCTCCTCTCAGATGGGTACGTCGGGTCCTACAAGGAGCTGCTGGAGACCACCGAGTGGGAAAACTACGGCCGGGGACGGAACCCCAAGTGCGCCAATTGCATGGCTCATTGCGGATACGAGCCCACCGCAGTGATGAGCACCATGGGGTCGCTGCGGGAGTCACTGCGAGCGGCGGTCGCCCACTAGTCGACCGGGAACCGGTCGGAGTTTCCTCTCCAGGCGGTCGGTCGAGTGGGCCCGGGATAGGATGAGGTCAGTGATGGCCACCACAGACCTCCTCGGGCGCGAGTTACGCGACCTCCGAGTCTCGGTAACTGACCGGTGCAATTTCCGCTGCCGGTACTGCATGCCCAAAGAGACCTTCGGACCGGGATTCCGCTTTCTGCCCCGCTCGGAGATCTTGACCTTCGAGGAGATCACCAGGGTGGTCGAGGCCGCCACCTGGCTGGGAGTGACCAAGGTGAGGCTGACCGGCGGCGAGCCGCTGCTCCGTCGCGATCTGCCGACTTTGGTCGAGATGCTGAGCGCCCTGCCGAAGGTGGCAGATTTGGCGATGACCACCAACGGGTTCCTGCTGGCGCGCTCGGCCCGAGCCTTGGCGGCGGCCGGGCTGCGGCGGGTCACGGTGAGCCTCGACTCCATCGATCCCCAGGTCTTTCGGCTGATGAACGGAGTGGACCTGGCGATAGAGCCGGTGCTGGAGGGCATCGAGGCGGCCGCCGAGGCAGGGCTCGGGCCGATCAAGCTGAACGCCGTGATCCGCCGCGGGCTGAATGAGGACGGCATCCTGGATTTGGCGGTGTTCGCTCGACAGCACGGCTACGTTCTTCGCCTGATCGAGTACATGGATGTGGGAGAGAGCCACGGCTGGCGGATGGAGGAGGTGCTCCCAAGCGCGGAAGTCTTGAGGTTGATCGGGGCAGAGTGGCCATTGGAGGCGGTGGCGGCCAGCCACTCGGGCGACGTCGCCCAGGGATACCGATATCTGGACGGTGGCGGTGAGATCGGCGTGATCAGCTCGGTCACGGAGCCCTTCTGCGGTGCCTGCTCCAGGCTGCGCCTGACCGCCGACGGCAAGCTGCACACCTGCCTGTTTGCGCGGCTGGGCCATGACCTTCGTCCGAGCCTTCGGCACGGCGTTGACCGAGAGGAGCTCATCGAGGAGCTGAGAGCGATCTGGGGGGTTCGAGCGGATCGCTACTCGGAACTCCGTTCGAGCCAGACCAGGCAGCCGGCCGGAGTCGGCAAGCCGGAGATGTCTTACCTCGGAGGCTGACAGCCGCCGCGCACCGTGCCCCTTTAGACCGGGGCGCCGGCTCCGCTAGAGTCCCACTCCATGCATTGGCTGGTGACCGCTAAGGGGCTCGAGGAAGACTGCGACCTGCCCCGGCTCAAGACCGCGCTAAAAGTGAAGAGCAGCCCGCTGTGGCTAGACATCGAGGCCCCCAAAGAGGCCGACTACGACCTCTTGGAGTCCGGGTTCGGCATTCACAAGCTGACTATTGAAGACGTCCAACACGGGGGTCAGCGCCCGAAGTGGGAGGACTACCCGGGATACGTCTTCTTGGTCCTGATCGCCCTGGAGTGGTCAAAGCAGAAGGTGGTGCTTCGGGAGCAATTCCTCTGTATCTCGCCGACCTGGATCGTGAGCATCCACCAGGAGTCGAATCCAGCCCTGGCCGAGGTACGGCGGCGGTTGGGAGTCGACGCCTCGCTGACCCAGGGGAAGTCGATGTTCCTCACCTACTTGGTCACGGAGGCGATCGTCGACTCGGCCTTCCCGGCTCTGGACGCCATTGACGAGGAGGTAGACGCTCTAGAGGACCGGTTGGTGAGGACAGTCGATCAGGCAGATCTGGCCCACATCACCGAACTCAAGCACACGGTGACCGACCTTCGTCGGATCCTGGGGGCTCAGCGCGATTCCTTTCAGCGCTTGGTGACCCAGTCCCTTGATCCCAATGATGCCGACGCGTCCTTGTACTTCCGTGACGTCTACGATCACCTGGTCCGCCAGTACGAGACCGTCGACTCCCTCCGGGACCTGCTCTCCGGGGCCATGGACACCTACCTGTCCACGGTTTCCAACCGGCTGAATGGCACCATGAAGACACTCACGGTGATGGCCAGCCTTTTTCTGCCACTCACCTTCCTAACCGGCTTCTTCGGGATGAACTTCGGCTACCTCACCGGAGTCGTCCAGCCGTCCGGGGCCGCCTTTGCCGGGGGGATCGTGCTCATGGTCGGGTCGCTGGTGATCCAGCTATTCCTATTTCGTCGACGGCACTGGATCTAGCGCTATTCGGGTGGGGAGCTACTGTCCGCGACTGCCCATCGCGGTCCGCACACTTTCGGCGAGCGCCTCAGGATTCTCCGAGCCGACGACGAGCTGTTCATAGGCCTGACCTTCCAGCTTCACCACGATGCCTCGGCTGGCGTGGTGCTCGACGGCGAAGGTTTTCCCATCGGGGCTGACCCAGGTCCCGACTGCGGTCCTCCCGGGGATTCCTGTTCCCGGCAGCTTGAACCCCTGGATCAGTTCGAGCGGACGGTCCACCACCTCCACCTGACGCACCGATGAAAGGGGCACCCGGATATCGCCGTGAACTCCCTCCACCTTCTCCAGACGGCTTAGCACCAGCACCAAGTCGTCGCCCTCGAACTGTATATCAGCCATGTCCTGACGCTCGCCTCCAACATGCCAGCCGTGCGGCATAGAGCATAGGGCGGGTGCGAGCAGGAGCGGCTCCCGACGCTCATAGGCCCGACGGGCACCAGTAGTGCGGGCTTCGGGGTCCGAGCGGAGGCTACACTCGGCTGGTCGGCACCAGGAGGGGCTGAGGAAAGTGGTTCTGAGCAAGGGGTTGCGGGGCAGTGGGGGATCGAAGCCCGGGCACCTAGCGTGGACCACGATCTCTCACCTTGACGGACAGGGACGGGGCCTGTAGTCATGCGCAGATCGGGAGCGCTTCTGGTCCTCGCCTCTTTGGCCCTGGCCGGCTGCGCCAACGTAAGTCCCCGAGTTCCCGTTCGAGTCCAAGCTGCCAACGGGCGATTTGTCG
>JBAWFE010000047.1:0-1826 GCA_049591595.1 Candidatus Dormiibacterota bacterium
GTCCATGTCCGCCGACGACAGTGGCTCGAGGTGGATCAAGGTGGCATTGCGGGTCGTCGCCGCCAGTCCGGGGGCCGGGGAGTCGAGTCGGACCAGGCTCATCACGAAAATAGGAAAGGCCCGAGACCACTCCATCAAATAGGTGATGAACTCCTGAAGCGAGGGGTCCGCCCACTGCATGTCCTCGAACACCATCAGTACCGGGCTCTGCTCAGCGAGCCGTTCAAAGAAGAGCCGCCAGGCGGCGAACAGATCCTGCTTGTCGGGCGCCGATCGTTCCTCCAGGCCGATGAGGTGGGCCAGCCGGGGAAACACGAATTTCCGGTCCTCGGCGTCGGGGATGAATTCATCCACTGTCGCCTGGAGCTTGGCGAGCGCCGAGTCGCGGTCCTCCGCCTCCAGGATGGCGGCTCTGCCGCTGACCATCTCCGCCAGGGCGAAGTACGTCACCCCCTGGCCGTAAGCGAGACACCTTCCTCGGTGCCAGAAGTAGCCTGATTTCAAGCCGTCCATGTATTTGAAGAACTCCCAGGCCAGTCGGGACTTGCCGATGCCCGCGATCCCCGTCACCTGGACCAGGTGAGCCCGCCGGCTCTCGGTACCCGCGTGAAGCACGTCCTTTACCAGCCTGAACTCGCGGTCCCGGCCAACGAAGGGCGGTTCGAGCCGCTCGGACTTGAGTAGACCCCCCCTGCCGGCCACCACTCGCACTGCCCGAAACAGCGGTATCGGCTCGGCCTTGCCCTTCAATTCATGGCTCCCGGCGTCTTCGTAGGCGATGGCTGCCTCGGTGGCCCGCTTGGTGCTCTCGCCCACCAACACCGTGCCCGGTTGGCTCTGGGTTTGGATGCGCGAAGCCGTGTTGACCAGGTCCGCGGCCACCATCCCCTGGCCTTGGGCACCCAAGTCCACCGCGGCAGTTCCGGTGAGCACCCCGGCCCGCGCCGAGAGCCGAGGAGCATGGACCTCCTCCCCAAGAGTGGAGACCGCCGCGACCAGGTCCAGGGCCGCCCGCACTGCCCGCTCGGCGTCGTCCTCCTGGGCGACGGGAGCACCCCACACCGCCATTACCGCGTCCCCAATGAACTTCTCGACCGTTCCTCCTTAGCGCTCGACCAACTCCCGGGAGACATCGAAGTAGCGGCTGAGCAGCTCGCGGACCTCCTCTGGGTCCCGCGCCTCCGAGAGCGTGGTGAAGCCGACGAGATCTGCGAACAGAACGGAGACGATCCGGAGCTCGACCAGGTCACCTGGGGCAGTGGTGGGTGAAGCCACCGAAGCCGAGTTCGGCACCGTCGCGGTAGGGATCGGGGACTCAGTAGGGGCGCCGCATTTCCGGCAGAACTTTGCGCCAACGCGATTCACGAATCCACAGGCGGCACACCCGTCCGCGATCGGCGACCCACACTCGTCGCAGAACTCGTCGCCCGGGAGCGTCTCCTTCCCGCAGTTCGTACAAAGCACCTACGCGACTCCTTCAGACCGCTCGAATGCACTCCGAAGGGTACCCCCAAGCTGCACACGGGTTCGTCGTTGGACGCCCGACTCAGCGACTGTGCGCACTCCCGTTCGAAGTGCCGCGGATGGGACCCCGATCGAGAACCGGCCCTGGCCCGAAGCTAAAGGTGGAGTTCGTCGGACGCCGAGCCCTGCTCAGATCGGAGTGCGCGGGTTCCATCGCCACCCTGGGCTCCGGTGCAGCCGTCCTCGCCCCATGGCATTGCCGGCCGACGCTTCTCCTGCAACGGCGCCTCTTGGTCTCGTCCTTGTCGCCCGCTGGGTATAAGGCGAAACTGCTAGCCGTGGGCGGTTTTCCCAACACCATC
>JBAWFE010000048.1:0-2410 GCA_049591595.1 Candidatus Dormiibacterota bacterium
CCAGCCAAGGCGATCACGCAGGCATCGAACTCCCCATCGTGAACCTTGCGGACCCGGGTATCGACATTGCCCCGGATCGTCAACACCGCGAGGTCGGGTCGGAGGGCCAGCAGCTGCGCCGCGCGCCGCGGCGAGGAGGTGCCGACGCGGGCGCCCGGGGAGAGCTCTGACAAGGTCACCTCCCCAGGGGTCACCAACGCGTCCCTGGGGTCACCTCGGGGTAGAAAACCTGCGAGCACGAGCTCTGGGGAGAGATCTGTAGGCAGGTCCTTGGCGCTATGCACCGCTCCCTCCAGCTGACCGCTGAGCAAGGCTCGCTCCAGCCGTGAAGTGAACCAACCCTGCCCAGGCAGGTCGGGAGCCAGGGTGGCAGGGCTAAGATCACCGTCGGAGTCCACTACCACTGCCTGGAACTCCTCTTCGGGGAATTTCGAGCGCAGCGCGGTCATCGCCAGCTCGGCCTGAGCCCGGGCGAGGGCGCTCCCCCGGGTGGCGAGCGCGATCAATCGTCCCGCGCTCCCTCCAGACCGAACGCCTCCTCCACCAACTGGCGCCGCTCGGGGTCGTCCGCATGCTGGCGCAGAAAGGCGATGGGGTGGTGGAGCAGTTTGGCGGCGATCGCTTGGGTGAGCCGATCCAGGTGGGCGCGCTCCTCTTCGCTGAGCGGCCTCATCCGGGCCAGGGTCCGGGCGAGTTCGCCCTGCCGGACAAGCTCCGCCCGGTCCACGAGCGCGGTGATCAGCGGCACCGCCGCGCGCCTTCCCAACTCCAGCTCCAGCTCGGTGATCGCCGCCTCCACCACCGCCTCGGCGGCCGGGCGGTGGCGCTCACGCTGGCTCAGGTTCTGGCGGATGACCTCGCCCAACTGGTCCAGATCAAGAAGAGTCACCCCGTCTACCTTCGTTGCCTCCGGCTCGACGTCCCTGGGCACCGCCAGGTCCAGGATCAGCAGACGTTGATCCCGATCCTGGGCCAGTCGCACTTCGGAGATGAGACCCTCGCTTAGGACCCGATCCTCGCTGCTGGTGCTGGCGATGATCAGTTGAAGCTCGTGGGCCAGCTCCGGCAGCTGCGCCAGCTCAACCAGCTCCGCCCCCTGGGCCTTGGCGAGAGCCTCCGCTTTGTGGCCCCGGCGGACGATGAAGAGGGGCGCGGCTCCGGCCCGCTTGAGCAACCGGGCCGTGGCGCTGCCGACACTACCCGCCCCCACGATTACGGCACCGCGACCCCGCAGATCACCCAAATGCTCCTTGGCGATCGAGATTGCCGCCTGGCCGTATCCAACCGCCTGGCGCGAAATGCCGGTGGAGGTCCTCACCCGCTTGGCGGTCTCCACTGCACGCCGCATGACAAGATCGAGTTCGGCGTCGATGGTTCCTGCCTGCTGGGCCAGCCGGTGGGCCCGTTTGAACTGGGCCAGCACCTGGGCCTCGCCCAGGACCACGCTGTCCAGTCCGCTGGCAACTCGGAATGTGTGATGGAGCCCAGTCCGACCAGGGTGGCTGTAAATGAGTTCGGCATCAGCGGGGCCGGGCGAGAAGTAATGAAAGAAGCGGGCCGTTGCCTGCTCGCTCTGGCGATCATCCCTGGTGGTGACGTAGAACTCGGTCCGGTTGCAGGTGCTGAGGCATACAGCACCGGTTAGACCGGCATGTCCTACCAGCGCTCGGAGCGCCTCCACGATCTGAGCTTCATCCAGGTGGAGTCGCTCGCGAACCGGCAGGGGCGCCAGATGGTGGCTAAGCCCGGTGGCGAGAAAGGGCAAACTACGGCCGAGTATATCCGCGGGGGCTGACTCCCCCGATCAGCGGCTCCCTCGGCCCGGTGACGATTGGGGCACATCGATAGGATGGGGCGGTGGACCGCCCACTTCCCGATGCCGCTCGAGATGTGCCGCCCGCGCTTCCCTCCTCCGCTCCCCGCCCCAAGCGAGGCCGACAGCGGGGGATCGGCGGGCCCGGTGAACGGCTGATCCCAAGGCTCGGCCCGGCGTCCCCTGAGGCCGCCCCGTTCCACAACCCGCCAGCGCTCGCGGCGGTGGACCCGGCGCTGGCGGAGCGGCCCGCACTGGAGACCGAACTGTCGGCACTCAGCTTTGTCGCCCTCGACTGCGAGACGACAGGACATTTCCCCCATCGGATGGTCGAACTCGGTGCGGTGCGGTTTCTCCTAGGCGCTGACGATCAGCCGCCCGATGCCCGGATCTCGTTGGAGAGCTTGGTTCACACCGCCGACCACATCAATCCCTATGCCCGCCGAGTCCACGGGATCAACAGTTCCATGCTCGGCGGCGCCCCGACCTTGCATCAGGTCGCGGCGGCGGTCGCCGACCTCGCGATGGGCACGGTTCTGATCGAACACTCGGCCGATGGGTTCGACACGCGGCTGGTCTCCAAGGCGCTCGGCAGGC
>JBAWFE010000049.1:0-2368 GCA_049591595.1 Candidatus Dormiibacterota bacterium
ACCTCATACTGCATTACCAGCCACAACTCGATCTCCGCTCTGGCGAAATCAACAGCGTCGAGGCGCTCCTTCGATGGCCCCACCCGCGCTTAGGCCTAGTGCCCCCGCTAGAATTCCTGCCCCTGGCCGAGGAGGCCGGTCTGATGCAGTCCCTAACCGCGCAAGTGCTGGAGCAAGCTCTTGTCCAGTGCAGCACTTGGCGGTCTACCGGGCGCGCTCTGGAGGTGGCGATCAACATCTCCGTGAGCAACCTGCTGGACCCTGCGTTCATTGACCTGGTGCGATCTCGTCTGTCCCATCACCATCTACCCGCGTCGTTGTTGATCATTGAGATCACTGAGACCACGGTGATTTCGGACTTCGAAAAGTGCAAATCCGCCATCGCGCAGCTGCGGGATATGGGCATCGTCGTGTCGATTGATGACTTCGGGGCCGGATACACGTCCCTCGCTTATCTCGGCGATCTCGCCGTAGGGGAGCTCAAGCTCGACCGCACGTTCATCACGAAGCTTAACAAATTGAACAGGCGAGATCTGGCTCTCGTACGTGCGACGGTAGAGCTGGCTCACACTCAAGGACTGAGAGTCGTGGCAGAAGGTATCGAGGACAGTGCCACCTTGGGCCTGCTGACGGGAGTTGGCTGCGACCTCGCACAGGGATACTTCATTGGCCGACCAGCCCCCGCTGCAGAACTGGACATTAGGCCGGATACCGCGGCTCCTCGGCCCTTGGCCGCCGAGCCCATCGCTTCCTGAGCCTTGTCCTTCGTTGTAATACGGCCAATCCCCGCATACAGGGGAGTCGTCTCTGGCGGGCGAGCGACGTGCGGGTACCGATGGGTGACCGGTCATCCGGTCTGCGCGTGGATGCGGATGGACGAGACGATCGCCATCGTGCCGTGTCAAATGGCGGACCGAAGGAGCCCCGTTCAAACCCGGCTACGGAGTCGCAATGAGCTGAGGGGACCGGTTTGTTAGTACAGCGGGTGAGATTCTGGCTGTTGAAGGCCGCTGTGAAGACCGCAGGCGGCTGTAATCCCAGTGAACGGCGGGGACGGTGGAGCTCCGACTTGCGGGGGGCGACGCGATCGGGACCGCTACGAGAAGACTTCCTTCGCCGTGGTGACCGGACGCCACCCAGGCCGAGTCACCTCGAAGGCCGAGATCGCTTCATTGTGGCTTAGCGCCATGGCGATCGGATCGCGACCGCTCAGCAAGCAATCCCGCCAGAAGGGGTCGATGACAAAGTCGGAGATCAGACCGCCATGGTCACGTAATTGCTGCATTTCGAGGTCGACCGCAAGACGGTAGCGACCTGCGGCCGCACGCAGGCGCAGTCCCGCCACCACGTCGGCGGGCAGCTGGACCGGGAGCAGTCCGTTCTGCAGAGCGTTGGCGGTGAAGATGTCCGCGAAGGATGGAGCGATGACCACGCTGAAGCCCATCCCTAGGAGCGCCCAAACCGCATGTTCCCGGGATGAACCGCAACCGAAGTTGCGCCCGGTGATCAGGATGCTGGCGCCCCGGTAGGAGGACTGGTTCAGCTCGAAGTCGCCCCGCGGCTGGCCCTGATCGTCGTACCTCCAGGCGAAGAAGCAGCCGTCCCCGTAGTCGTTCCGATCGGTGCGCTTCAGGAACTGCTTGGGGATGATCTGATCGGTGTCGACATCGTCTCGGCTGAGCACCGCGCAGAGCCCCTCATGAGTCGTGAAGGCTTTCATGGAGTGACCTACCCGACAGTGGCCAGAAGGGCCGGCTTCAGCGTGCGGACGTCGACAAAGTGGCCGTGCAGCGCCGCTGCGGCAGCCATCGAAGGACTTACCAGATGGGTCCTTCCACCGGCGCCCTGGCGGCCCTCGAAGTTGCGGTTCGAGGTCGAGGCGCAGCGCTCGCCGGAGGCCAGCACATCCGGGTTCATCCCGAGGCACATCGAGCAGCCGGCATCCCGCCACTCGAAGCCGGCGTCGGTGAAGATCCGGTCGAGCCCCTCCTCCTCGGCGGCCCGTTTCACGGACTGGGAGCCGGGCACCACCATCGCCCGGACCCCCGGATGGACCCGGCCCCCGGCAGCGATGGCCGCCGCCGCCCGCAGGTCCTCCAAACGGCCGTTGGTGCAGGAGCCGATGAAGACCCGGTCGATCGCGATCTCCTCGATCGCGGTGCCCTCGGTAAGTCCCATGTACTCCAGTGCCCTCGCCGCCTGCTGGCGTTCCAGCTCACTTGTGAACTCGCTCAACTTGGGAATGCGCCCGGTCACATGCGCCACCATGCCGGGGTTGGTGCCCCAGGTGACGTGGGGGACCAATTCGGCGGCATCGATGACCACAGTTCGATCGAACTCCGCCCCCTCATCGGTGGCGAACTCCAGC
>JBAWFE010000050.1:0-44638 GCA_049591595.1 Candidatus Dormiibacterota bacterium
CCGCACGGCTCCGCCAGCCTGGGGCGAGCGGGCAGCCCACTCAAGGGCCGGGGATCTTGGGTTGGAGCGGAGGTCCCTAGGCAGTTACCGCCCCACTGGGGAGTTCCCTCTTGGAAGAGCCGACCACCGAGCCACCGACCGGTGCCTCCGGGCCAGTCCAGCCCGCCCTGGACTGGCAGACTCTGGACGAGTACGGCATCAATCACCCCCGAAGTGCCGTCTGCCGCAGTTTGGCGGAAGCACTCGAGTTCTACAGGCTTGGCGAGTCACGAGCGATCTGTCTGAAGGGGCTCACCTGGGCTCACAAGTCCCCCTTGGGCTTGGTTGCTCTGGGGCTGGATTCGGAGCTGGAGCTCACCGACGCCTGGGCCAGGCTCACTGAGCGGGCGGCGGAGCTCCGGCTCGGGGCAGGGTTCTTGGTCCAGGACCAGGTTCCATCAGGCAGAGAGCTGATTCTGGGGGGCCGGCGCGACCCTGTCTTCGGCCCGGTCATTCTGCTGGGCCTTGGAGGGTCTCTCGCGGAGGTGATGCAGCAGACCCGTGCGCGTCTGCTTCCTCTCAGCACGGGTGACGCCGAGGAGATGACGTTGGCGATCCTGGGCGCGGAAGACCCGAACGTTGCCCAGCTGGTGAAGGCCGTCTCCCGACTTCTGGCGGAGCACGAAGTGGTCGAGGAACTGGACCTCAATGCGGTGATCCTGACCGCCGACGGGCCGGTGGCGGTGGACCTGCGGGTGGTCTCGGCGGCGCCCAGCACGATTCGGCCGTCGCCTCCTGCCAGGGGGGACCATGGCTTGGCGGAAGTCGCGATAGGTCGCATGGTGTCGCCTCGCTTGGTCGCTCTGATCGGCGCCAGTTCGGACATTGGCAAGCCGGGCGGTCGGGTCCTGCACTACCTTCAAGAGCGGGGTTTCGCCGACCGGGTACGACTGGTCAACTCACGAACCTCTCAGATTGGAAACCTGGCCACCGTCCCCACGGTGGGAGAGTTGCCTCCAGGGGTTGACGTGGCCGTGATTGCCACGTCGGCTGAGGCAGTCTCTGGGCTACTCGGGGAATGCGCCGACCAGGGAATCGAATCGGCGATCGTGTTTGCCAGCGGCTTCAAGGAGGCCGGCCGCGAGTCGCTGGAGGAGCAGGTCCGAGAGACCGCTCGGAGACGGGGGATCCGCGTCTGTGGGGTCAACTCGATCGGGGTCTCGGGCGATCTCCCGCTCACCTTCAGCCGGGCCCTGGACTTCCCCGGTGCGGTGGCCGGCTCGGTCTCCTTCGTCACCCAGAGTGGGGCGCTGGGCGGCAGTCTCCTAGTCCGTTCGTGGGCACACCACCTGGGCACCGCTAGGTTCTTCTGTGTCGGAAACCAAACCGACCTCACGATCCCGGATTTTCTTCAGTACTTGGCCCGGGACCCGAGTACCCGCACGGTCGGACTCTTCTTAGAAGGGGTAGAGGACGGTCGCGAGTTCGCTCTGGCCGTTCAGGCGGTGACCTCAGCGGGCAAGGGACTGGTGGTGCTGCGCAGCGGAGTCACGGAGGCCGGTGCGGTCGCTGCCCGCTCCCACACCGGCGCTCTGGCGGGGCGAGACCAGCTGTACGACCAGGTGATCCGGGACAGCGGAGCGACTCGGGTCACCGACCTGACGGAACTGATCGCGGTCTGCGAGGCCCTGGACTGGCAGCCGCCCGCCCAGGGACCGCGTCTGGGCGTCGTGGCCACTTCCGGCGCCGCCTGCAGCCTGCTGGCGGACGGCGCTCTCGGGCACGGTTTGACGCTTCCGTCCTGGGGTGCGGCGACTACCGCAGGCCTCCGGTCGGTGCTGCCGACTTTCGCATCGGTCGCCAATCCGATCGATACCACAGCGAACGTCCTCAGGGATCCTGCGCTGCTTGGGCAGGCCATGGATTGCGTCGTGGAGTCGCCCGACGTCGATGTGATCCTGGTCTCGCTCTCGACCATCATGGGCGACGCAGCCCGGGTGGTGGCGGACGACCTGATACGCACAGCTCGCCGCGGCGAGAAGCCGTTAGTGGTTACCTGGAGCCTGCCCGAGGTTGCCTGCCAGGATGCCTTCGACAGACTACGAAAGGCGGGAATTCCGGTGTTCGACTCCTTCTCGCTTGGGCTCCTCGCCGCCCAGGCCTTGACCCGATCCGTGCCGCCCCGCGCCTGATCCCAGCCTCAGCTCCGTCCGAACTTCGGCACGGACTCGAGTTGACTGTGAGCGATACCTTCGAATCTGGTGGGGAGTGGCACGATCGGTGCCCGCTCCTGGGGGTCGCAGAGCGGCACCGAGGCCGGGTCGTTGAGGATCACCTGAAGAGCCAGCTCCGCTGCTCCGATCAGGACCGCGTCCCGTCCGAAGCGAGGCTTGACCAGCTCCACTCGCTGGTGCTCAGCGTCATAGATTCCCTGATGCAGTAGCTCGAAGATCGTCGGTCGAGCGAGGTCTAGGAGTTCTTCAAACATGCCTCCCAAGATCAGCATTTCCGGGTTGAGGCTGTTGACCAGGTCGATCAGGCCTACGCTGATCCAGCGGGCGGTCACCTCGACCGCCATCAGGCAGGCGGGGTCGCCCTCCTGAGCCAGCCGCAACACCTGCTCGGCAGGCGAGCTGCCCCCTGGCTGGAACCCGGCCCGTCTGACCAGGGCGTCCTCGCCGACCTCTGTCTCCCAGCAGCCGCGGGCTCCGCACCGGCAGGCGGAGCCGTCCGGATTGACCTGCATGTGTCCGACCTCGCCGCCGTAGCCGGAGCTGCCTTCCAGCATTCGGCCGGCGGTGATGATCCCGCCCCCGACCCCGGCCTCGGCGTGCAGGTACACCAGATCGTTGACGCCGCTCGCGATCCCCCGTGAGTGCTCGGCCATCGCCCCCAGATTGGCGTCGTTACCCACCAGGACGACGGCATCTCCGCCCATCGATCCCCGGAGGCTCTCCGCCAGTGGGGTGTTCCGCCAGCCTAGGTTGGGCGCGAAGTGCACCACCCCGTCTCCTGGGTGCACCGCTCCGGGCACGGCGACCCCCATCGCCACCGTTGTGAACGACCCCTTGGAGCGGAGCAGCAGCGACGCGGCCAGCTCAGTGATGCTCTGGACCACCCTCGAGAAGGAGCGGTCCTCGTCGGTGGAGAGCAGGCACCGGTCCCGGTCGATCACCATCCCGCCCAGGCTGACCAGGGCCAGGGTGATCGCGTCAACTCCGATCTCAACCGCGATCACCATGAAGGTGTCTGACCGCGCGCTGATCACCTTGGAGGGGCGCCCCAAGGCGCCCCGTTCCGGTTCAGACTCCTCGATCGCCAATCGCCGGCTGGCGAGCTCGTCCACCAGGGTTCCGATCGTCGCTCGATTGAGTCCCAGCAGCCGCGTCAACTGAGCCCGTGAGGTGGGCCCGTGCCGGTGCAGATGACCTAACAGAGTGGCGAGGTTGTGACGACGAACAGCCTCCTGGGTCGCCCCGCGCTCAGTCCGCGCCACTTTCCCCCCGATGCGGTCGCTGGTTCGGCTCCGGGCAGAGGCTTTCCCGGGATCTCGGTCCGGCCGTCCCCGCCGCGCCGTCTTGGTGGATGTCGGTGGAGTTAGCCGTCGGCGCTTCTGAACGCCCGTCCACGGCGGGCCACGCGATCGACTGTCAGCGCTCCGAGGAGCACCAGCCCGGTGACCATGTATTGGACCGGTGCCGACATCTGCAGCAGCCCCATGCCGTTGTAGATGGCGGCAATGACCACTCCCCCGAGCAGCGCGTGCACCGGTTTGCCGCGACCTCCGAATAGGCTCGCGCCGCCGATTACCGCAGCTGCCACCGCGTACAGGACGTACGTTCCGCCATCGATGTCGGTGGCGATGGAACCGAGGCGGGACTCGTAGACAATGCCGGCCAACCCAGCTGTCAGGCCCGAGAGACCGAAGGCAGCGGTCCTAACCCAGGTCAGGTTGACCCCGGCCCGACGGGCGGCCTCAGCGTTGCCACCGATCGCGTACACGTAGCGGCCGAAGCGGGTCGAGCTGAGGAGGAAGCTGGCCGCCACCAGAACCACGAGTACGCCGGGGACCACCGGCGGGATTCCGCTGAACGGAGATGCCGCCGTTCCCCGCTGGGTGTTGAAGATCAGCACCAGGAGAACCCCGGCTACGCTGACCAGGGTCAGCCGAAGGACGGTCAGCCTGATCGGGGGCGCGATCAGCCCGCGACTGCGGCGGCGAGCCTCTCTGCGGAGAGTGAGGGTGATATAGAGCCCCATCACCACGATCAGGGTGATCCAGCCCTCGATCGCGGTCATGTTGCCGTTCACCAGGTTGAAGATCACCGGATTGTTGGAGATGGAGATCACGCCGCCGCTGGTGGGGCTGGTGATGTTGACCAACTGGATCATCGCTCCTTCCCAGAACAGCAATCCGGCGAGGGTCACCACGAAGGACGGCAGGTGCAGCCGGGTGATCAAAGTTCCGTGAACGACACCGATGGCGGTGGTAGTCGCAAGACCGGCGATGACCGCCAGATACCAGGGCAGCCCCACCGGCCCGACCAGGAGGGCCACCACCACCGCTCCAAATCCCGCCACGAAACCGACCGAGAGGTCGATCTCGCCGAGGAGGAGCACGAACACCTCTGCCAAGCCGAAGAGCACGAAGACCGTCCCCTGCACCAGCAGGTTGGTGATGTTCCCGGCGGAGAGGAACAGGCTGCTCTGGGACTGGAAGATGAGAACGATCACCGCCAGTCCGATCACAATCGGCAGCACGCCGGTATCCCCGCCCCGGACCCGCATCCACCAGGCGCGCAAGTAGCCGCTGACCGAGGTCGCGACTAATTCAGGGGCAATCGCCAGGGCTGCCTCCTGGGCGGCAGCCGAGGTCTGTGTCTCCTCGTTCAGAGCAGTCGCGCCTTGACGGCCCTCACCGGGCTCGGTATCTGATCCGGTCGGACCGGCGCTGGTCGTAGTCATGCCGAGCTGGGACCTGAGCTCGTCGCTCGTTGGGCACGGCCGGTGGTCATGTACTCCACCGCCAGCTGGCGATCGAACTCGGCAGCTGGCCCGTCCGCTACCAGGTGGCCCAAGTACAGAACGGCGAGCCGGTCGGCAACCTGGAAGACATCGTTGAGGTTGTGAGAGACCATGAGAACCGTGACCGACTGCTCGGCCAGCCGCTTGACCAACCCCAAGACCATGGCGGTCTGAGCGACTCCCAGGGCGGCTGTCGGTTCGTCCAGGATCACCAGTTTGGAGTGGGCCATCACCGCTCGAGCCACGGCCACCGTCTGCCGCTGGCCGCCGGAGAGAGACGCCACCGGCTGGCGGATCGAGCGCACGGTGGTGACCGCGAGGGAGTCCAAGGTCTGGCGAGCGGTCAATTCCATAGTGACTTCGTCGAGCGTTCCGAAATGCAACGGTTCGTGCCCCAGGAACATGTTCTGCACGATGTCGAGATTGTCACAGAGGGCGAGATCCTGGTAAACGGTGGTGATCCCAAGGGCGGTGGCGTCCTTGGGGCTGTGTAGGTGGACCGCCCGGCCCTGCCAGAGGATCGAGCCGTCGTCCGGAGGCCAGATGCCGGAGATGGTCTTGATCATCGCCGTCTTCCCGGCTCCGTTGTCACCCACCAGGGCGGTCACCTTGCCCGGCTGCAACGCGAGGTCGATCCCGACCAGTGCTTGCACCGGACCGAAGTTCTTGCAGATGCCCCTCAACTCGAGCAGCGGCTCGCCGTCGCCCGGCGGGGGTGGGGACGCATCGTCCCCGCCCCTACCGGGTGCCCGGCTTGGGCCAGTCGTGGAAGTCGACACTCTTAGGAAAGTTCAGTCAGATAGCGTCAGGGCTTGATCCCAGCCTTCTTGCAGGTACTGGCGAACGAACCGGCGCAAAGCTGGAACGCGGGCACGAAGTCGTCGGCGATCACCGTCGAGTTCATGTTCTTAGCGGTCACCCACTCGGGGGCTAGAAGAACTGACGGCACCGCGACGTTGTTCACGGTGTCCTCGGTGGTGGTGTTGACCAGGGAGGCCGGAGGGGTCTTGCCCGCTCGCAGATAGACAGCGAGCGCCACGGCCGCCTGCGCCTCTTCGTAGATGGGCTTGTAGACAGTGCCGCACTGGTAGCCGCTGAGTACGTTCTGCAGACCGACCAAGGTGGCATCCTGACCGGTGGTCGGGAAGGTCTTGGGCTTGATGTGGAGCGACTGCAGGTAGCTGATGATCGGAGCGCCGGTCTCATCGTTGGGGATCACCGCCGAGTTGATGGTCGAGTGGGCCGTGTAGGCCTGCTGGAACTCGGTCAGCGCCGTCGGCGGATCCCAGCTCCCGGCGGTGTTGGCCACGTCAACGTACTTGCCGGACTTGAAGTACGGCGCGAGCACCTTGTCGTAGCCCTGGGCGAAGAGAGTGGCGTTGTTGTCGGTGGTCGCACCGTGCATCACCATCACTTCGGGCTTCTTCACGTGCCACGCCGACACGCAGGCGACGAATCCCTTGCCGATGAGCTCGCCGACCTTCACGTTGTTGAAGCTCACGTAGTACTCGCGGCTACCACCGAGGGTCAGCCGGTCGTAGTCAATGACATCGACTCCGTGGCTCTTGGCGTAGCTCTCGATTTCCGCACCGACCCCGGAGTCGAGCGGGTCCATGATGAGCACCTTGGAGCCGGCGGTGACAGCCGCCTGGGCATCGCTTAGCTCAGTGGCGTCGACGCCGTCAGCGTTCTCGACCGTGATGTCGGATGCCGGCAGTCCGGCCGTCTGTAGAGCCGTGGTCAAGAAGGGGGCATCGAACTCGGTGTAGCGCGCCGAGCTGACCGTGTCCGGCAGGATCGCTGTGATTCCACCCTTGCCTTCCTTGACCAGTGACTTGAGCCCGGACATCGCGGAGAAGTTCCGGTTGAACGAGCCCGTCGAAAGTTTGCTGGCCGATGTGGTAACCGCTTTGGTGGGCCGAGTCGCCGCGCTCACGGAGCCACCGGCACCAAACACCACGACGGCTAGGGCCGACACTCCTAGCACCATCATTCGAAGGGCGCCCACTCGAGGGCTACCGATCCTGTCTCGTCTTCCCATGCCTTGCCACTCCTAACTTTCCTAACGTTTACAGATGCCCTTACTTCACTGACGCACACCCCGCAGGGGCTGCGGTTTGACCTCGCTGATCAGTCGTAGACTGCCCGAACCCTCCCTAGACGCTGGCCCCTGGTCCCACGGAGTTCACCTCCCGACGGATGGGAGTTCGACGAGAACTGGCAGACTCGCCGACCCACGCTGGAAGTCATCTCGCCAACCGGCCAGCCCCTTGATCCCCGGCCGCCCGCCGGCGGCGCCTGCTCGGCCACGCGGCAGCATATGTTGTCGCCCGCAACATGTCAATAGCCCGTTGGGGTGATGGCCCTAGCTGAGCGAAGTTGACACTGGCTCGTAGCTCGGTGGCTCGGCCATCCCTACGGAAGAAAAGTGGGTGTCCTCGGGCAGATCATCACGGCCGGCGCAAACGAGGACGGGAGTGGGGGACTACCCTCGGGACTTGCATCGGCACGAACTGACATCTGGTGGGTTGGGCTACTGCCCCGCCTGCTCTAGGTCACTCCTCCCCGGGATCGCCAGCCCGGCGCCGGCCGCCCAGGAAGGTGTCGACGAAGTCCGGCCTGGCGATCAGATCGGCCGGCACCCCCTCCATCTGACACCTGCCTCCTGTCAGCACATACGTGCGATCTGAGATCGCCAACACGGCTCGTGCCCGCTGCTCTACGACCAACACCGAGGCGCCGGTGGCGCTCAGTTGCCGGACGTGGTCGTCGAGAAGTGACTGGGCTAGCGCCGGCGCCAGGTTGGCCGTCGGCTCGTCGAGAATGAACGCTCGCGGCTCCAGCATCAGCACCCGGCCCATGGCCAGCATCTTGCGTTCGCCTCCCGAGAGCCGTCCCGCCTTGCGCGAGAGCATCTTGGCGAGCTGCGGGAACACCTCTAGAACGTGGGTTATCCGGGCTGGAACCTCGCGGACAGGTAGGAGGTAGCCACCCATCTCCAGGTTCTCGCGCACCGTGAGCGGCGCGAATACGTCATCCACCTGGGGCACGTAGCCCACTCCGGCGCGGGCGGCCGCGTCGGGGCCCCAGTTGGTGACCTCCATTCCGTCCCAGAGAACTTTTCCCGAGAGCACCTGGACCACACCCACAAGGGCTTTGAGCAGGGTGCTCTTTCCGGAGCCGTTGGGTCCGACCACCGAGACCACCTCTCCCGGAGAGACCCGGATGGAGATCTCCTGGACGACGGCCCGCCCGGCGTACCCAGCGGATACGAGCTCGGTCGCCAGTGCGGCCCCGTGACGATGGGCCGTAGGAGATCCTGGTTCAGCCGACAAGGTAGGCCTCCACGACCTCGGACTGGCCGCGCAGCTCGGCCATGCTGCCTTCGGCTAGAACCCGACCCTCGGCCATCACGATGACCGGCTCGCAGAACTCGTCCATGAAGGCCAGCTCGTGCTCCACCAGGAGGATGGTCATGCCGTTGGCGCACAGCTCCTGAAGGCTCTTGCCGATCTTGCGGGCCAACGTCGGGTGGATCCCTGCCATGGGCTCGTCGAGGAGGAGAAGCTCGGGCCGGGCCATGATGGCCCGCATGATCTCCACCAGCCGGCGCTGCCCTCCGGACAGATTGCCAGCGTAGGTATCAGCGTACTCGGTGAGGCCAAACTGATCCATCAGCTCCTTCGCCTGGTCGATCGCAGCGGCTTCCTCGCTACCCCAGTAGCGGCGCCCCCGCAGAGCCCCTCGGAAGGTGTCGCCCCGCTGTTCGGGGACCGCCGCGAGCAAGTTCTCAACGACCGTGAGGCGCTTGAACTCACTGGCCAGCTGGAAGGTGCGCACCAGCCCCGAGCGCGCCCGCAGGTAGGTGTGTTCGCGCGTCACATCCTGACCCTGGTAGATGATCCTTCCCTCAGTCGTCTTGACGGTCCCAGCCACGGCTGACAGGAGCGTCGATTTGCCCGCCCCATTGGGGCCGATCAGGCCGGTCAGGCGAGCGCGCTCGATGCGGATGCTGAACCCGTCGACCGCCCGTACCCCGCCGAAGTTGACCCCGACCTCCTCGGTGATGAGGATCGGTCCCTCCTTATTTACTGCCCCGCCAGCTGGGCTCAGCCGACGGACAGCCACCGAGGGACGCGGGACCACAGACTCAAATGTGCCCCCGCGGGCCGCCAGGGCCTTGGCGAAGATGCGCCGGCGTGATTCGGGGATGATGCCCTGGGGGCGGAACCAGAGAAACGTCACGATCAAGACGCCGATCGCCACCCATTGCAAGGCCGGGATCAGACCAGGTGCACCGATGGCCGGTATGAAGCGCGTGGCTTCCTCGAATCCCAGCGGTACGAGGATGGCACCCAGGATTGCTCCTTTGTGGTTGCCGGTGCCGCCGATGATGACCGCGGCGAACAGGACGATCGTCTCGGCGTAACCCCAAGCGCCAGGGGACCACAAGGTGATGAATCCCACCAGGATTCCCCCCGAAAGCCCAGCGGCCATTCCTCCGACCACCAGCATCGCGGTGCGCAGGCTCAGCAGGTCCTTGCCGAGGGCGTCGGCCACCGGGCTGTTGTCGCGCATGGCCCGCAGGCTGCGTCCGTAGGGAGATTCGGTCAGGCGGCGGAAGAGAAAGTAAACCCCGACCGCGATCAGCACGCCGACCACCCCATAGACCCACTGGTAGGCCTGGCTCTGCGGGTTGACCACGTTCTGCAGGGGTTGGGGGACGAGCGAGAGCCCAGCCGCACCGTTGAATAGGGGGACGAAGTTGTTCACCAGAAGGTTCGCCATAACCGCCGTAACCAACAGTCCGATCGCGGCCACCTGACCGGTGAGCCGCCTCCCCACCAGCAGGGTGAACGGCAGGGCTACCAGACCGCCCGCCAGCGCAGCTCCGATCCAGGGGATAGGGAAAGGCAGACCAAAGCCGCCGATGTAACTCTGGAACCCGCCATTGGCATGATCCGAAGGCAGTGAGAGCACCGCCGCTGTATAGGCCCCGGCCGCCTGAAAGATGATGTAGCCGAAGTTGCTGACCCCGCCCACGCCGAACTGCATCGAGAGCCCGAGGCAGGCGATCGCGTCGACACCGCCGTACACCAAAAGATTGGCCAGGTAGAAGAGAGTCGCCTGGCTCACTCAGGACGCTCCGACCGGACTGTGTCCAGCGTACGACGTGCCCTCATTCGTCGACCAATAGTTGAATCCACGACGTCAGCCAATGGCTCCGGCGTTGAAGATTCCCCGAGGCCGCACCGCCAGAATCACAAGCAGAATGACGAAGGCTGATACATATTTATAGTCCGAGGTGATGAACACGGCGCTGACCTCGGTCGCAACGCCGATCACCAGTGCACCCAGCATTGCTCCGTACGGCTGTCCGGGCCCGCCGAGAAAAACTGCGGCGAGGATCAGGACCAGAAATAGGTCCGCGCTGGTAGCTCCGAAACTACCCGAATTGATGGCGAAAACCGTGCCGGCAACCCCGCACAAGGCACCGGTGATCAGGCAGGCGAGAGTCACGACCCGGTCGGTGCGAATTCCGCAGTTGCGCGCAAGCGTCCGGTCTGCGGCGGTTGCCCGCATAGCCTTCCCAAAGCGGGTGTATCGCAGCATCAGGTGGAGGCCGACCATGAAGGCCAGACTCAAAGCGATGATTATCAACTGAACGCCGGTGAGGATCAGACCCGCCGCCGAATAGGTGGCGCCCTGACCCATGGTGTAGGAGACATTCGCCGGCCCTTCGATTGCCTGGACCGCGAATTCGATGATGAGCAAGATGCCCAGCGAAACGATGACCACTGCGGTTGGTGACGTACCGCGACGTTGAAATGGCGCGTAGATGTATTTGTTGATGACCAAGGAGATGATGCCGCCGGCCACCGCTGCACCCACCATCGCCAACCACACCGACTGACCGGTCTGATTGATCAGATAGGCGATGTAGGCGCAGGCGATCATCACTGACGCGTAGGCCAGGTTGAGCACATCGGTGACCCCGAACTGCACGGTGAATCCCACGGCTGCGATGGCCAGCACCGAGGCGGTGACGATCCCGAATCCGACGGAGGCGAGGAAAAGGGTCATGTGGACAAGAAGTTCCCTGGGACGTAGTGGACCGGGCAGGGCGGCATTCGCCCTGCCCGGTCTGGGTTCAGCTCTTGGGTTCGGCTACTGGACTGCCCGGTAGTCGGCTGTGGTGATCCCGCCCACCACGGTGACCGCGCCATTGGCCTTGTAGCCGTCGATCTGGAAAATGCCTGGCGAGTCGTGGAAGCTGTCGAAGCTGGTCGGGCCTCCGGGACCGATGTAACGGATGGCCTTGCCCTTGGCGAGTTCAGCCTTCCCTTGGGCGAAGCTGTTCACCACGACCGCTCCCTTCACGCCGTCGCCGATCTTTAGGATGTCAGCCTTGTAGACGCTGGGGACCGTGCTTTTGGCCATGATCATGGCCAGGGCGGCCAGGTTCATTCCGTCAAAAAGGTGGACCGCACCCGGTCCGGAGAGCAGGGTCTGGAGACTGCCTGCGTCATCGGCGGTTACCTGGGACTTGACTGCCTGCATGGCGTCATAGAACGGGGTGTATTCGGGTCCCGAGGCGGCCGTGACCAGGTTGTCGGCGACGTAGTACTTGGCGAGCGTCTTCTTGCCGATCGCCGCTCCCACTGACGAGAACCACGACGGGTCGATGGTTGCCGAGGTGCCGATGACCGGGATCATTTTCCCATGGTTCAGCTGCTTGACTTCAGAGAGGAAGGTGGCGTCAGCCGACCCCAGGGCCTCGGTGAGGATCACGTCCGGATGGCTCTCCACCACCTGCTCGGCCTCGGTCCGGAAGGTGTTGGCGGTGAGGTCCAGGGTGACGTTTGCGGTGAGCTTGAGACCGGCCGCCTTGATCGACTTGAGGGCGGGGTTGACGAAGGTCTGCGACCCGATGTCGTTTCCGAACGCCAGCGCGATCTTCTTGTAGTGCTTGGTGTATTTGGCAATGGCGACCATGGCATAGGACTCAGCCAGGTCCGGAGGCACCAGCCGGAAGAAGTACGGGTAATGCACGTGATCGAACTCGGACTGTCCGGTCATGCAGAACGCCACCATCTGGTGCGAGTTGATGATCGGAACCACCGATGCAGCCTCATCGGAGGTGCAGCCGATCACCATGGCCAGGTTGGGTGTGGTTGCGAACATTTGGTTGGTCGCCGGCACGGCGTCGGCCGGATCGCCTCTGGTGTCGAAGTTCGCGCAGCTCAACTGCTCACCGAGCACTCCGCCGTCATTGTTCATGGCGGTGGTCGCCGCCAGGCAGGAAGCCGCGTAGTAGCCGCCCAGGGCAGCATCCGGTCCGGTGAACGGGGCCAGGTCCGCGATCACCAACGGTCCGCTGGCAGCGGACACGGGGGCAAAGGCGATGGCTCCGCTGGTGGCGGCAGCCGCCACTCCCATTGCCACGGCTATCACGGCGGCACTTAGCTGCCGGCCTCTTGCTGGCCGTCTTTGGCCATGCTCATCGGAACCGGCATTCGATGCCGACAATCGGTTGCTGTCAGGTCGACGGTGAAGCCAAGTCATTGGGACCCTCCCCGATTACGGTGCGGTCGGTTCTAGAGGCCCCGGGCCGACGATGCGGCCGGAACCCATGCGCGTGATACCTGCTGGGGATCCTCGGCCACCACCCGATTGCGGATGGTGCCGACCCCTTCTACGGTGACTTCGACGATGTCGCCGGGAACCAGCCATAGCGGTGGCTGGTGGCCCATGCCCACGCCCCCCGGGGTGCCGGTAGCGATCACATCTCCTGGTTGAAGCGTGGTGAAGGTGGAGAAGAACTCGATAGCTCGGGGAACGTTCACCAGCATCTGGGAGGTTCTGGCCGACTGCCTGACCTCGCCATTGACGGTGGTGGTGAGCTGGACGTCAGCCACGTCGACCTCGTCGACCGTGACCAGCTCTGGTCCGAGCGGCATGGTGCCGTCGAAGTTCTTTCCAGGGGTCCACTGGGTCCCGGCGCGCTGCCAGTCTCTGGCCGAGGCGTCGTTGCAGACCACGAATCCTGCGATCGCCTCCAGCGCCCGCGCGGCCGGAATGTAGCGACCACCGCGGCCGATCACGATTCCCAGCTCGCCCTCGTAGTCGAACCGCTCCGTGAGGGCTGGCCGAATCAGATCGGAGTACGGGCCGGTCAGGCTGGGGGCACCCCGGACAAAGCACTCGGGCCAGTTGGGCACGGTGCGTCCGGTCTCCAGGGCATGCTCGCTGTAGTTGACACCCAAGCACAAGATCCGGGGCGGCCGAGGGACCGCCGCCGCAAACTCAGACTCCTCGACCGCCCGCCCCTCCCGTGACTGGAGTGAGCGGAGTTGCTCCCAGGCGTCCGGTCCGGAGCCCAGCGCTCCAGCCATGGTGGACAGTTCGGAGTTGCCAGTCTCGGCCGCAGCATCGAGGTAGCCCGAACGCCCATGGACGTGCAGCCGTAGTCCGTCGGCGGTCGAGATCGTTGCCAGCCTCATAAAACGATCATCCTCCCCTGGTTTGGCGGTGCCCCCCCCGGAGTCTCATCCGCGCCCGCTGGCGCGCGCTTTCACATGGTTCGCCAACCCCACTCGGGGCCGTCGCGAGCCACGACCGCGGGTACCTCCCCGCGATACGTTCGTGGACCGTACACCACCGGCCGAGGCTCGTCAAGGGGTAGGTGCATTCGTTTGCACCAATTCAACTAGAGCCGGTCTCGACTCGCCGATTTTCGTCCCGACAGGGTCGAATCGTGGGCTACACTGCCGGGACGTCGGGGATGAACGATTACGCGGAAAGCCCGACTACCCGACCACTTCGATAGCTGACTCCCGGCCGGGTTCCGAGGAGCTTCCAGTGAGCAAGACCCTGGTCGAACTGCTGGCGCGAGGCGAGTCCGGCCGCCCCGCCATCACCGTGCCGGCCGGGCCGGTGATCACCCATGCCCAGCTCCGCCAGCTGGTGGACGAAGGCGCCGATCAACTGGCGGAGCTGGGGGTCGGTCCGGGAGACCGACTGGCTATGGCCCTGCCCAACGGACCCGAGGCGATCGTGCTCTTCTTGGCGGCGGCGGTGAGCGCCACCGCCTGTCCGATGAACCCGTCCTATAAGGAGGATGAGTTCCGCTTCTACCTAGAGGACACCGGGGCGCGGACTCTGCTGGTGCCCAAAGGTGAGGGCGAGGCGGCCAGAAATGCTCTCGCCGACGGCGGGGTGGTGATCGAGGTTGAGATTGACTCCCAGGGCCGGCTCCACCTGGAGGGCGTCCGTCCGGGAGATGCTGGCCGGAATGTCGGCAAGGCCTCCGCTGACGACGTGGCCCTGGTGCTGCACACCAGTGGGACCACCAGCCGGCCCAAGCGGGTCCCCCTCCGACACCGCAATCTGGCAACTTCCGTTAGCCACATCATCGATCACTACCAGTTGACCGAGGACGACGTTTCGCTCTGCGTCATGCCCCTCTTCCACGTCCACGGGCTGGTGGCGTCTGCCCTCTCCGCCATCGCGGCCGGTGGTTCGGTAGTGACGCCCCGGAAGTTCACCCCGCTGGCTTTCTGGGCGCTGGCTCGGGAGTTCCAGCCGACCTGGTTCAGCGCCTCACCGACCCCTCACCGGATGGTCCTGATGCGGACCTCGGAGAACCGGCCCGCCGGCAGTCAGAGACTGCGCTTTGTACGGAGCTGCAGCTCGGCTTTGAGTCCGGGCCAGATGGCGGAGATGGAGCTGCGCTACGGGGTGCCGGTTCTGGAGGCGTACGGGATGACCGAGGCCAGCCACCAGATGGCATCCAATCCGCTTCCTCCAGAAGAGCGCCGACCGGGCTCGGTTGGCCAGGGAACCGGAGTGGCGATTGCCACCATGGCTGAGGACGGCCAACTGCTTCCGGTCGGTACCCAGGGAGAGGTGGTGATCCGAGGGGCGAATGTGATCGACGGATACGAGTCCAATCCTGAGGCCAACGCCGCGTCGTTCACCGATGGCTGGTTCCGCACCGGCGACCTCGGAGTCCTGGACGGCGCAGGCTACCTGTCTCTCTCGGGGCGGCTCAAGGAGCTGATAAATCGAGGCGGGGAGAAGATCGCACCCCTGGAGGTCGATGGCGTCCTGGAGGCCAATCCCGCAGTGGCGGAGGCGGTCTGCTTCGGTGTGCCCCATCCGACCTGGGGTGAGGAGGTGGCGGCGGCGGTGGTTTTGAGCTCGGCCACCGACGAGCGGGCGCTCCTCGCCTACTGCCGGGAGCACCTGGCCGAGTTCAAAGTGCCCAGCCATCTCTACATCGTGGAGGCGATTCCTCGTACGGCGACCGGCAAGGTCCAGCGACGGTTCGTGGCAGAGGCCCTCGCACCGAAGTGAACCGGCTGTGAGATTTGTCGTCCTGGGCGCCGGCGCCACCGGTGGGCTCCTGGGGGCGCGCCTGGCCCAGGCTGGGGAGGAGGTAACCCTGATCGCCAGGGGTCCGCACCTCGAGGCGATGCGTCGAGATGGACTTCGGGTGACCGGTGTGTCCGGCGAGTTCACAGTGCGCCCGGAGTGCACAGATGACCTCTCTCCCCTGAGCACTGCGGACGTCGTGTTCGTTGCCGTCAAGGCGCACAGCCTTCCCCCTCTGGCTCAGCGATTGGGCGCAGCACTGGGGCCCGAGTCCAGTGTCTTCAGCGCCCAGAACGGGATCCCCTGGTGGTTCTTCGACGACTTCGGTGGCCCCTGGGAGGGGACCCGGCTGGAGTCGGTGGACCCGGGGGGCGTGATCTCCCAGAACATCTCGTCGAGCCGGGTCGTCGGCTGCATCGTCTACCCGGCCGCCCGGATCGCTGAGTGGGGGCATGTCGAGCATCTGGAAGGCAACCGCATCACCTTGGGGGAGCTGGACGGGCGACCGTCCGCTCGCACCGAGGAGGTCTCGGCGGCGCTCGTCCGGGCGGGATTCAAGGCCCCTGTCCAGCCGCGGATACGGCCCGAACTCTGGCTCAAGCTGCTGGGCAACGCCAGCTTCAACCCGATCTCGGCGCTGACCGGGGCCACCCTGGAGGAGATCACCTCGGACGATGCCGGGCTGGCGCTGGTCAGAGCGGTCATGGCAGAGGTGGAACTGGTAGGGAGAGAGCTGGGGATCGAGATTCCCGTTGGCATCGAGAAGCGCATCCAGGGGGCTGCCAAAGTCGGGGGCCACAAGACCTCGATGCTCCAGGACGTGGAGGCCGGGCGACCCCTGGAGCTGGGAGCCACGGTGGGCGCCGTGGTCGAGTTGGCTGGGCGGCTCGATCTCCAGGTGCCCCACCTCCAGGTCCTCTACGACTGCGCCCATCTCCTGGATCAGCACCTGCAACTCCCGCCGGTAATCCACGCCGAGGACACCACTCGACCGGGCTGACCCGAACCGCTGGCTCCTGCGTCGCCGGCTGAGCGTCTCTGGAGCGGAGGATCATGTGGTCCCAATCGTCGGATTGGAACCGGAGGGGAAGGGCGGAATGAGGGTGCGGGAACTTCAGGTCACTGCAGCCGATGGACGGCTGTTGGATGTGGTCGAGTGCGGCGAGATTGGTGACCCGACGGTGGTGGTCCACCACGGGACCCCGGGCGCCAGAGGACTCTTCGACGGCTGGCAGCGCGACGCTGAGCAGAAGGGCATTCGCCTGATCGGGTATTCCAGGCCCGGATACGGAGCTTCCACCCGGTCACCCGGCCGGTCGGCGAGGCAAGCCGCCGACGACACCCTCGCCATCGCGGAGCAACTCGAGCTCTCCAAGCTCGCGACCTGGGGATACTCAGGAGGCGGTCCGCACGCGCTGAGCTGCGCCGCCTTGCTGCCTGACCTGGTGGTGGCGGCGTCGACCATCGCCTCGGTGGCTCCCTACGGAGCTGAGGGGCTCGACTTCCTGGCTGGCATGGGCGAGGGCAACGTCGAGGAGTTCGCAGCGATCCTGGGGGGCGAGGCAGTCACCCGCCCTATGCATGAGGCCGCTGTCGCGGCCATGGCTACCACGGTCGAGGGGGTGATCGAGGAGATGGGATCGGTCCTTTCGCCTCCCGATCGTGCCGCGATTCGCGAGCACCTGGGCGACTGGATGGTTTCGCTATTCCGGGAAGCGTTCGAGCACGGTGCGGACGGCTGGATCGACGACGATCTGGCGTTCGTGGATCCCTGGGGATTCGAGCTGTCGGAGATCCGGGTACCGCTCCAGCTCTGGCAGGGCCAGCACGACCTCATGGTGCCTCGGGGTCACGGCGAGTGGCTCGCTGCCCACCTGCCAAAGGCCGAGTGGCACTACCTCCCCGACTCTGGACATCTAACCCTGCTGGTGGACCAGGTGCCCCTGATCCACCAGTGGCTGCTGGAGCATTTCTGATCGTTAGGAGGCGGGACTGATGGTGCGAGAGCTGGCGTCGACGGATTTCCCTTCGTGGAGCCAGCTCTGGGGGGCCTACCTCCGTTTCTACCGAGCCGAGATCGAGGAGCAGGTCACCAGGGCCAGTTTCGACCGGCTCTCAGGCGGGACCGGTCCGGTGATGGGGCTGGTCGCGGTCGACGAAAACGGTCGGCTGCGGGGCTTCGTACACCTGGTGTTTCATCCGTCGACCTGGTCCTCCACCGATCGCTGCTACGTGGAGGACCTGTACGTAGTCCCTGAAGCCAGAGGCACGGGGCAGGCCCGAGAGCTGCTCGAGGCTGCCTTCCGAGAGGCCGATCGAAGGGGCGCCGGGAGCACCTATTGGGAGACCCAGGAGTTCAATGCCCCGGCCCGCTCGCTCTACGACCAGGTTGCTCACCGGACGTCATTCGTCGTCTACGAGAGGTAAGTCGCCCGAGCTGACTCAGTCCCCTGGGAACCGGCGGATCAGCTTCGTAGTGGGCTTGAGCCGTAGGCGTAATCCCGGTCGGCGTAGCGAGTCCCGGCGAACGCCCCTGGCGGCACCAGCGCGCTCAGCCGCTCCATCTCTGGGGGAGTCAGTGACACCGTGGCGGCACCGGCGTTCTCTTCCAGATTGCTGCGGTGCTTGGTCCCCGGGATCGGTACCACGTCCTCACCCTGTCCCAGAAGCCAGGCCAACGCCAGCTGGGCCGGGGTCACATCCCGTTCCTTTGCGAGCTGCTCCACCAGCCGAACCAGCTCCAGATTCCGCTCGAAGTTCTCCCCCTGGAAACGGGGGTTGTCCCGGCGAAAGTCCTCGGGGCCGAAGTCCCCAGGCTCCCGGATCTTGCCGGTCAGAAACCCTCTGCCCAACGGGCTGTAGGGGACCAGCCCAATCCCCAGCCGGCGCGCGGTGCCGAGCACGGTGGCCTCGATGTCCCTGGTCCAGAGCGACCACTCGCTCTGAAGTGCGCTGATCGGGTGGGTGGTTGCCGCACGCTCGAGAGAATCGGAGCTCGCCTCGGAGAGGCCCAGAAAGCGCACCTTGCCGGCCTGGACCAGCTCCGCCATCGCCCCGATGGTGTCCTCGATCGGGACTTGGGGGTCGACTCGGTGCTGGTAGTACAGGTCGATGTGGTCGGTGTTGAGCCGTTGCAGCGACTCCTCGCAACAGGATCGAACGTATTCCGGCCGGCCGCTGATGCCGCTGGCCATGGCACCATCCCGGACGACCCCGAACTTGGTAGCTAGGACGAACCGTTCTCGCCTTCCCTCGAGGGCCCGAGCCAGCAGCTTTTCGTTGTGCCCTTCCCCGTAGGCGTTGGCCGTGTCCAGGAAGCAGATCCCCAGCTCCAAGGCTCGGTCGATCGTGGCCAACGAGTCGTTCTCATCGGCAGGCCCGTACGCCTGAGACATGCTCATGCAGCCAAGCCCGATGGCCGAGACCACCAGTCCCTGGGAGCCGAGCCGACGCATGGGGAAGTCGTTTTCGCTCACCTGGAACAATCTAGATGGCCTGCCCCCGGCCACCCACTCTCGATCTCGCTTGCCAGCGTAGGTGGACGCTCCACTAGCATCGTCCCGATGGCCACTGGAGAGTCCGACCCGGCTCTACCGTCCAACTGCGGCGGCGGCTGACGGATGCCATCCCTGAACGGCATCGCCCGGGCGGCGATTCTGGCGGCGGCCCAGAACCGGCTCACCGAAGCGTTCATGAGGCGGTACGGAATGCGGCTCGGGGCCTCCCGGTTCGTCGCTGGGGAGACCCTGGACCAGGACGTACAGCTGATCCGAAGGCTCAACGACCAGGGATTCAAATGCAATGCCACCGAGCTCGGCGAGTCGGTCGCGACCGAGGCCGAGGCCACTTTGGCGGTAGAGGCATACGAGCGGCTGCTTCGGCGGATCGCCTCGGAGCAGCTAAATGCCAACGCCGCCATCAAGCTGACGCTGGTGGGACTCGACCTCGATGAGGAGCTGGCGGTGAGCAACATGTCCAAGCTCTTAGAAGTGGCCCGGAGCCTGGGACTCTTCATGAGAATCGACATGGAGGACTCCACCCACGTGGGGGCCACCCTGAGCAGCTTCCGCAAGCTTCGCGAGCGGGGCTTTGATAACGTCGGGGCGGTGCTGCAGTCCTGCCTCCGCCGAACTGAGGCCGACCTGGAGGACCTGCTGCCGCTCAAGCCCAGCCTGAGATTGGTGAAAGGGGCCTACCTGGAGAGTCGGGAAGTCGCCTTCCCCGATAAGGCCGAGGTCGATCGGAACTACATCCGGCTGATGGAGCGCTCCCTCGAGTCGGCAGGGTACACGGCGATTGCCACCCACGACGACCGGATGATCGAGCACGCCATCGGCTTCACCGAGCAACACCAGATTGGACTTGACCGCTTTGAGTTCCAGATGCTCTACGGAGTCCGGCCCCAGCTTCAGCGCGATCTGCTAAAGCGAGGCTTCACGGTTCTGGTGGCGACCTCTTACGGCACTCACTGGTATCCCTTCTTCATGCGACGGCTGGCGGAACGGCCGGCCAATCTGCTCTTTCTGGCTCGAAATCTGGTGCGCCGCTAGCCCCACCGTCCTGGACCGACGGCTGGCGGAGCACGAATCCACACGCCGATCCGACAAGGAGGACCTCCGATGCCCCTGGCGCCCTTCCGCAACGAGCCCACGGTCGACTTCTCGGTGGCCGCCAACCGCGCCGCCTTCGAGGGCACCCTCGCCGAGGTGCGCGGAAAGCTCGGGCGGGATTACCCGCTGGTGATCGGTGGCAAGCGGGTGGAGACCGGAGAGGTGGTTCAGTCCTACAACCCGGCCCATCCCCAGCAGGTGATCGGTCGCCACGCGGCGGGTCGGAAGGAAGACGTGGAGAGGGCTGTCGTGTCCGGCTGGGGGGCCTTCCGTGAGTGGTCCAGGACTCCCGTCGCCGAACGCGCCGCCCTGCTGCTGCGGGCGGCCGAGGTGGTCCGCCGCCGCCGGGGGGAGTTGGCGGCGCTGATGGTCTACGAGGTCGGCAAAGCTTGGGACGAGGCGGACGGTGAGGTGTCGGAAGTCGTCGACCTGATGGAGTGGTACGCCCGCCAGGCGTTGGAGTTGAGCAGCCGGGACACGATGGCGCGCTGGCCCGGAGAGCTGACCGAGTACCGCTACCTGCCGCTCGGGGTTGGGGCGGTGATCTCTCCCTGGAATTTTCCCCTGGCCCTGGCGACCGGGATGATGACTGCCGCGGTGGTGGCCGGGAACTGCGTCATCTTGAAGCCGGCCGAGACCTCCAGCACCACGGCCGCCTGGCTGGTGGAGATCTTCTTCGAGCTGGGGCTGCCGCCCGGGGTCATCAACCTACTGACCGGGCGCGGCGCCGTGATCGGCGAGGCGCTGGTCGACCACCCGCAGATCCGCTTTGTCGCCTTCACCGGCTCCCGGGAGGTCGGAGTGCGCATCTACGAGCGAGCCGCCAAAGTCCATCCCAGCCAGCTGTGGTTGAAGCGAGTGCAACTGGAGATGGGGGGCAAGAACGCGGTGGTGGTGGACGAGACTGCCGACCGTGAACTGGCCGCCCAGGCGATCACCGCTTCGGCCTTTGGCTACCAGGGCCAGAAGTGCTCGGCCGGGTCCAGGGCGGTACTCGTCGATTCCGCCTATGACGAGGTGCTGGGCCGGGTGCTCGAGCTGGCCGGCCGACTCAAGGTCGGCGACCCGGTCGACCCAGAGGTGACGGTGGGACCGGTCATCGACGGGGCCGCCGAGGAGAAGATCCTGGACTACCTGCAACTGGGCAGGGGCGAGGGCGAGTTGCTCCTCGGTGGCGGCCGGGGACCCGGTGATGGCCATCTCATCGAGCCGACCATCTTCGGCGGGGTAGCGCCCGACGCCAGGATCGCCCAGGAGGAGATCTTCGGTCCAGTCCTGGCGGTGGTCCGCGCCCGGGACTTCGAGCACGGACTGGAGATTGCCAACGGCACCGATTACGGCCTCTCCGGCTCTTACTTCAGCCGGGATCCCGGACGGATCGCTGTAGCCAAGGAACGGTTCCACGTGGGCAACCTCTACCTCAACCGCCGGTCCACCGGTGCCTACATGGGGGTGCACCCCTTCGGCGGCTTCAACATGAGCGGCACCGACACCAAGGCCGGAGGCCCCGACTACCTGCTCTTCTTCGTCCAGGGCCAGAGCATCGCCGAGCGACTCTGACGGGTCTTCGAACCGGGGTTTATCTCCCTTCCTGAATCAGAAGCCGGCGAGAATCAAAACCATGGAAGCGCCGCCTACCGACCAGCAGGTGCGGCTAGAGGCGTTCCAGTTCCTGACCCGTTTGGTGGATCGTCACGGCGAGGTCCTACCCTTGGATCCCCTGCGCCGAGGTTTCGATTTCAACGGCTACCGGGTGCCGCTGCTCGGCCCGCAGGGCATCTTCAAACCCGCCGTGCTCGAGTGGCCCTGAGCATCACCACGGTCCCGCTGGTCCCGGGCCGTCCGCGGCCATACGACGATGGGCTGGGTGGAGCAGGGTTTTTGCAGTATCGGTACCGCGGCACCGACATCGGCCATCGCGATAACCGCGGTCTCCGGGAGGTCATGCGCCGCCGCCTTCCTCTCATCTACTTTTACGGCGTGGAACCAGGTCGCTACCTGCCTCAATGGCCAGTCTTCATCGTTGCTGACAATCCCCGAGAGCTGACCTTCACAGTGGCGGTAGATGATTTGCTCGCCAGCGATACGGAGGAAGCCAACGAGCTACCGGACTCGGCGCGCCGCGCTTACGTGACTAGGCTGGCTCGCCAACGTCTACATCAGGCAGCTTTCCGTTCTCGAGTGTTCCGTGCCTGTCAAAACTCGTGCGCCATGTGCGAGCTCCACCACACGGACCTGATGGACGCTGCTCACATCATTCCGGATCGGGACCCGCGGGGAGAACCGGTGACCTCCAACGGCCTGGCTCTCTGCAAGCTTCATCACGCCGCCTTCGACCGCAATATCGTCGGCATCCGACCGGATTCGATCCTCGAGATTCGCCACGACGTGCTCGACGAAGTAGACGGGGCCATGCTGCGCCACGGACTCCAGGACCTAAATGGGAGACCGTTGCTGGTGGTACCGCGGGCGATGCCTGACCGTCCGGACCCGGAATTCCTTCAAGCCCGATACGAGGTCTTTCGACAAGCCGGATGACGTCCGGAGCTCAGGAGGGGGGTTCTCCGGGGGGAGTCGCAGCCTGGACGGCAGCCGCGGTGCTCGGCGATCGGGGTGTTCGACCGATTCCCACCAAGAACTGATTCCAAAGGCCGTGGTGAGCGGCTGCAGTGTCCTGATTCGCAGGCGCCTCGTCCTTACCCTCACGCTTCTTGCGAGCAAAGTAGAGGTAGAAGGCGATCGAGCCGCCACCGAACAAGATGAACAGGATGAGGGCGGTGATCACCGGCGCGGAGCTGTGGTTAGCGACAGCAGATTTGGGCTGCAGCATGGTCTGGATGAAGCCAAAAGTAGTGACTCCGTACACTGCGGCCCAAGCGCCCTTGTGCCATTTGGCAAGTGTGCCGCCCTGCATGAAGTTCAGCGGGAGCAAACCCACCACATTGCCCACCAATCCGCCAACGAACACCGCGGCCAGTAGATCGCTGAGCAGCACCTGCCAAGCGGCGGCCCCTGGGAGTACCGCAGCAGAGTGAACTGGAACCCAAATGAGCCATGCCACCACCGCCACCAGCATGCTGCAGAGCGAGGAGACCCCAGCCACGTGACCGTCCTCATGGACAGCCAGTTGGGTGGTGAACGCGACTCCGCAGACTAATCCATAGAGGTAACCGGGCTCGAACGACGTGACCCGAGAGATGAGCACGGAGACGAGCGCCACCGTCAGCCCGGCGGGCAGCGCATGCAGTCGAAAAGTGGTCGGTCGGTGGCGCAACTTTCGATAGTAGAATGCCGCCAGGTTGGGGACTGCGATGGAGACGAGCAGGGCGAGGATGAGCGATGCCAGAGTCAGCGCCGAGCTCGCACTGAATCCGAATTTCGGGTCGAGGAATCCGTCCAGCACGGCGCCGAGCAAGACCACCGATCCGAAGGTGACCAGGTCGCGCCGCTTCACGGAGACATGCTTCGTGTGCGCTCTCAACTGTTGGAACCAATGAAGCGGACCCTCCCACCACTTCCGCACTTCTTCGTAGTTGGCCTTGAGGGTGTAGTTGAAGAGCTGAGCCGGGAAGGTGATGAAAATCACGGTCAGGATCGTGATCAGCGCCGCCAGGGCATCGGCTGCCGGGCTGCCGAACGCCTCCGCCGGTGTTATCAGAGCAGACGAGATGCTGTTCACGGTGAGCGGCGCCGAGCTGCCCTTTGAGATCCCGTTGATCGTGAGGTTGGCGTAGATCCAGTGGTCGAACGCGTTGCCGCTGCAGTCGCGCACCGCCGGCCAGCGCTCCGTCCCAGTGACGGCATCGGCCACCTGCTCGCCGTTCTTGGTCGTGAATCCGGTGATGTCGAGGGAGAGCTCGCTTTCACCGAGCAAGGTCCCGGAGCAGCTTTCGACGGAAGCCACCTTGGCCGGCGTGACCGGGAGCTCCACAGTGCGCCCGGCCTTGCCCGCGCCATGAGAGGAGGAGGGTGGCGCGATCGGCGGGAGAAGAGACGATTCGAAGTCCAGGTAGTAGTGGTCACCCGAATGTCTCAGAGGGACGGTGGATGGGGGGCCGAACAGGTCCCCCGGCGCGAGCAATCCACCGGAACTCGAACCATTTGGGTAAGTCATTCGCACCCCGCACTGCTGGCCTTCGGGGCAGCTGTAAACGAAGTCGACCACATCGCGGCCGCTGTGTCCAACCGGCGGCGCTCCCGCGGCCGGGGTGCCACCTTGGTAGGAGTCGTAACTGACGGTGAGGTCGAACTCTCCCACAAGGGCTAGGGTGTGCGCCGGACCGGTGTTCTTGGACACGGGCTTGGCGCCGAGCGTCAGCAAGGCGGGTCCACTCTGATTGCCGCCGGCAGCTACGCACAGGGTCCGACCGGGAGTGCAGGCCAGGGCGTTGATGAGGGTGGGGAGGTCCTGCATCTTGAACCAGCTGTTGCCGTCATTGACCGTGTCGACGATTTCGGAGCTGGCGAACTTCTGATCTACCATCAGGCAATCCAGCTGTTGGCAGGCGATCTCCCACCCAAACGGAAACTTTTGCGAGTCCGCCGAAATCTTCCAGGTGGCGCCTCCGTCAGTCGTGTGGTAGGCGATGCCGGGGCATTCCGTGGCTCCCTGCCCGCCGCACTGGTCGCCGCCTACCACCCACCCATTGGAGGGCGAGGTGAACTCGATATCGATCGTCTGGCTGTAACCGGCGTTTCCAATCCGGAATCCTGTGCCGGGTGGCGGGCCGGGCTCGGGCGGTGACATGTCCTGCCACGACGCCCCCTGATTGGCGGTGAACCAGGCCCCTGGACCGGCCGCCCAGCAGTGGCTGACATCGACGCATCGCACCGTGGTCAGCGCGGTGGTGGGTGGGGTCTCGGAGACCCAGGAGCTGCCGCCGTCATGGGTGGCAATGACGGAACTCTGCAGCGTAGTGCCCGTGCTCCCGACCGCCATGCATATGCTCACCGAGCCACAGCCGATCGAGCTGATGACCGCTCCCGACGGGACCGAATCAGCGGCCCAGCTGTTGCCCCCGTTTTGAGTCACGAACACTTGGGGGTCGGCGGCGCCGCTGGCGGAGAGACTGCCACCTACGTAACAGGTCTCGGCTGTCGGGCAGGAGATGGCATCGAGCTGACCGCTCCCGGAGATCGACGCGGTCGTCCAGTCGACGCCAGCATCGTTGGTGCGGGTGACGATTCCCTCTCCAGACGCACTGCCTACCACGTAGCAGTTCTCGCTGCTGGGGCAGGTAGCGTCGTCGTAGATGGCCGGCGCACCTGGGAGTTCGGAGGCGGGGATGGAGGCAAATTGTCCAGGGAGCAGAGTGCTCAGTCCTGAGGGTGCGCTGGCGACGGCGGTAGTCGCCATCAGCCCGATCAACGATGCCGCGAACACGGCAGCGCTCACTCTTCGCCAGGGCATCACTGACCTCCTGGCCAACCGGAGGCCGTCGCGATTCCGCTGCCACGACCCTGGGAAGTGATGCTGATGTTCTCAGGCAGCGAACTTCGTTCCGACTCCGATCGTTGCAATCCGTCGTCGCCAGGTAGCGACGCATCAACCAAGGGGGCGCACTGACGTGCTGACACGACGGCGCCGCGCTCGTCGGTAACCCCCTGTCCCATCCCTCCTCCGGTACCCCCCCCGCCTCGGGCGAGAATCCTGGATCAGTAGCCAGGCGTCCGTATTCTGGGACCGCCGGTGGTCACTCGGCAATGCCAGTCGGTTCCGGAGCAGACCAATCCCGCCTTTTCTACGAGCAGGCGGGCGCGGAGACGGACATCAGCTGGGTCGTCCAACCCAGAACCTGGGCCAACTTATGGTGGTCCTGCGGCACGAAGATCACCGCCTGGTACAGGTATTTGGTGGTGACGGAGGCGTACGCAACACCCGCCGGCGCCAGTGCCAGCAGCTGATTGCTTTCGGATGAAGCGGTGGCAATGCAGTTCCCAGATTGAGTCGGTTGGGACTCGCCCTGCTCATCGATGGAACCGAATTCCAAGGTACCTCCGTGAACGGACAAGGCGGTGACGGGTGTGGGGCCGACCGCATAGGAGGTCGTGTAGCTGACCCCGCCACTCAGGGCGGTCGCGATCTGCTGCTTGACCGTGGCCAGGTACTGGGTGGTCAGCACACCGGGAGCGAAGCGCTCCTTGGCCCCGCCCAGGTATTTGGCCCAGTCGGAGAACTCGGTATTGCTGCCGCCGCTCTTGACCACCGCACCCTTTGCCTCCAGCCTTGGCGGCGCTGCGCCTTTATTCAGAAACGGCTCGAAGAGTACCCGCCAGGGTTCGGACTTGCTGTCCTTGCGCAGGACCAAGTACTCAGACTGGGCGGCTACCGGCGTCGCTCCACTGACCGCTGGCCACTTGATCTGGGCCAAAAACTCAGCCGGTGGATGGCTAGCTCCCGTGAGTGAAATCGATACCTCCCCGTCGGTGGGTATCTCGGGAGCGCTTTCACTCGTCGCCCCCGCCTTACCCAGCAGGACGTAGGTCCGGTCGTCCATGGTGGCGGAGACGCCCTCCTCCAGGGTGTGGAGCAACGCGCTATCCAGACTGCTGTTCGCCGTCAGGTTGCTCTTGTAGTACTGGACCACCACCTTGGCGGCCTGACTGCTGGTCAGCGAGGTAGTGCTTCCAGCAGCGCTGAGCAGGAGCACCAGCCCAACCCCCGTCGCTGCGATCGCCAGAGTTCGCCGTCGCGAAGCAGTCACAGGGCCCTCCCTCCCTCGTATTGATTCCACCTCCGGCCGGCTCAGGCCGTGTGGCTCGGCGTAACTGTAGCCGGGTCTGTCCCAGTTCTTCGCTTAATAGCTGGTCGCCCCTTAGCTCTATCCGCGGGACTGGCTCATAACCCCAATCGGAACGCCGCGACAGTCCGCTCACAGGCCCCGCGAGCCCTTCGAGCTCACCGTCCACCAGTCCCTCACCATCGCCCAGCTCATCGGCCAGTGGTAGCGTCAGTGGGACTGCTGTTCCTACTCCCACTCCGACTGCGAGCCCGAAATAAAAAGGGATGAGCGGCGCAGCAGCGACGGCGGTCGTTAGAAGCGATCTGCGTCAGGACCCGCCGGCTATCCCTCGATCGGACCAGTAGCCACCACCCAGGGGTAGTCCACCAAGAGGGATCTCAAAGTCCGGTCGGCCGTGATCAGTCGACTGTGCGTGCGCTCTGCCACGGCCACGTAAACCAGATCGTAGATGGGATGGTTGTCGAAGCGTCGGGCTAGCTCCCAGGCCCGGGCGCGGTCACGTGGATCATCGACCAACAGGATCGGGAGTCGAAGCAGCTCCCTATGAGCCCCATCCGCTTCTGTGCCACTCCAGCGCCCGCGGCGGATCCCGGTGAGCAAGGCGTTGGCTACCTCCTCCTGGAGGAGCCCGGGTGCACTTAGGTCATCTCCTCGTGAGATCAATGAATCTAGGGTCATCATGGCCGGGGATCGGAGGTCGGCGCCAGGCGCCACCCAGTCCACGACCACGCTGGCGTCAACGACGATCATGACTGGCGAGTGGCCCCCGATCGCGCGGCCCGGTCGCTGACGACGAGGTCCGCTGCCGATTTCCCTTTCCGGACCGGGTACTGCGCCAGCAGTGACTTGGCTGCCGACGCCCACTCGGCCAGGGACGTCGGCAGGATGCGGGATCCGGCTGCCCCGAGCGCGAGCGCCTCACTGCGCGAGATCAAAAGACGATGGCCCTGGCGATTCGCGGCCAGCTTTCCCGACCAGACCCAGCGCCTAACCGTCTCGGGAGAGCGCCCGGTCAGACGAGATGCCTCCCGAACATCGATGAGAGCCGTCCCATCACCGGCTTCGGGCTTCACCATCGACTAAATCTACTACTCGCCAACATATCGGTGTAGATTTGGAGCAACTGGATTGTCCGGCTGACCTCGGATTGCGTGACGGCCGAGCGGATGCTCCCGGCTGGGGCTCTGGCCCTCGCACTCCAACTTTGGGTCGATGACCAGGGCTGGACCTGCATCTACCAGAAAGCTTTGATCGGACCCGGAGAGTCGACCTGGGGCCTGCGCCGCTGTGGTGACCAATTCTCACTCGACGACAGCGCACCGCCCGGTTCAACCAGCCCGGTTGAGTTCCCACACTGGTGGATCTACCGGAAGGGGGCACCATCGTCCGTGCCGGCTCCCGGTCGATCGCGCACAACCAGGTCTCGGGCACGCAACCTCGCGGCAGCCCCTAGCTCCGATTCACGCTATCCACCGTCGCACCTGCCGAGCCGACTCCCCGGGACTCGGAATCGCGCAGAACTTGCCCCCGGGCGATCTTCAGACGAGCACCTTTATCACGGCCGCCAAGCCGCCGACCACGATGACTGTGCGCAGAACGGACGCCGGCAGCTTGCGTCCCAGGCCAGCTCCCAACTGTCCCCCCAGCAGGCTCGACCCGGCGAGCACCAGCGCCGGTTCCCACGCGATCGGCCCGTAGGCGATGAACACCACGGCGGCTGCGCCGTTGGCCGCCGAGGCGAGGGCATTCTTGAGCCCGGTCAGCCGCTGGAGGGACTCGTCCAGAAAGACCCCAAGGGTGGCCATGAACATCACGCCCTGGGCGGCCCCGAAGTAGCCGCCGTAGACAGCGGTGGCAAAAACCGACACCCGCAGCGCCAGCCGCCCAGGAGCGGTCAGCGGGCCTGACGCGCGCCGGCGCGCCAGCCGCGGCTGCAGTATGAGCAGTACGACCGCCAGCAGGATCAGCCCCGGAACTACCACCTTGAATACGACGGCCGGCAGGGCCAACAGAAGCACCGCTCCCCCCAACCCACCGGCGACTGAGCACGCTCCGAGCGTGATCGCCGATCGCCGCTGGCCCGACAGTTCGCGCCGGTAACCGACCGCCCCGCTGACATTGCCGGCGAACAGGCCCACGGTGTTGCTGACGTTCGCCACCAAAGGGGAGTACCCGATCGCCAACAGCACGGGAAATGTCAGTAGAGATCCGGAGCCCGCCACCGCATTCAGCGCCCCCGCGGCGAATCCGGCGGCGGCTACGGCCAGCAGGAGCTGGGGGTCATGGGCGATGACCGAGGCTCCAGAGTTCGGTTGATCGGCTCACCAGTGTGCCCGATCAACTCTATTCGAGACCGGACCAGCCCCAGTGTGGCACCGGAAGTCCCTGGCTCACCTGGGATTTGGCCGGCGAGTAAGCGAGCACCTCTGCCACCGCCCATTCCATGTATGCCCGGAGCGCGTCGCGAAACTCCGGGTCGGCGGGGAGGCCGGCATCGTCGGCCGCCCGCACGAAGCAATCGACAAAGCGTGAACCCAGGTCTGCCTCAGCCTCTGTGCCAGCGTGGAGCTCGAGCATCGCGGAGTGCCCGCCAAACCGTCTGGAGAATGTGGGAGGGCCGCCCAACACCTCCGCCCAGTACTCGGCGAGCCGCTCGACATGCTGTGGGTTGCCGGGGTGGGAGAAGGGGTGGTTCAGCACCGGACCGTCGAGGCAACGCTGGTGGTGCGCGGCGGCCAGCCGAAGGAATGCCGGCCCGCCGCCGGCAAACTCAAACAACGAGGCGCGCGTCATCGTTCCCAGTTTCGCTCATCGTCGGGTGCCCCTCTCCTGCCGATCAGGCGTCCGATGGCAGAACTCGCCCTCACTCCTCGGTTGGCTTCCGGGTTGCTCTCGTGGTCGGGACAGCTCGGCATGGCCGTCGAGGCGGTGACTGAGTCCTGTCACTGGGGTTGGATCAGCGCCACGCCAGAACTCAGAGCCGCCTCGCGCAGCGCCGTATCGGTGGTCGCCAGGGGTAACCCGCCGGAAGCCGCGAGGACCAAGTAGGAGGCGTCGTAGGAAGTGAGCCCACTAGTCTGAGCCAGCGCCATGACGGCGCCCAGCACCCCAGCCCGACCCAGCTCCTCCACTGTGATCGGCAGCTGATTGAGCAGCTGAACGAAGCGCGATGCCTGTGACCGGGTAAGGCGCCCTCGCCGTTCGGCCGTCAAAAGTACGTTGGCCACTTCGAAGGGCCAGAGTTCCGGCACCAGAGCGGGCTCGTCGGCGAGTCGGTCGCGCACAGAATCCGACAAGGCAGTCGCCTGATCCTCGAAGCACCAGGCGAGGGTGATCGAGGCGTCCAGCACGAAGGTCAGCGGCGACCCTCCTCGATCAGTTCGCGGAGGCTCGAGTCGCCGAGCGTGATCCCCTTGGGAAAGCGCTCGAGTTCATCGATGGCCTGCGCCACGCCTTGTTGGCGGCCCGAGCCAACGGGAGCGAGGATCGCGACCGGCACCCCGTGCTTGGTGATGGTGAAGCGCCGTCCCTGGGCCACCTCATCCAGCAGCCGGGAGAGGTGTGTCTTGGCCTCGTAGGCTCCGATGTTCACCAGACTAGTCTAGCACTAGTCGGAATAGATAACCCAACGGTGTCGCCGAGGTGCGGCACCTCTACCAGTCCTAGCCTGCCTTCGCCAAAGCCGCCTCTAAGGGATCCGCCGCCAACCCGACTTCGAGGTCCTGCGAGATCACCGAAGCGTAGTGATCCAGCGTGGTCGAGGGGCGGGCGTGCCCCAGTGCCTTGGAAACCAGCAACAGCGGCACCCCCGCTCGCAGCCACCTGGCACAGGCGGCGTGGCGGAGCTGATGCGGGGAGATCTTTGGCATTCCTGCCAGCTGGCAGCACTCGTCGGTGAGCTCTCGGAGTCGGCGCCGGCTGAGCCGCCCCTGCCGGGAGCGGAAGAGGGGCGCCTCAGGCCCCTCAGCCTGCCGTTCGAAGATCTCTCCCTCCAGCTCCCGCCGCAGGGAGGGGGGCAGCGGCACCCAGCGCTGCCCCGTCTTGCCTCGAAGTTGGAGGCGCCCCTCCTGGAGCGAGGAGAGATCGCAGGCCAAGAGCTCCCCGGGCCGGGCGCCGGATGCCAGCAACACCAAGACCAGCAGCCTGGTGCGTTGGTTGGGCGCCGCTGAGATGAGCCGCAGTTGGTCCTCCAGCGAGAGCGCGGGCCTGGGATGGTGCGGGTGCAGCGGCTGGATCCGGATCGCTCGCTCCAACCCCCGCTCCCCCCAACCGCAGCCCTCCAGGAACCGCAGGAACTGGCGGGTGAGCAGCAGCCGATGGTGGCGGGTGGTGGGGGCGAGATACGCCAGGGAAGCCTGGTAGGAGTAGAGATGCGGCCAGCTCAGCTCCGAGCAGAGAGAGACCCCCTCCTTCTCCAGGTGGCGAAGCAGGCTGCGCAGCACTCCGCGGTACTCCTGCTTGCTGGTCTCCTCGTTGGCGGCAGAGCTGAAGAGCTCGGCTGCGAAGAGCACGCTCCGATCCTCCGTTTCCTGCTCCACACCAGTGCAGGTCCGCTGCCAGCTCGGCGTGGGGGTGGTGGGTCGGTCGACCTCGCATCAGCGGAAGCCCGGCTTGAGTGGCTGACGCGACCTCGCGACGGCCAGCCACCCGACACCGGGGGCCTATCCCACCTTCACTCCTGGCCAGCGCTCCAACGGGAGCCGGATCCTACAGGGGCGTCCGGACATGATGTATACTGCCTGGTGTATATGTCAGTCAGGACACAGGTCTACCTTTCCGAGGAGCAGCGGGCCCGGTTGGCGGAGCGGGGCCGCCGGCAGGGGGTCGCAATCGCTCTCTTGGTGCGCGAGGCGGTTGACCTGCTCCTAGCCGAGGACGACGGGCTGGAGACGACCTTCGGAGCACTTCCCGAGATCGCCACACTGGTGCCGTCGCGCACCGAATGGGATGGGCGTGGCCGACCTGCTGGTTGACACCGACGTGTGCATAGATCACCTGGCTGGAGTTCGCCGGCTGCCCAGGGGAGCAGGCCGACTCAAATACTCCGTAATCACCAGAGCCGAGCTCTTGGCGGGTGCCGGGGACCGCGAGGCTCTGGTCAGACGTTTTTTGGCGGGTCTGGAGGAGATCCCGGTGGATCGCAGGATCGCCGATCGGGCGGGTCTCCTTCGCCGTCAAGTTCCGGCCCTGCGTCTGCCCGACGCCCTGATCGCGGCTACCGCCCTGGTCCACGGGGTGGCCCTGGCCACCGGTAATCAACGAGACTTTCGAAGAGTCCCGGACCTGAGACTTCGGCGTCGGGGCTGACCCACCTCGCGGCGGTAAGCCTCGCCAGGTGGCTTGCGGCGTTGTCACCCGCGCCCGGTGGATCGGGGCCTTCTGGTCTAGTACCCCGGCCGCCCGGTGAACCTGATACCCAGCCCGCTCAGCAAGCCGCACCCGCCGTCTTCCGCTCTGGCGCGGTACTCTCACGGCCATCGTCAGATGGTTTTGGGTGGGAGGTGGCTCGTGATCTGCCCAACTTGCGGGGCGGAGGCCAGGCCGGAGAGCCGGTTCTGCTTCAAGTGCGGCGGTCCGATGGGGCGTAGCTGTGCTGGCTGCGGCGCCGCCCTCGATGTTGCGGACGCCTTTTGCTCCTCCTGCGGGGCGGCCACTGAGGAACGTCTTGAGTCGAAACCGGTCGGGCCGGTCGTCGCGCCCCGGGCGCCGGCTGCTCAAGCGCCGACCACCGAGCGCCGGGTGGTGTCGGTGCTGTTCGCCGACCTGGTCGGGTTCACCACCCTATCGGAGCAGCGGGACGCCGAGGAGGTCCGGGAGCTTCTCTCCGCCTACTTCGACGGTTGCCGCTCGATCATCGAGAGCTACGGAGGCACCATCGAGAAGTTCATCGGTGACGCGGTGATGGCGGTTTGGGGAGCCCCGGTTGCCAACGAAGACGATGCCGAGCGGGCGGTCCGCGCGGCGTTGGACCTGGTCGAGCAGGTGGCCGCCCTGGGAACCCGGATGGCTGTCTCCGGTCTCCAGGCGCGAGCGGCGGTGCTGACTGGAGAGGCGGCGGTGAACCTAGGGGCGTCTGGTCAGGGCATGGTGGCCGGGGACCTGGTCAACACCGCCTCCCGGCTCCAGGCCGCGGCCGAGCGGGGATCGGTGGTGGTGGGGGAGGCCACCCGTCAGGCCGCCATACCGGCGGTCACCTTCGCTGACCTCGGTGAGCTCCAGCTCAAGGGCAAGTTGGAACCGGTCCGGGCCTGGCGGGCGCTACGCGTCGTGGGCCAGCGTCGGGGCCTGGGATCAGAGGGGCGCCCTGAGCCCCCGTTCACTGGCCGTGGCGAGGAGCTGCGCTTACTCAAGGAGCTGCTCCAGGCCACCGGCCGCGAACGCCGCCCCCGGCTGGTCTCGATCACCGGGGTGCCCGGGATCGGCAAGAGCCGGCTCGCTTGGGAGCTGCAGAAGTACGCCGATGGGGTGGCCGAGACCGTCTACTGGCACCAAGGCAGATGCCCTGCCTACGGGGACGGCATCTCCTTCTGGGCCCTGGGCGAGATGGTGCGGATGCGAGCTGGGATCGCCGAATCCGAGGAACCGCCGGTGGCCCTGCCCAAGCTGGAGGCGACGGTGGCGGAGTTCTGCTCCGACCCCCAGGAGGCCAGCTGGGTTCTGCCCCGTCTGGCCCACCTGTTGGGGCTGGACGAAGCTCCTCCGGGAGGACCCGAGGAGCTCTTTTCAGCCTGGCGTACCCTCTTCGAGCGGATCGCCGATCGGGGCACCACGGTCCTGGTCATCGAGGACCTGCAGTGGGCTGACCAGGGCCTGATCGACTTCGTGGAGTCGATCCCGGAGTGGCTGCGCTCTCTCCCCATCCTCATCCTCACCCTCTCCCGCCCCGAGCTGATGGAGCGCCGGCCCACCTGGGGAGCCCATCAGCGCAGCTTCGTCTCGCTCCACCTCGACCCCCTCTCGGATCAAGCCATGGAGGAGCTGCTCCATGGTCTGGTGCAGGGGCTGCCCGCTTCGCTCCTGGAGCGGCTGCGTCAGCAGGCGGAGGGGGTGCCGCTCTATGCGGTGGAGACGGTCCGGATGCTGGTGGACCGGGGAGTGCTGGTCGAGCGGGACGGCGCCTACGAAGTGGTCGGGGGGCTGGCCGACCTGGAGATCCCCCAGTCATTGCACGCCCTGATCCAGTCCCGCTTGGACGCTCTGCCACCCTCCCAGCGGTCTTTGCTCCAGGATGCCGCGGTCCTGGGCAAGACCTTCGCCCCCGAGGCCCTGGCCGCGGTCAGCGGCAGTGATCTCCTCTCCCTTCAGGGCCAGCTCCAAGAGCTGGTGAAGAAGGAGCTGGTCTCGGTCGATTCGGACCCCCGCTCACCGCAGCGGGGACAGTTCGGATTCGTCCAGGGGCTGATCCGGGAGGTCGCCTACGGGACGATCGCCCGCCGCGACCGGGTCAGCAAGCACCTGGCTGGAGCCGGCTACTTCCAGTCGACCGGCGAGGACGAGCTGGCCGGGGTGGTCGCCAACCACTACCTGGAAGCCTACCGGGCGGCGCCGTCTGCGCCCGAGGCGGAGCAGATCGCCGCCCGGGCCCAGGAGCAGCTCCAGCTGGCCGGCCAGCGGGCCCTGGCCCTGGGCTCGCCCGAGCAGGCACTAACCTTCTTCGAGCATGCCCTGGAGGTGGCTCAGGAGGGCAGACCCCAGGCCCTCCTGCATGACCTGGCCGGTGAGGCCGCTGGCGAGGCCAGTCAGCTGGATCTGGCAGTCAGCCACCACGAGGCGGCGCTGGCCTTTTACCTGGCCCAAGGAGACCAGGTGGCCCAGGCCTTGACCACCGCCCGCATCACCCTTCAGCTCGGCGGTCTGGATCGCTACCCGGAGGCGATTCGCAGAGCCGAGGAGTCATTCCAGAGCCTGGGCGAGGAGGGAGATGCCCGAGCCAAGGCCCGGCTGGCGGTCGAGCTGGCCTCGGCCTACGACCTCTCGGGAGACGCCCTGGCCGGACTCCTCTGGTCGGAGCGTTGCCTGGAGCTGGCCGGTTCCTTGGAGGACGACAGCCTGCTGCTCCAGGCTCTGGCGCAGCGCGCCTTTGCGGTTTTCAGCCTGGGCCGGCATGCCGAGGCCCTCATCATCTCCCGGGCGGCGGCCGACTTTGCGGACAGCTCAGCTGGCCTCCTGGATCAGGCCAAGGCCGTCCAGCTGCTCAGCCTTTGCATGGCCGCCGACGATCCCAAGGAGATGGTGAATCTGGCCCTGCGCTGCGCGGAGCTGGCGCGGAGGGGCGGCCGCCGCGCTCTGGAGGTGGTCAGCCTGCTCAATGCCACCGAGCAGGCGATCTACGTCGGGGAGTGGGCCACCGCCGACCGGCTCCTCCAGGGTCTGGAGGGCCGCCAGCTCCTCGACACCGAAGAGGCTTTCCGCAGCTGCTGCCAGGCGACGCTGCTGGCGCTGCGCTCGGATCCGGGCCAGGCCATGCGCCAGCTGGCGGAGATGGCGCCCCAGATGGAGGAGATGCTCTACCAGTCCGGTCGCCTGACCTACGTCAAGGCCCGGGCCATGGTCGCCCTTACCCAGGGCGAGCTGGAGCTGGCCCAGAAGGAGTCGGCGGACCTGGTCCGTCAGGAGGCCGCCGGGATGAACAGTCTCCACGCCCTCTCCATCCAGGCCAGGGCCGCCCTCTGGATGCGGGACCGGGAGCGAGCCCAGGCCGTGCACTCCCAGCTGGGAGCGTTCAAGGGACGGTGGGCCGCCGCCTGCAGCCTCACCGTCCTGGCAGGTCTGGCCGCTCTGGCCGAGGACCAGGACCGGGCTGTCGCCGCCTACGGCAGGGCCATCGCCGCCTGGCGGGAGCTGGAGCTCCCGCTCGATCTTGGACTCTGCCAGCTGGATATGGTCTCCCTCGTTTCTCCGGCGGCTCCCGGCTACGCGGAGGCGACTCGGGAGGCCAGGGCGATCTTCACGGAGATTGGGACAGTGACCCTGCTGGAGCAGCTGGATCAGGTCGCCCCGGTGCCGATCCAGGTCTGATTCCGGTCCGATCCCTGAACGAAGCCCGCGTTCTCGCGCGCCGCCTCCCTCCCAGGCCTCCTCATCTCCCTTCCCTGAGTTTGTCGCGGGTTGGAGAATCGCCGGGGCAGTGCCCGGCGGAGCACCGGCTCGCGTCCGACGAGGAGCATGTCTGCGGGCTTGTTGCCGCGAGTTCGCCGGCAGTCTCACCGCGGCCGTTTCGGCGGCGCTGGACCCCGGGGCAGGATTCGCTTGAGCCGCCTCGCGCCCTCAGCTGAGATCTTCGACGCTCTTCCAAAGCTGGGCGATAGAGCGCTTGGGGTCGAGAGCGAGCAGGATCGGCACACCATTCTCAGCCGGCATGCAGTAGGCGCAGCTGGTGTGGCCGAGCACCCTGACTGAGGCGAAGCTCTGGGCGACCTCGGTCAGCGGCAGGCCGACCGTGATCACTGACCGTCCGCTGCAATGCCCGGGGCCCCAGAAGTAGTAGCTGTTGTTGCCGCTGATGGCGGGAGGAAGGTGCTTGCTGCGACCGAGAAAGTCCAGCGCCGCCGCCTCGCCGTAGTTGGCGGAGAAGATGCAGGCCGAGTACTGCTCCCGGCGTGGCAGTTGGCTGATCACCCGGGAGACCCGGTTGCTGAGAGATACCCAGCCGAAACGGTCGGCCAGCCACTGGGGTAGCGGTGCTCCCCGGTGCTGCTCCATCTGAGCTCCGGCGTCGGTACCAAGAAAGCCGTAGGCGCTGGCGAAGCTAGCCGGGGGCAGGATGGGCATGGCGATGGGGGCTAGCAGAACTCCACTGACGGCCAGCAGGCCGAGAGAGAGAGTGCCCGGCCAATGGTTGCCCAGGCGGTGCAGTTTGGGCGCCAACCAGACCCCACCGGCGGCGAATAGAAAGGGGTAGGCCGGAGCCAGGTAGTAAGACTTGGAGGGCGTCACGCTGAACCATACAAAGAGCACCGCGAAGGCGATTCCCAGAGCGCGAAGCCGGGGACCGGCACCCCCGCGCAGGAGCCAGATCTCCCCGCCTAGCCAGAGCGGCAAGGTGAGTGGGTTCATGACGTAGACCTGCTGACAGGCGAAGCTGAGCGGGGAGTGGCTGACCAGCGTCCCCAGGTAGTTGTGCCAGTAGAGGATGGTGGGCCACCCGGTCTGAAACTCAAAGACCAGGTAGGGGGCGAGCCCGGCCAAAGCGATCCCCAGGGCCAGCCAGGGCCACCTGGACTTGAACTCCGCTCGGGCCGGGGTCGCCAGCAGCCCGATGGCGATGGCGGCGAGAAAGAACAGGACCGTGACCTTGGTGAGCATCCCGAGTCCGGCGACGGCGCCGATCAGGAGCCAAAGCCGGGACCGCTGGCGCCGGATCAAGCGAACCAGCAGGTAGGCGATCAGGGCCCACCAGAGCTCGTCAAGTGAGTCCATCGAGAAGATCGACGAGGTGGCGAGGAAGGTCAGGCATACCAGGCTGGAGGTGGCGGCCAGTGCCTGGGCCAGCCGCGAGCCCCCCAGTTCGCGGGCGGTGAGCCCGGTGACCAGGATCAGCAGCGAGCCGGCCAGGGCCGGGATCACGTGGAGCGCCACCAGGGAGTCCCCGGTGAGAACTCTCATCCCCCAGGCGAGCACCGCGATCAGGAGGGGAAAGTCGACATAGCCGAGGGCCAGATGGTGGCCGGCGGCGATGTAGTAGAGCTCGTCACGAAAGTAGCCGTAGTTGCCGGCGACCAGCAGGTGCCCGGCGAAGCCCAGGCCGGCCAGAAAGACCAGGATCAGATTGGCTGAAGTGAGCCCTACCCGGGTTAGGGCGAGGCGACGATGCCGATACCGAGTGGCCGTGAGTTGGAGGTTGGTCATGCGCCGAGTCTCGGTCCCGCCCCGGCCGGTGTCGCCCGTCCAAGGGGTGAATTTCTCCTGCCCCGGGACGGACTCGATCTCCTCCTCAAGGCGGATGTGCTCCGGGATTACCCCGGGCTACCATCGCGCCTGATGCAGCTCCTCCAAGGTTGGCGGGCTCGCCTGGCTCCGGGGACGGACCTGGGGCTGGCCCTGGTCGTGGCGGGAGCGGCCCTGCTCCTGCTCTGGGTACCGCCCGCGCCTCGATCCGGGGCCACGCCCCTCTCGGTCGGGTTGATTCTGTTGGCATCTCTGCCCCTGGCCTGGCGTCGACACAATCCCTTCTTAGTGTTCCTGGTCGTGGGTGCCGCAGCGCTCACCCACGTCGCGCTCGGCTACCAGAACGACTTTCCGGTTACCTTCGCCGTGCTGGTCGGTCTCTTCACCGTCGCCCAGTACGCGCCCCGTCGACTGGCCTGGTTAGCGGCCGTGCTGGTGGCGGTGCTGCTGCCTTTGAACTTCGGGCTGGACTGGTCCCATCAGCACCAGGTGGTCCTTTCCGATATTCCCTTCAACTACGGGCTCTTCGTGAGTGCCTGGGTGCTCGGAGACGATCTCCGCCAGCGCCGCCTTCGGCTCGAGGAGCTGCAGGAGCTCGACCGGCAAAGGGAGCGGGAGCAGGCGGAGCGGATGAGTCGGGCCGCCGACCAGGAGCGGCTTCGGATCTCCCGCGAACTCCACGATGTGATCGCCCACAGCATCACCGTGATGGTGGTTCAGGCGGGCGGAGCGAGGCGCATCGTCACCTCCCAGCCGCACTCGGCCGAACTCGCGCTTCGGGAGATCGAGCGGGTCGGACGCGAGGCGCTGGCCGACATTCGCAAGCTGCTGGGCCTGGCTCGGAGTGGAAAGGAGGGCGGGGTGGCCCTGCCCCAGCCGAAGCTGGCCAATCTGGAGCCGCTGCTGGAGCGATGCCGGGGCGCCGGGATCGAGGTCAGCCTGATCGTCCAGGGTGACCAGCGTCAGCTCGGGGACGGTGTCGAGCTCTCCGCCTACCGGATCGTCCAGGAGGCGCTGACCAACGCCATGAAACACAGCCGGGCGAAATCGGCCCAGGTAAAGCTCGACTATCTGGTCGCCGAGCTCCGGGTCGAGATCTCTGACGACGGCTGGGCCCGGTTAGCCTCAGACGGGGCCGGTCAGGGCCTGGTCGGTATCAGCGAGCGAGCCGCCGCCTTCGGAGGTTCGGCCGAGGCCGGTCCTGGGCCAGAGGGCGGCTGGCGGGTCTCCGCCAGGCTGCCGCTGGGTGATGCTCTGTGATCAGGGTGGTGATCGCCGACGACCAACCCCTGATGCGGGCCGGGCTCAGGCTGATCTTCGAGCCGGAGCCGGACATCGAGGTGGTCGCCGATGCCGGCAACGGAAGAGAGGCGGTCAGGCTCTGCCAGACCCTCCGCCCCCAAGTCGCCATCCTGGACATAAGGATGCCCCTCATGGACGGCATCCGGGCCACCTCCCAGGTGGCGGGCCGGGAGGGTACCCGGGTGCTGGTGCTGACCACCTTCGACGACGACGATTACGTCTACCGAGCTCTGCGGGCCGGGGCCAGTGGCTTCTTGCTCAAGGACGCTCCCCCTGAGCAGATCGTGGCCGGGGTGCGAACGGTGGCTGCCGGGGAGGCCCTGCTGGCCCCCGCCATCACTAGGAGTCTGATTGCCCAGTACACGGCGCGTACCCGGCCTGATCCCGAGCGCCCGCCGCCCTGGGCCGAGCTGACCGAGCGAGAGCTGGTGGTCCTGCGCCTGATGGCCCAGGGGCTGGCCAACTCCGAGATCGCCGAGCGCCTGCACCTGGGCGCCTCCACGGTCAAGACCCATGTCGGCCACATCCTCATGAAGCTGGAGCTGCGCGACCGGGTCCAGGCGGTGGTGCTGGCCTATCAGGCGGGGCTGCTGCCGGATGACGGCCGAGAGCAGGCCGCCCCCGACTGGGACTAGGCCGAGCCAGTCAGCTGGCTGACCAAGCACCCGGCACCGAGCCGGGCCGGCCTGCCTCAGGCGCTGGCGACGGCCCCTTGGGGAACCGTGGTGGTGGCCCGGAAGACGACCCAGCTGAAGCAGAAGACAGCGACGGCGAAGCTCGACGCCATGATCATCGAGCTGAGGTCCTCGTGGTAGCTGAGGAAGGAGGCGCCGTTGAAGCTCGCCGCCAGCACCGCCAGCACCCCCAGCACCGCGATTGCGCGCAGTCCCCGGGGGGGTGCCTGGAAAGCGGCCAGGGCCAGCCGCAGAGAGCCCAGGAGGAGCACGATCCCGAGGCCCACATGGAAGGCGAGCAGACCCCCGTGGGAGATCCCCCAGAGGACGCTCTGGAGGGCCCGGCTGAAGTAGTCCGACCCGCTGCTCCCGGGGTGGTGTCGGGGGATGGCGACGAACAGGTTGAGCTGCATCCCGAGCAGGTACTGGATGAGGCATAGCCAGACCAGCCCCAGGCCCAGCCGACGGAGCTCACGAAGTCGTCTCGAGGCGCGGGTGGGGTCCGCCATGGTGTACGGTTACCTCGATTTGATAGAATCTCACAAACGAAGATACAGGAGGCCGCCGACGATGTCAACTGACCCGGGGCTGAAGGGTGACCCGGAGCTGCTGCAGCTGGTGGACACCCGGCTGCGCCGGGTCACCACCGCCATCGACGGTCTCGACCAAAGAGCGGCCCGGTTGCTCGGGGTCAACCGCACCGACCTGCGCCTGCTTGATCTGCTCGCGGGGCGGGGTCCGCTGACCATGACCGAGCTGGGCCGGGCCCAGGGTCTGAGCAGCGGTGGGGTGACCGTCGCCGTCGACCGCCTGACCCGGTCCGGATACGTCCGCCGCCGGCCCCATCCGAAGGACCGCCGCAGCCATGTGGTCGAGCTCACCCCGGAGCTCCTAGCCAGAGCGGAACCGGTCTTCGGCTTGCTCCAGCGGCGAGTGAGAGAGCTGCTCCTGGCCTACTCCCCAGAGCAGCTCGGGGAACTGGCCAGCTTCCTTAGCGCCTGGGAGGAGGCGATCTTGGAGTCGGGGACGGCCTAGCCCTTCCCGCCGCAATGGGGCCTCTCGCCTGGCTGCCCCCGGCTCCTACCCCATCTCAATCAGCCCCTCGCCCGGCGGCGGGTGGCGGCGCCAGATCGGCCAGCGAAGCCTGATGGGCCAGGAGATACCAGGGGGTCCGCTCCGCGCCGACCGGAGACCCCCCGCCTTCTCCAGGTGGGGCAGCAGGCTGGGCAGCACGGGTCGGTACGCCTGCCTGCCAGTCGATGGGTGTCCCTACTCCTCGCCTATGTCCTCGTGCCAGAGCTGCGGGTGGGAGCCGATGAACGAGCCGAGCAGCTCGATGCACTCTCCTGAGTTGAGGTCCACCACCTCGACCCCTGAGTCTTTGAGCCACTCCAGACCACCTTTGAAGTTGACCGACTCCCCGACCACCACCTTGCCGATCTGGAACTGGCGCACCAGCCCCGAGCAGTACCAGCAGGGAGCCAGGGTGGTGACCATGACCGACTTCCGGTAGCTGCGCTGGCGGCCTGACTTGCGGAAGGCGTCCGTCTCGCCGTGTATGGACGGGTCGTCCTCCTGGATCCGCCGGTTGTGGCCCCGTCCCAGGAGCTGGCCCTGACCATCGAATAGGGCGGCCCCGATCGGGATTCCCCCCTCGGCCAAGCCCTGCCTCGCCTCCTCCAGCGCCACCTGGAGCATCTCCTGGTCAGTGATCTCGCCCATCTCTCTCCTCTCCCTTCAGCAGAGCTCTCTTCTCGCAGCCCCACGCGGGCCCCTTTCCCGGGCCAGTCCCACCCCCCATGATTCTCTCCATGGCCGAGGGGCTAAGAGTCGTCAACCACCCCATTGTGGCCCACCGCCTGAGCCAGCTCAGAGACAGGGACACAGAACCGGATCACTTCCGCTTCCTGATGGGAGAGCTCACCACCTTCCTCGCCTACGAGGCGCTCTCTCACCTTCAGACCAGGAGCAGAGAGGTCCAGACCCCGGTCGGCAGGGCGCTTGGGCAGGAGATCTCAGAGCAGCTCTTGGTGGTGCCCATCCTGCGCGCCGGATTGGGCATGGTCCCAGGCGTCCAGCGGGTTGCTCCCAGCTGCGACGTCGCCCACCTGGGTTTGAAGCGGGACGAGAGCACGCTCACCGCCGTCTGCTACCTGGACGGGCTCCCGGCGGATCTAGAAGGCCGCCCGGTCGTCATCTGCGACCCCATGCTGGCAACTGGGGGCTCGCTCATCCAGGCTTGCCGTCTGGTCAGAGAGAGAGGGGCCTCAGAGCTGCTGGCCATCTGCCTGGTGGCGTCAGAAGAGGGCTTCAGTCGGTTCTCGAGAGAGCTGCCCGAGGTCCCTGTCTTCTGCGCCGCTCTGGATCAGGAGTTGGATCACAGGGGATACATCGTGCCCGGGCTGGGGGACGCCGGCGACAGGCTCTTCGGCCCCCCCGGAGAGGGGCTCAGCCAGAGGGCCAGATCCCGGTCAGGCTGATGCCAGAGGATTCCAGGGTGCCGCGTTCGGCAGCTCCCAATCTCGGGCAGGGATCTCCCTCCCCGGGAGATACCGCATCCCCTCCCTTTCTGGGAGAAGCCCCTGGGACGCCGACCCGCCCCATCTCCAGTCCATCTCGGGAAGAGCTTACGGAGGCCCGTCCCGCACCACCTCCTATTCCATCTCGAGAAGAGCTTGCCGCGCCTCTGGGGCGGGGGATACGGACTTTAGTGGGGGATTTGGGGAAGTGGGATTGGGGGGTTGGGAGGCGAGACGGTGCCCCCTTGGCGCCACGCACCAAAGGGGGAGATCTCGCCCCGCTGATCACCTTGGACCGCCGTCTGGCCCAAGTGCTCGGCGATCCTCCCCGGCTGCGGATGCCGGCCCGGCGGCCTAGCCTGGGGGCTCAGTCGTCTCGCTCCCCCAGCATCTCGGTGAGGTGGTGGCGTTGAGGCCCAGGTAGGTCGTCCCGACCAGCTCCGCCACCAACTTGGCCATCGCCGGATCCGCCGTGTTCACTGGCCGTCGGCCCGGGTTCCCGTGCGCCAACGCTCCCGCACCCTCCGGTCGATACCGGGCCCGGAGCCTCCTCAGGTGCCGTTCGCCAGCCCGCGAAGTTGCCCCGGCGGACGGTGCTCAGCACCCCTGCCTCCAACTTGGTGAGCACCAGCGCGCGCCTTGGCTCAGCTGAGTTCAAGGCGATCTTGTCCTTGATAGCCGGTCGGAATCGCTGAGCTGTTATGACCGGTCAGAATCGCTGAACTCCAACAAAGAGGCTCTATTGGGGTTGACGTTGTCCGGCCCGCCACCGATACTCGCGTCGCTGTGAGAGCTCCCCAGAGATTGCCAAGGCGGTCGACCTGGCTCGGAGGCGCCGTCCTCGCGCTGGTGCTCGGGAGTGGTCTGCTGGCGGGGTGTGGGGCGGGGCCAGCCCTTGGACCAGCGCCGCGGTCGGCTCCGCTGGTGGAGCTGGCCGCCGGCTCGGCCTGGAAGGAGGCGGCTGCTCCTACGGGCGCCAAGCGCAGCGACGCGCCCGAGGCCATCAGCTGCGCTGACTCCTCCCACTGCTGGGCGGTCGGAGTCCGCTACCAGGGATCCAACAAACTCTCCCTGATCGAGGCCTACCAGGGGACGCGGTGGGCGGTGCAGAGCAGTCCCAGCATCGCCGACTCTGTCTCCGGCTACTACCAGGACCAACTCTCTGGGATCGCCTGTCCCTCGACCACCGACTGCTGGGCGGTCGGTGAATACTCTGATGGTGGCAACATCCCGCTCCTGGAGCACTACAACGGAGCCGGTTGGACCATCGTTCCCGGACCAAGCGAAGGAAACCCGCCCTTCTGGCAGGCGACACTGTCCGCGGTGACCTGTGTCAGCAGCTCGGACTGCTGGGCGGTTGGCGAGGGCGCCGATCTCCCCCTGGTCGAGCAGTTCAACGGCAGCACCTGGTCGATCGTCCAAAGCCAGCGGGCGGGGAATGCCAGCGAGGAAGACATCCTCTATGCGGTCAGCTGCTCCAGCGCCGACTCGTGCTGGGCGGTGGGAGACCAGGACTTCAACGACACCGCCCCGGCCCCGAACAGCGGACAGCCCCTGATCGAGTCCTACAGCGGCGGCAGCTGGACGGTGGTCGCCAGCCCCAGTCTGCGGACCCAGACCCAAAACCAGCTCGCGTCGGTGACCTGCCCCGGAGCGAACTCCTGCTGGGCCGTGGGCGGCATCGGCCTGCTCTATCGCCACAAGCACACGATCGACAGCGCCGAGCCCTTGATCGAGAAGCTGAGCGGAGGTTCCTGGAGGCTGGTGCCGGACAAGGCCGCCAGTGGGGCCTTCCTGCATGGGGTCAGCTGCGCGACCGAGAGCAGCTGCTGGATCGTAGGCCTCAACGGGGAGGAGGGCCTGGCGGAGTCCCTGAGTGGGTCGCACTGGGTCGCCGCCAAAGGAGTCGCCCGACTCGACTTGAGCGTAGTGGCCTGCTTCAGCGGCAGCGGCTGTTGGGCAGCGGGGCAAGCACCAGGTCAAGCGGCGTCGTCCAACCCCACTTCCTCCTTCTTCCACAACTAGCGGAAGGGAGACCCGGGTGGAGCTGTCGGCCGGAGACACCGGCGAGGAGTGGGCCATTCCCAAAGTGATCCCCACCCAGTCAGAGAAAGCACCCCCGTCACATCCCAGGGCCGGCTTGGCAAAAGACGAGAAGGCGAATTCGGCCCAGTCGAAACCGGAGCGACCCGTCTCTTCTCAGGCAGAGCTGGCCCAGTGCCGGGAGATATCACCGCCTCTCCTTCCCTTTCATCTCGGGCAGAGCCTGCGTTGGCTGGGCCATACCACCTGCCATCCCTTCCCGGGCAGAGCTTGCCGCGGGCGGGCATTCGCACCTGCCCTCCATCCCGGGAAGAGCTTGCCGCGAGTGGGCCACAGCCCACCCGCGGCAAGCGGTAGGTTGGGGCGGGTGTGGGGCAGGGAGAGTGGCGAGTGGGACGGGATGGGCCGAGGCGCCTCTGTTTACCACGCAAGCTGAGCCAGTTCGGTACGTGTAGTTCTCGAGCACTCTGCAAGCGGGT
>JBAWFE010000051.1:0-100623 GCA_049591595.1 Candidatus Dormiibacterota bacterium
CTGCCAGGTGGCCTTGGCTCCGTCGGCACGGATGGCCCGGGCGAAGGCCGTGGGCAGTTGACCGACCCGCCGCGCCAAGGCCGCCGGCTCCGCACCCAACACCTCCAGTCGACCCTCGAGAGCCGCCGAGACGCGTCGCCCGAGAACTCTTACACCGCCGAACTCTTCCAAGCGGGGCTGCCAGCGATCTGTCGCAAAGTAGGCGAGGAGGCAACCGAGGTAATCCTGGCGGCCCATCAGGATGATCGGGCGCAGCTGGTGGCGGAGGTCGCCGACCTCTGGTACCACACCCTGGTTCTGCTGGTCTCAGCGGGGCTCTCGGTTGACGCCGTCCTCTACGAGCTGGCTTCCCGAGTCGGGCGGCCACGGCGCGATCCGAAGCCCTGCCCGTTCCTGGGATCGCTGGCGAGACGGCTCGATCGGAGATACTTGCTCCACCGGCGGCTGCGCCCGTCCGCCGGGGTGGCGCCGATGGCGCGGAGACGGAGTCCCATTTGAGCACAGAGGCCGAGCTGTCGACGGTGCCGGGGCAGATGATCGCCCCCACCCTCCAGGTGCCCGCCACCGGGCCGGTTTTTCAGCCCGCCTTCTGGACAGACCGCCGCGATCCGGCTGCCCTCAACATGCGCCAGATCGCAACTCAAGATGAGATTCAAGAGCGGGTGCGGGCCATCGCCGAGGAGATCGCCAGCGTGCACCGGGGCACCCCGGTAGCGCTGGTGGTGGTGATGCGCGGCGGGTTCGTTTTCGCCGTCGACCTGATTCGCCAGCTCTGGGAGTACGAGGTCGACGTCCTGGGCATGGAGTTCTTCCAGTCGACCAGCTACCGAGGTGAGCGGGCGGTTTCCGAGCCGGTGGTGAGCGCTCTGGGCAGGGTCAACCTGCCTGAGACCGGCCCGGTGATCATCGTCGACGACATCGTCGACGCCGGGCGCACGATCCAGGCCATGGTGCAGACGCTAACCGCGCCCGATCGCACCCTGGAGATCTGCGCCCTTTTGGACCGGCCAGCCGCCCGCGTGATGCCCGTCCATCCCCGCTACCTCGGCTTCAGGTTGGAGGGCCCAGGCTTCGTGGTCGGCTATGGCCTGGACCACGATAGCCGCCACCGTGAGCTCCCCTATCTAGCTCAATGGCTACTGCCGCCGGTGGACACGAGCGCCCAGGGCGTCTGAACCAGGGCGAGAGAAGCCCAGTTTGACCGTAACTCCGCCGGGCCTTCCGCGAAGTCCCAGGGAGCGGCCAGCCTAGCCAAACAGCTCGGCCGCCGTACGGAGTTGCGCGACCGGTCCACCGACCAGCAGCAAGGTGGGAAGGGACGAACTCCAGATCCCGGCCTCCTCGCGGACCTTGGCCAAGGGACCGACCAACGCGACCTGTTCGACCAACCGGGTCGACACCGCCTGCACCGCGGCGTTTCGCTCGCCCCTCACGAATAAAGCCCGCACCCTGGTGGCGTCCTCTTCCAATCCCATCCGCGAGAAGAGGTCAAAGTAGAAGTTCTGGCGCCCCGAGCCCATACCTCCGATGTATAGGGCCAACAGGGGTCGGAATCGATCGGCAGCCCGCTCCAAATCGTCGTCGACCGCGAGAAATAGGCTGGCGGCGACCTCGAAGCCGGACGGGTCAAGTGATGGATCTCGCCTGGCGAAACCCTCCGCTAGCGCCCGGCGCTGCCAGCCTGATGCCACCGGCGCGTGGAAGCCCGCCAACCAACCGTCCGCAATCTCCGCGGCCAGTGCCGTGTTGCGGGGGCCCTGAGCTGCCAGCCAAATGGGCAAGGTGGGTTTGCGGGGGTGAACCGTGAGGGTTATCGGTTTGCCCTGGCCGCCTGGTCGCGGTAGTTGATACCGGCTCCCGGAGAACCTAAGTGGACCCTCCCTACGCAAGATCTGCCGGACGATCGCCACGTACTCCCTGGTGGTCTGCAGCTGCTCTTGGAAGCTCGCCCCGTGCCAGCCTTCGACCACCTGGGGACCGGACGCCCCCAGCCCGAGAATGAAGCGGCCACCACTCAGGTGGTCCAGGGTGGCGGCGGCCATCGCGGTGGCGGCCGGGGTGCGGCCATGGATCTGAGCCACCGCCGTACCCAGTCGGAGCTTCTCCGTCCCCCTCCCCCACCACGCCAGCGGCGTCAGCGCATCGGAGCCGTAGGCCTCGGAAGTCCAGACCGAATCGAACCCGAGCCTCTCCGCCTCTCCGACCAGCAGGGCGACATCCTGAGGGGGCGCTGCGCCCCAGTAGCCCAGGGCCAAGCCGAGCCTGACTCGGGCCTTCTCCCGTTCGAACGGCAGCGCAGCAGGCTCCATCTGAAGGTGCTCAGGTTAGCGGGCCGTTATGCTCCCGGGCGGGATCCTGCGGCCGGACTTCGGCTACTTCGGGCGGGTCCCGTGATAGGCACGACTTGAGGCGAGGAGTCCAGATGCGGACGCGGTCTTGGCGGATCCGAGTGGTTGGTCCAAAGCGAGGGAAGAGCTGCGACAGAGGTGACTGACCAGGGTTCAGATTCGCAGCCGGACGACTCCGGCAGTCAGCGGCCTGCCAACCAGCCCCGGCCCCGCAGCGACCTCGAACAACGGATCGCGAGGCAAGGTCGGCTGCCTGGCAACCGGTATGTCGCGGTGCAGCGAATGAGTGAGTTCCGGCGTAGTCGCGCCGGCATGCTCGTGGCCACTCCAGCGGTCGACGTACCGAGGGGCGGTCTGGCCAAGCTGCAGTACCTGGTCAAGCGGGTGGTGCTCGGTCCACCGCTCGCCACCTCGGCTCAGGAGGGCGAGCGACTACCCATCTTCAAGGCGCTACCGACGCTCGCCTCAGATGCGCTTTCGTCCGTCGCCTACGGCCCGGAGGCTGGGCTCACGGTTCTGGTCGCGGCCGGAGTTGGGGCGCTGGTATTCGAGCTTCCGATCGCCATCGCGATCGCGGTCCTGATGGTGCTGGTGGTGATCTCCTACCGCCAGGTGGTGATCACCCGCCAGGCCGACGGCGGGTCGTACGCGGTAGCCAGGGACTATCTGGGCCAGTGGCCTGCGATGGTGGCCGCCGCTGCGCTTCTAATCGATTACGTACTCACCGTGTCGGTCAGTGTCTCTTCCGGCTCTGACGCGCTGGCCTCCGCCTTCCCGACCTTGACCGCGCTCCGCCTACCGATCGCCGTCTTGTTGATCGTCATCCTGTGCGCCGGCAACCTCCGCGGGGTTCGGGAGGCGGGCGCCTTCTTCTCGTTGCCGACCTACTTTTTCGTGGGCGCGATGCTGGTGCTGATTGGGGTCGGGCTGTTCACTGGATTGACCGGCGGCGCCCACCACGCCATCGGCGTCTATCCCCCGATCATCAATCCGACCGAAGCCCTCACACCCTTCCTGGTGCTGACCGCCTTCGCCTCTGGATGCTCATCCATGACCGGGATCGAGGCGGTCTCCGACAGCGTGCGCAGCTTCCGCGACCCTCCCGGTGATAACGCCGCAAAAACGCTGGTAATCCTGGGCGCGTTGCTGGTCTTGCTCTTCATCGGGGTCACCTTGCTCGACGTGATTTTCGGGGTCGAGCCCAAGCCCTCCGGAAGCCCCACGGTGCTAGCGCAGATTGCTTCTGACACCTTCCGCGGACCCGGGCATTTCTTCTTCTACATCATTCAGTTCTCCACCACCTTGGTACTGATCCTGGCAGCCAACGCGAGCTTCAACGGCTTTCCGCGACTGTGTGCTTTCCTGGCCCGAGACGACCGACTGCCCCATCGCTTCGGGGCTTTCGGCGACCGGCTCGTCTACTCCGCCGCGATCCTGTTCCTGACCGCAGTGGCGGTGGTGGTGGTGGTCTCCTTCGACGCGAATACCGACCACCTGATCAATCTGTATGCAATCGGCGTGTTCACCGCGTTCACCCTGGCGCAGGCGGCACTGGTTCGTTACCAGTTACGTCACCGTCGCGGTCACTGGCGCCGCAATGTCTTTGTCAACGGACTGGGTGCCTTTGTGACCCTGGTAGTGGACATCATCGTGATGGTGGTCAAATTTCGACTAGGCGCCTGGGTGGTGTTGATCATCGTGCCATTGCTGGTTCTGCTCTTCTGGTTCGTGGGTCGTCACTACGTTGAGATCCGCCGGCGCGTAAGGTCCGCCGCCGTAGGTGACCGACCCCTGGATCCGTATCGGACGGTGGTACCTGTCTGGGCGCTCGACCCACCTACTCTGAGGGCCCTGGCGTACTCGGCTACCTTAGGACGCGACGTCGTGGCCATCAACCTGGGCGGTGACGCGCGACTGACGGACCGGATCCATGACGCGGTGGCATCCAGTCACCGCCATGTTCGGGTCCAGGTCGAGACACCCGGCGGCGGCCAGCGTCTGAAGCCCCTCCTCCAGCTAATTGACCGGTTGTCGCGCGAAGCGCACCCCGGCCTGATCACTGTGATGGTCCCGGACGTGGTAACCAGTGCCGGCTTGGTGGGACTGCTGCGCCATCCCCGGTCGCTGCGTCTGAAGCTGGCGCTGTTGCAACGGGTTGGGGTGGTGGCGGTGAGCTATCCCGCCGAGTGGCGTGAGGAGTCGGAAAGCCCGGAGATCACTGGGTCGAGGCGGCGCGTGGCGATCGTGCCCGTCTCCGGGCTCGACGTACTCGCCCTTCGGGCGCTCCACTATGCGCAGGCCATCGCCGATGAAGTGATCGCGCTGCATATCGCCACCGGCCAACCTGGCGACGTGGCCCCCAAAGCTGAGCGAGCGCGTGGGGAGATCAAGCAGGACGAGCTCGGCGTTCTGCCGGACGAAGAGGCGCGCGAACTAGATGCCAGCTGGGATAGCTGGGTGGAAAACCAGCTCGGCTGGGACCCAAATCGCCCCAGGCCGGAGCTGGAGATTCTGGTTTCCAACTACCGCACTGTGGTCCAGCCTGTACTCCGCTATCTAGCCGCCTATCGGGAGAACAATCGCGATGCGCTCTGCACGGTCGTGCTGCCCGAACTGGTAACCCGACACTGGTGGAACCAGATCCTGCACAACCATCGCGCTTTCCACATCAAGGCCGCCCTGCTCGGCCGTTCCGACTTCGCGGTTGCCGACGTGACCTACGAACTGGCCGGCCGCTGACCTCCTGGGCCTCCCTGCTAGAGTGCGCCGGATGCCCAGCAAGCCTGCCACCCTGACCCAGCACGAGGCCAGAGAGCGAGCCGAGCTGATTGGCGGCGTCGCCTACTTCATCGAATTGGACCTCACCCAAGGGGAGGACCAGTTCGGATTCGAGGCCCGTCTGGAGTTCTCAGCCCACCAGCCAGGGTCATACACCTTCCTCGAGACCGAAGTGGCCAGCGTCACCAAGATGGTCTGGAACGGCGAGACCCTTCCCGATGCGGCATATGACGGGCACCGGATTGCGCTCCCTCCGCTGGAGGAGCACAACTCCGTCCTGATTCAGGGGGTCGCCACCTACGAGCAGAGCGGACTGGGCCTCCACCGCAGTACCGACCCGGTCGACGGCAGGGTCTACATCTACAGCGACTTTGAACCCTACGAAGCCCATCGGACCTTCCCCTGCTTCGACCAGCCGGACCTCAAAGGCTCGTTCCGGTTCCGGGTGCGGGTGCCCGAGGAGTGGGTGGTGGTAGCCACCGAGCCGGGCCAGCCGGAGGAGCTCGATCCGCTTGACCGCTGCCGTTGGTGGAGCTTTCCCCCCACCATGCCACTCTCGCCCTACGTGATCGGACTGGCTGCCGGTCCCTTCCATCGGGTAGACGGCCAGCGCGGGGCGACCCCGCTCGGTCTCTACTGCGCCCAGTCGCTAGTTCCCTTCCTGGATGCAGACGAGCTGTTCCAGGTCACGGCCCAGGGACTCGACTTCTACGAGAAGGTCTTCCGCATCCCGTATCCGTTCGCCAAGTACGACCAGGTCTTCTGTCCGGAGAAGGTGAACGGGGCGATGGAGTCTCCCGGCTGCGTGACCGTCACCGACCAGGTCCTCTGGCGCGGCCACGTCACCACCCGGCAGCGCTCGCTCCGGGCCGATCTGATCATGCACGAAATGGCCCACATGTGGTTCGGGGACCTGGTGACCATGCGCTGGTGGGACGATCTATGGCTTAACGAGAGCTTCGCCACCCTGATGGCCGTGTTCGCGGTCGACCGGGCAACCGACTTTGCCGACGCCTGGGTCGCCTTCGCGACCGTCAACAAGCAGCTGGCCAGCGATCAGGACCAGCTCAAGAGTTCCCACCCTGTCGTCACTCCCGTTCCCGACGTGGAGTCGGTGCGGGCCAACTTCGACCAGATCACTTACGAAAAGGGAGCGGCCACACTTCGCCAACTGGTGGCCTATGTCGGCGAGGAGAACTTCTTCGGTGCCCTGCACTCCCACCTCGGTCGGCACCGAGAGGCAAACGCGGAATTCGAGGACCTGGTCGGAGCCCTGGAGACTGTCTCGGGGCGCGATGTTCACGGGTGGGCAAGGGCCTGGCTGGGGACGGTCGGCATGAACCTCTTGCGCTGCGAGCTCGACAGCCCTGGGGCGGAGGCGGGAAGCCTGATCTCCCGAGCAACTGTGGTGCAGAGCGCGAATGCGAGCCAACCGGTGCTACGCCCCCACCGGATCCGCCTCGGTCGCTTCGACTGGGTCGGGGACAAGTTGGAGCGGATCGGAGCCATCGAACTCGACATCGAGGGTCCCCGCACCGAGGTGGATGAGCTGATCGGTACCAGCCGTCCGGCACTGCTCCTGCCCAACGACGGCGACCTCACCTACGCCAAGATCCGGCTGGACCCGGTCTCCCAAACGACCGTCGAACAGCACCTGAGCTCGATCACCGACTCCCTGGCCCGGGCCCTCATCTGGGATCGGAACTGGGACACCGTCCGAGACTTGGAGCTACCCGCTCACCGCTACGCCCGGATGGTCTCGTCCCACATCGCCGCGGAGGTCGACAGCACCTTGGTGGGGGTGGTGTTGGGCAACTTCCGGCAAGCGACCCGACGGTACGGATCGCCCGGGCGCAGAACCCGATCAGAGGAGGAGATGGCCGAGGTGGCTTGGGAGGCGCTGGGGCGGTGCGATCCCGGCAGTGACCCCCAGGCGGTGTGGCTGCAGGCCTTCATTGGGCTCTCGACCAGTGCCGAGCAGGTGGCCCATTGCCAAGCACTGCTGGAGGGGAAGGACCTTCCGAGTGGGGTGTCGTTGGACGCGGAGCTGCGCTGGACTCTGGTGTACGCCCTGGCCGCCCGGGGCGCGGCCGATGAGCCGGAGATCGAGGCCGCCTTAGTGGACGATCCCAGCTCCACGGGCTTGGTCCGGGCGGCGGGTGCTCGCGCCGCCCGCCCAACCGCGGCCGCCAAGGAGAGTGCGTGGGCCCGGCTAGCCGCCCCAGATGTCACCGTCGAGGAGGCTCGAGGAATCAGCTCCAGGCTGGGAGGAATCGGTCACGAGGAGTTGCTCACTCCTTACCTATCCCGACTGCCTCAGCTCTTCGACGAGTGTCTCGCTCGTCATGGAACCGAATTCACGGTTCAGCTGGGCACCTGGTTGCCCCTCTCACTCGCACCCAGCGAGGAGCTCGCCCAGGTCTGCCGGGGCAATCTCGCCCGTCAGGAACTGGACCCGATCTTGCACCGGATCTTCGCCGACGTGCTGGAAGAGACAGATCGGTACCTGCGGGCCCGCCTTCTCGATCAGGACGGCCAGGTACCCCCGGCAGCGGAATCCAAATTGGAGAGACGGGCTGCCCCGTCGCCTCCGACCGGAGTCACCAGGCCACCTCGACGCCCAGCCTCCGGGTCAAGGCGAGGTCGTAGACCGCCCTCGCCACGGCGGCGTCCTCCACCCCTAGCCCCGTCGACTTGAACAGAGTTACCTCTTCGGCTGAGAGCCTTCCCGGCTGAGTCCCAGCCAGCAATTCACCGAGTTCGGTGACGGCTTCGGGGTTGAGGCCCTGTAGCTCGATCGCCCCCGCTGGTGGTGGACTGCTCACCGCGCCGCGCCACTCCACGAACAGGCGGGACTCGCGCACGGTGTACTCATCCAGCTCGGCTCCCATGCCGACCGAGGCCAAATGCACCCCCCGGCTCAGCCAGGAGAGTCTGACCACCGGTTCGGGCGAGTTGGTGCAGCAGAGCACCACGTCGGCGCCACGTACTGCCTGCTCGAACGATGGGAGGAGGTGACAATCAGGGAACTCGCTGGCCAGCACTTTTCCGCTCTCCTGGTTGCGAGCGGCCAGCCGGACCTCGGAGAACTGACGGACGGAGGGAACGACCTGAAGGTGCGACCGTGCTTGCTCCCCCGAACCCAGAACTGTGAGAACTCGGGCTCCCGACCGGGCCAGCTCGCGAACTGAGAGAGCGGTGACCGCCGCGGTCCTCACGGCCGTGATGTGTCGGGCATCCATGATGCACAGTGGGTGACCATCTTCGGCGTCGAAGAGCGCGACGATCCCTTGGTGGGTCGGATGGCCGGAGGCCATGTTGCCCGGGAACACGGTCACCAATTTGGCGGCCAAGGATCGCTCCGGCAGATAGGCCGGCATCGCGCCCAGCCACCCTTGGGGCGCCGGCGCTCCGGCCCGAGGCGGCGAGGTCGCCTCCCCCGAGCTGTAGCTCATGAGCGCTTTTGCGATGGGGTCGAGTAGTTCGAGCCCGCTCAGGGCTGAGGCGACATCGTCTCCGCTGAGCATCAACAAGCTGGCGCCGCCAACTGGACTCCCCCGACTCAATGCCCTAGACCCCGAATAAGTCGAGGGAGCGTTCCACCCCTTCGACCTGTACCGCCGGTCGAGTGGTGGACTCCCACCTCACCCGGGTCAGCCTCAGGCCGACCTGTTCAGCCCGGATTCCTCGACGCTCTACCACCAACACTCCGTTCTCCTCGTAGCCCAATGATCTGGAAACAGCCAGCGACGCCTGGTTGTCGCTAAAGGCGGCGCTCAGCGCAACCTGGCCTCCCAAGCAGGCGAATCCGAAATGGAGCACCGCGGCCCGCATCTCCCGACCCATCCCCTGGCCTTGGTGGGCGCGCCCTAGCCACGACCCGGTCCTGAACGTCCGGGTGACCCCGAAGTGGTCGCCGGAGATCTCTTGAGTGCCCACCACCCGGCCCTGATACAGGACCACCGGGTTGAAGCTCCAGGCCTCGGGTCGCCAGCTCCCCATCTGAAGCAGGTTCCAGCGAATTGCACTCCTTTCCAGCTCCGGGGAAGGCAGGTCTGTCCAAGGAACTGAGAACGGCATGGTATCGGGAGAATGAACGCCTTTGGCCGCGAGAGTGGCCAGCTCGTCGAGCAGTTCCAGATCTGGTAAGCGCAATTCCAGTCGCTCGGTGCGAATCCGGATAACAAAGATCGGTAGGTTTCGCATCTCGAGGACGCTACCGAGCGCAAGCGGTCCGGCGCAAGACCGCCCTACTTTTCCCGGTGAGTTCACCGGCCCCGAGGACCCGGCTCCAGCTCAGCAGCCGGGGCGGCTACGCGCCCCTCTGAACATGCACTGGAATTCAATCGGCTTTGGTGCGCGACCAGAACGGGTGGAACACGGCGCCGATAACCAGCAACAGCCCGGCGACCAAGAGCAGCGCCGCGGGGGCGTAACTCTCCACCAGCCCGGTGGTAGGGACCGGCACGGCCGGTGCCTGATAGCTGATCAGAATTTCTCCCGGGCCGACACTTGCCGCCAGCGTGCCCGAACCAACGGGAATCGCCGTCGCCGCCGAAGTCACAAAATTGGATCCGCCACCACCTCCGCCGGCGCCTGCCGCAGGGAAGGTGAAGCAGTCGCCCCCGCCGCCGCCACCTCCACCTCCAGAGTACCCGCCGCCACCGCCGCCGCCTCCGCTTTCAGCGGCTGCGCCGTCTCCCCCTGCTCCAGTTAGCTGGGCGGCTCCGGCACTGCCGTTCGACCCCTCGATTCCGCCGCCCCCACATGCATCGGATCCCCCAGTTCCAGCACTGCCCACGACCGCCGCGACGGCCGCGCCACCACCGGCACCACCGCCGCCACTTGGGCCGATGAAGGCGAAGTTAGGTCCGGCGTCCCCGGGCTCTCCGGCTGCGCCGCCAGCACCATCTCCGCCGGAGTTGAAGCAGTCAGGCTCTGGGCAGTCTAGGTAGCCGCCGCCCCCGCCTCCGGCGGCGACCAAGAGAGCCGCACCCGTGGAGGCCAGAGACACGCTCGAGGACCCTCCACCGCCGGCGCCGGTCTGTCCCGGGGTCGTGGCTCCCGCCGTGCCCCCGTTCGGGTAGCCGCCACCGTCGAGCGGTGCGCTGAAATACCCGCCTCCTTGACTGCCGACTGACAAGGAGAAGCTCTCCCCTGAGCTGAGCCCGGAGAGCGTCCCTCCGACCTGCGCCCCGAGTCCCCCGGAACCGTCCCCCAGGGAGTTTCCTCCACTGGCACCGATCAGCGAGAACTGCGCGGTGGTGACCCCCGTTGGGACGATCCAATCCTGGGCGACGCCGGTATAGGAGACGGCTACGGTGCACGTAGACGCGGCGCAGACCGGCTGGTTCACCTGGCTGGACACGGTGTACGAGATGGTGATAGCGCCGTCCCCGCGATGACCGGTGGTGGGAAACGCGACCGGGTCCGAGTTGTCGTCCAGAATTGTGACCGCGCTCGCGGACCCCACAGCGGCGGAGGCGCCCCCACCTCCGCTTGCCCCGTGTTCGCCACCGGTGTTGCCTCCGGTTGAGTTGATGCACTGGCTAGCCGCGCCACCCCCACCGCCGCCGACGTAACCTCCGCCTCCCCCACCGCCGTCTCCGAAGAATCCCGCATCGGGAGAAGGCGCTCCAGCGCCGCCGGCCCCCGCCGGGCTGGCGGACCAGTTGACTCCATCACCTCCGGCAGTTCCGCTGTAGTCGGTGAATCCGCCCGGGCAGCTGCGCGCCGCGGCTCCTTCACCACCCTCTCCGTCGGGAGACCCGGTGTAGCCAGAGTCGCCTCCACTCGCCCCATCGGCGGCAACGCCAGTCCCACCTGCGTACCCACCCGACGCTGCCGGGGTTGCCCCACCGCCTCCCCCCGCGACGAGCAGAGTGGTCCCCCCGTCGGCCGAGACGCTGGACGCACCGCCGCCTCCGGCAGCTGTATCGGTGCCCCCGTTGTCAATCGTTCCGCCCCCCCCGCCGTTCGGAAAGCCTCCGGCCGGCACCTCCCCGGCGCCGCCGACCAGGATGGCGAGTTGTTTGGAGGGGCTGACGGCGATGGTGCCCTGCACCTCCGCGCCGAGTCCACCGACCAGGGAGTCGGCGGTACCGCCCTGGGCTCCGTAGGCGGTCACTCTTAGGCTGGTGACCCCGTCCGGCACGGTCCAGCTCTGCGCGGCTCCGTCGTAGTAGAAATTGACCGTCGCGGAGACAGTCGAGGCCGCGGCGGCCGGGCTCACAGCCAGCATCAAGAATCCACCACCCAGCACGAGAGCGGCGCCGGCCGCGATCGGGACCCTGACCATCACCCCCTCCCCAGCGACATTTGGTTCCCGGGGGGCTCGAGCCTCCAATTCGACCGGGCCCGCAAAGAATACTTGAGTGAGCCTTCCTTGAAGGTCAGGCTCATCGGAGCCCCGAGTAACTTGATGCGTCCCCCCACCGCGCCCCCTGGTACCGAACTGGCGCGCCAACCACGGGGTGACTCTGCCCCGATTTCAGACCCACCACGTCTCGCTGGCTGTTACAGAACCGTCAGCTCGGATGGCGGCTTCCCGGGAGCCGCCCAGTGAGCCGATCGGAGCCTAGGTCACCTCGATACCGGGCCTCCGGCGCACCGTTCTCCAGCAGGGAATGAGGATGGCGCCGGCGACCAGATAGGAGGCGGCCATGATTGAGAACGCGGCGGTGAATCCGAAGGCGCCGATCACCCAACCCAGAAGTGCCAGCCACAAAGAACCCACTCCATAGGCGAGAGCGAAGTAGATACCGAACACATTCGACTGCCCCTCGCTGGTCACCCCGTCGCTGACTAGTGCCTGCAGCAAGGGATTCTCGATGTAGGCAAAGAGCCCGACCGCCAAGGCGAAAGCTACGATCACCGGCAGGGGCAGCCCGGCCGAGCGACCCAGGGCGAATACGAACACCGCAGCTACCGCGTACGCCACCCAGAGCACCGGCAGTCGACCCAGGCGGTCGGACAACGCCCCACCGATCAGCGGACCCACTACCGCCCCCAGGAGCATCAGATCGAAGATGAGCCCCACCTCCACCTCGGGGATATGGGCCCGGTTGCGGAGATAAAGCGGCACGTAGGCGTTGAGTGTGCCGAGCCCTCTGCCTCCCGCGGCCACCGTGGCCGCGAGGATGCCCAAGATCACCACCCTGGGATGGATCATCTCGGCTCGAGGTAGGCTGGGCCAACGAAGCCGAAGACGACCCGGGATCCTGGGCCGGAAGCGCTCCTTGTCCACAGCTGGGAAGGTGAGCAGCAATAGGAGCCCCGTCAAAAATAGCGGGGCCGACATGATCAGCAGGGTTGGCCGCCAACCGAACCGGGAGAGCATCACCGCCGCCGGCAGCGGAATCATCAGCGAACCGACACTGCCTCCGATCGTGTGTACGCTGAGAGCTCCACCGCGCCGGTCCGGATAGGTCCGCGCCAGCACGGCGCTTCCCACCGGGTGTTGCTGACTAGCTCCGAGTTGGGCAGCTCCTTGGGCGCCGGCGAAGAGCGGGTAGGTCGGCGCCAGAGATCCCAGCACCGCGCAGAGCCCCAGGACCAAGTTCTGGGACCCGAGTATCCAGCGGGCGGAGATCCGACGACTGACATAGCCAGCTGAGATCTGGCTCAGCCCACCAACGACGCTCGAGGCGGCGACCGCAAGGCCGAGCTCGGCGTAGTGGATGTGGAAGGCGATCAGAACGTAGGAGTAGGTCAGCGGCAGCAGCGCAGAGTACATGTGTTGGCTGGCGTGCGAAGCCGACACCATGAAGAGAATGCGTTTTCCGGCCCGGGGGGCGGTCGCGATCACGATCAGCCCCTCGGTCTGCCCCTCCTCTCCCACCTCCGCAGCATAGGGAGGTGGCGGAGATCACCGAGCCCCAGTCCAGATCGACTTGGCACCACTCAGGGACTCCCAGAGACGGGACTTTGGTCCAGTGCCACTCCGAGGTGAGGAGCTACTGGGTAGGCCAGTCTTGGGTGGTCGCCGAGCTCGCCCGCAAAGCTCGGGCGGCGGGACTCCAGATGTCCGCGCAGGCCGCACACACCTCCTCCGGCACCACCCCTATCCGCATCAGAAGCCCGAAGACCATACAGCCGAGGCAGATCGCGAACACCGACTCCAGAGTCGCGGCGAGAACTGTGGCCGCCAGCAGCAAGTAGGTGACGGTGGTCAGACCGAACGTAAAGTAGGCGATGGAGGCGGTGACTGTGAAGGTGGCTCCCATCATCTGGGCAAATCGCTTCGGCGGACCCGCAATCAGCTTGGCCGGGGCGAGCCGCGGCGCGATGACCCTGGTCGCCAACTGACCAAGTGGACTCAGAGTCGGTCCGCTGGCTACCCGAGCGACAAAGCCGACTGCCAGCACCGCACTCAGCCACGGCAGATGGGCGGTGATCGCCAGCAGCCCGATCAGCGCCACGAACCCAGCGACGGTCCGCGCGGCGACCTCGTTCACGGGATTGGGAAAGCTGAAAACCTGATGGAGACGACTCACTACTCCCCCATCATGCCAAATACCACTCGGTCTGTCGACATTGAATCCGACGGTGCGACCGAATTGGGCGACTCCGGGTCCCCGAGAGGCTATTCCAGAGCGCGTCCGCGAGGCGGCCGGCGGCGGGGCATACTCGACCGACGATCTCCTGCTAAGCGTCTCAAGCGTCGGGCCAACCAGGCCCGGGCGCGAGCACGGCGAAACATGACCGCCCCCGCGCGCAAGAAGAAGAACACCGCGAGTAAGCACCCCACCCCGAGTGCTGCCAACGCGGCCCGCTCCGACTGTTGCAGGACTCCAACCAGCACGGCGGTGCCGAAGAACCCGGTCCCGAGAATGACGTTGGTCAGACCCCGCTGAAAGGTCTCGTCCCGAGCGGGGTCATAACTCTGGGTCGAGCCAGACCTTTCGCCGGCCAACAGCTGACGACGCACTCTCGCCCAGAATCCAGTCGGTAGCACCGTCGGCTTCTCCGGTGGAGAAACCCCATCGACCAACTTGAAGGGTCCAGCAGGTAACGGCTCGCCCGGGTCAAAGAGGGTGGGTGGAAGCGAGTTCTGTAGCTGCTCCAGCCAACGAAGGCCGTGCAGGCCCCGATCGGTGAGGACCAGTCCGGAGGTGGCTCGAAGGCGACCCGGCGGAGTCCGTTGCACAAGCCGTCTCCGGAGCAGAGTCCCTCTGACCCGAGCTGCCTCGGCCGGGGTCATGCCGAGGCGGTGGGCCAGCTGCGCATCGGGGATGCCTTGCGCGGTGATTTGAGCGAGGGCCATGGCTTGCTCGGGCGGCAGATCGAAGGGCACGGCGGTGTCGCCTCCGACTCCTCGGAGGATCGAGGTGTCGGCTCCTCTGGGCCGGCCCTCGACGCCGTCGCCACGGCTGGGCTGCGTACTCATCGGTGGACAATTACAAAACGTGCCAGTCGTCAGAATGGCACACCCGCGAGAAATCCGGTCTCTGCAAACACGCTGGGCAAAAGTGACCGAATTCAAGGTGCCCGCAGCGCCCCGCTTTTACGTCGCTGACTCCCTAGCCTGCCCGACCGAAGCGGGCGTCGAACCGCTCGGTATGATGCTTGCTAGCAAGCAACCAATAACACCGAGCATGCCCACCAAGACAGAACCACCCCAGGTCCAACCGGCGGCCCAGCTCAGGGTTCTGTTCGGCAGAATCTCGCGCCGCCTCCGCCAGACCCAGGCCGGCGCGGGGCTGACCCCCACCCAGCTCTCAGTGCTTGCCACGGTGGTGCGTCACGGACCCCTCGGTTTGGCCCAGCTCTCACAGCGGGAAGGGATCAACCCGACGATGCTCTCCCGGATCGTGGCCAAGCTGGGCGGCCAGGGGTTGGTCACACGACGGTCGGATCCACTCGATGGTAGAGCCGCGGTCCTTCTTGCCACCGCGAAAGGTGGCCGACTACAGCGACGGATCCAGTTGGAACGCAATGACTCATTAGGGCAACGGTTCGAGCAGCTTCCCGAGTCACAACGTCAACTTCTGCTCAACGCCATGCCCGCCATGGAGGCTCTCGCCGACTCGCTGCTGGCTTCCGATCCGTGAGCCTTTGAGCACTGTCCTCAGGGCGTCGCGCGTCACCTTCGCGGCGCTCGCGATCCCCAACTTTCGGCGCTACGCATCCGGCCAGTCGGTCTCGATGATTGGCACCTGGATGCAGACCACGGCTCAGTCGTGGTTGGTGCTGACGATCAGCCATTCAGCGGTAGTGCTGGGGTTGGTGGTGGCCACCCAGACCCTGCCGGTGCTGGTGCTCGGTGCTTATGGCGGGGTGATCGCCGATCGGGTCGACAAGCGCCGTCTGATGATTCTTCTGCAATCGATGATGGGAATCCAGGCGCTGATCCTGGGAATCCTCACCCTTACCAAGCAGATCCGGATCTGGGAAATCTTCATCCTGGCGGCGCTGCTGGGACTCAATAACACCTTCGAGAACCCGAGTCGCCAGGCCTTCATGATGGAGATGGTCGGAGGCAAGGACCTGCGCAACGCAGTGAGCCTCAACTCCGTCCTGGTGAACGTGGCTCGGGCGATCGGTCCAGCTGTCGCAGGCTTGCTAATCGCCTCGGTGGGTATCGGCTGGTGCTTCCTGATCAACGCCGGAAGCTTCGTGGCCGTGGTGGCTTCCTTGGTCACCATGGATCTCTCCCAACTCCACCCCAGCCCGCCAACAGGACGCGCAAGAGGTCAGCTGCGGGCCGGCTTGCGCTATGTCGCCGGAGTACCGGAGCTGGCTGTGCCGCTGCTGATGATGGCGGTGGTGGGGACTTTGGCATACGAGTTCCAAGTGGTTTTGCCCGTTGTCGCCAGCCACACTTTTCATGGGGGGCCCAAGGCGTTTGGGTTTATGACGGCAGCCATGGGGATCGGTGCCATCGGTGGCGGGCTGGTGACCGCCGCGCGCGGGCGGACCGGACTGCGCCCAGTCTCGATCGCGGCCGGCGTCTTCGGAGTGGTTCTGCTCATGGCCGCGGCCGCGCCCACCCTGACGCTCGAATATCTCGCCCTGGCTGCGGTCGGGTGGGCCAGCATCTCGTTCATCGCCCGCGGGAACACGACTCTACAGCTCAGCGCCGAGCCGCGGATGCGAGGGCGGGTAATGGCCCTATGGGCGATCGCCTTTCAGGGAACAACGCCTATCGGAGGTCCGCTCATCGGCTGGGTCACCAGCGCTGGCGGTCCGCGCGCGGGCCTAGCGACCGGTGGTGCCAGCTGCGTGGTGGCAGCAGGGTTGGGCGTCATCGCCATCCGTCGACAGCAAAGACGAACCGGAAAGGCCCGCCTCCGGCCGCCAGATGAGGTGGAGGGCGTCGACCTTCCCGATGTCAACCTCAGCTGATTCGGTTGGACTGAATCGCATCTCGGCCGCCGGCCTCGTCACTGCCGGATTCTGGGGAATCGTGATCGACCTTTCGAGCCACCAACGACCACCGGCTGACATTCCTCGGCAAAGACGCGTAAGGTGGGGCCGTCATGCACTTGCTACGTCACCCCCTGATGGCAGTCTTCGTGGTCCTGGTGGCCCTATTCCTGATCTTCTTCGTTCTGCCCTTTGTGGTCGGTCTGGTGCTCCACCTAATTCTTCTGGCCCTGATCATCTGGGTCGTGGTGGCGCTCCTCCGCTTCGACCGAGCGCACCGGCACAAGAACCGGGGACTCTAGGCCACAACCTCGTCGCCTGGCCGCCGCCATCTCTCCGGGTCTGGTTATGCCCGAAACAGACTGTGGATGGCCACAACTGGGCAGCTGTGCCTGCTGCCCGATGATGACCTCAGGTACTTGGAAGTCCGCCTATACGACCTCGGCGAGGTGGTGATGTTCCTGCAGGTACCGGCGCACTGCCAGCAGAGCAGCGATCCCATCCCCCACTGCTGAACCCAACTGCTTGGTGGAACCCTCTCGGACATCTCCGGCCACGAAGACGCCGCTGAGGGAGGTGTGAAACATGGGGTCGGCCTTGATGAATCCGCGGTCGTCTAGGTCCACTTTGGATTTGACGAATTGGGTGTTTGGATCAAGTCCGATGAAGACAAATGCCGCCGCAGGATTCCAGCGGAACTCCTCCCCTGTCTCAACGTCCTTCGCCACCACCCCCTCGAGCCGGCTCTCTCCCTGAAGCTCAAGCAACTCGACGTTGGTGTGGACGGAGAACTGGGGATGATTGAGCACCTTGTCCTGGAGCAGCCGAGAAGCCGTCAGCTCAGGACCGCGCTGCAACACCCGAATCCTCTTGGCGAACTGAGTCAGAAATAATCCCTCCTCCAGAGCCGAGTTCCCCCCTCCGATCACCATCAGCTCCGCGGCGCCCTTGTAGAAGGGACCGTCGCAGGTGGCGCAGAAGTGCACACCCGCCCCGATCAGCTCATCTTCCCCTGGGACTCCCAGTCGACGGTAGAAGGAGCCGGTGGCCACGATCACCGCGTGGGCGGCCACCTCCTGCCCCGTCCCCAGTCGAACTACTACGTCCTCCCCGTCCGAATCGATCTCGGCAACCGACACGGCGGGCAACAGTTCGACGAGATAGCGACGGGCCTGGGCGATGAACCGCTCGGCCAGCTCCGCCCCGCCTATGCCCTCGGGAAAGCCGGGATAGTTGTCGATCCGCTCGGTTACGCCGGACTGCCCCCCCAGCGCGCTCTTCTCGATCACGATCGCATCCATCCCCTCGCGAGCCGCGTAGATGGCGGCGGCGAGCCCCGCCGGGCCGCCCCCGACAATCGCCACGTCGTAAAACCCACGGTCGGCCTTCAATGAAAGCCCGAGCTTCCGGGCCAACTCCTCATCGGTTGGTTCGAGGAGGTAGTCGTCCGCTCCAAACACGATGGTGGGGATCGTGCGGCCCCCTTGCTGGAGCCGCTCCACGAACTGCAGACCCTCCTTGTCCTGGTCGATGTCGACCCACTTGAAGGCCACCCGATGCTGGGCTAGAAATTGCTTGCTGCGCTTGCAGTCGGGGCACCAGGGGGCCCCGTACACCGTTATCTCGGGCATGATCGCCCCTCCCTAGCTTCACCGAACGAACCAAGGCGCCCGCCGGGAAGTCAATCTGATGCGTCGGGCCCTCCCAAGCGCGAGTTGCAATTCTCGACGACTTCCCAGGTTTCTCTCACACTAATCCAAGCGGGAGGGAGCAGAGTCAAGTTCCAAGCGCAGAGTAATCAAGCGACGTTCCTACCTCCGACCGGCGGTGGGACGCGTGCAACAAAGGTGCCAGAGCAGTGGACAGCAACTCCGACCCCGAAGCCCAGAGTCCGGATCCAGCGCCTGAAGGGAGCAGTCCGAGCGCATCTCAGTGGACGCCTCCGGCCGATTCCTCCACTTCGGGAGTACGGGCCGGTGGCGATGCCGGCCAAGGATTCGCCGGGCCTTTCTCCCCTCCCCCGGGGGGGTCGGGTCCGCCCCAGGTCATCGACGTCCTCGGCACGCCGAGTTCAGGTGGTCCCGGTTGGGGCAAGCGGTGGGCGGCGGCGGGTGCTACGGTGGCGATCCTGGTCGCGGTCGGCTTCGTTGGCTACCGAATCGGAATACCGTCCTCTTCGAACAGCCCACAGGCCAATCAGCCAATCCCTTCGCCAGTCGCATCCTCGGGGGTGACTGCTAAGACGGGCACCTTCAACGTGTCCGCGGTGACCGCCAAGGTCGAGCCCGGGGTGGTCGACATCACCGCTGTCGACGGGTACGAGAACGCCACCTCCGCCGGCACCGGCATGGTCCTGACTTCGAACGGCGAGGTGCTCACCAACAACCACGTGATCAACGGTGCGACCAGCATCACCGTGCAGGTGGATGGGGTCGGGACCAAATACACCGCCAAGGTGGTCGGCTACGACGTCACCCAGGACGTCGCATTGATTCAGATGGAAAACGTCTCCGGCTTACACACGGTCACGGTGGGGAACTCCTCCAACGCGGCAGTGGGGATGCCGGTGGTCGCCATCGGCAACGCGCTCGATCTGCCGGGTAGGCCGACGGTCACCAGTGGGGCGATCACCGCCATCGGGCGGTCGATCACGGCTAACGACGAGGGCAACACCAGCAGTGAGAACCTCACCAACCTCCTTCAGAGCGACGCCTCGCTTTGCTCGGGCAACTCCGGGGGACCGCTGGCCAACTCGGCGGGCCAGGTGATCGGGATGAACACCGCCGCCGCCACGGATTCGTCGTCGAGCTCCTGCTCGACGGTCGGGTTTGCGATTCCGATCAACACCGCCCTGTCGGTCGCCAGCGAGATCCAGCTGGGGCAGAGCAGCAGTACCGTGCACATCGGCCTCCCGGCGTTCCTGGGAGTCGACGTGGAGAACGCAAGCAGCGCGTCCGGTAACGGGTACGGTGGATTCGGCCAGTACACACCCCCGGTCAGTTCAGGAGCCCTGATCACAACCGTCATCCCCCAGACGGCGGCTGCGACGGCGGGGCTGGTGGCGGGGGACGTGATCACAGAGGCGAATGGATCGACCATCACCACGGAGGCTTCCCTGGGAGCGGTGATCTCAGCCGCCAAGCCGGGCCAAAGCATCTCGGTGACCTGGGTCGACTCCAGCGACAACAGCCGTACCGCGACCGTGACGCTGGGCACGGGGCCTGCAGCCTAGCCCGCTCTAAGTCACAAAACCAATCTCCGCCGCGACCAAGTGGCCCTCCGGCCCGAGCACCGGGGGGCCACATCTATTCTCTTGAACCGTCCAAGCAATCACCTGGCTCGCCGGCGAACCGGCCGAGAGCGATCGCTGGAACGCTCGGCGACCCGCTGCGCTGATGCCACAATCCCCGGACTCGACCAGTCAGCCGGTGATCCCATTCACCCGAGGCTCCGGCCCATTGAAGATCACCAGCGGCGCCTGCGTCCAATGCACGCCGGCGTCGTCGGTACTCCAGAGCACCCTCTCGCGGGCCGCCTGGGCGAGAGCCACCGCATGCTCGGGCGACGCCAGGTCGAGCTGAGTCACCTGCCCCGCCGGGATGGGGGTCGTGCGAAGCGACCAGTTCGCCCCCTCGTTCGACGTGGAGTAGGCGAGGGCTACCGCTCCGGCCGTACTGGGCGCATCGAGCACCCAGCCGTGCGAGGAATTCTCGAAGGAGACCAAAAGCCGGCCGGCGGGCAGGGCCACTGAGGGGGTCGAGACCCAGCTGCCCGAGGAGTCGTCGAATACCCGCAGCGACTCGGTGCTGCTTGCGGTCGCCACCGCGGTAGTGAAGGCTCCCCCTGATCGGGTTACCTGCGGCGGCGCGACCGTCACCGCAGCCGTGCTGGGGTAACCGCTGGAGAGAACTTCAGCTGTCCATGACAGGCCAGAGTTACTCGTGTGCCAGAGGGCGGCCACGCCGGTGCAGTCACCAGTCACCCAGCCACTGGAGCCAGACGTGAACCACACAGAGGTTGGTCGGCAACTCCCCGACCCAATCCCGGGCAGCGACACGTCAGCCCAGGTCGCGCCGCCGTCAGCACTGCTGATCAAGGTCCCATTCCCCAGCACGGCGAAGATCTGGTGACTGCTGAGTACATAAATTGGGTCGGGTCCGGAGGAGGCGGAGTTGGGTAGGATCCCGGCGGTCCATTCCGCACCCCCGTCGCTGGTGAAGGCGAAGGTCGAGTCGCGAATGTACTGGTAGGCGAGAAAGACCACGGCGGCTGTCGATGCACCGGTGACCGTCAAAGCCAGCCCTCCGTTGCTGGCCGCGCCCGGGGGAGTTACGTCCTGCCACCGGCCCCCCCCGTCACTGGTCCTAACGACCCGCCAGTAGGGGCTGGTGGGAACCACCGCCCAACCGTCTTGAGCATTGGGGTAATTCAGCAGCTCGATCTGCCGCACTAGCTTTCCCTTGGTGGTGATCGGGATCGGCGTGGAGGCTGGAGCCACCGGAGCTACCGGCAACAAGCTGATCCCGAAGGTGACGGCCGCCAAGGCGACCACAGCCCCCACCGTCAACGCGCGCCAGGTCCGCCACCACGGCCTGGGTCCGCCCGCCGTCACTGATTGATGATGGACCGAAGTTGCTCGTCGATCAGCGACGCATAGGAGGTGATCAGGCTGGCTTGGCTGAGCGCCGTGTCCTGCGTCAGGCTCACCTCCTGCCCACCGGGGCGGACGAAGTAGAGAACGGTCGGATGGTCCACCATCTGCAGCCGGGGGATCTCGATCGGAAGCGAGAAGTCGCTCCAGACGTGCTCCAGCTGGGGCAGCGTACCGGTGAGGTACTGCCAGTTCGGCAAGCGGTTCAAGAGCATTGTCGAGTCGAAGGAGCGCACATCAGACAGGCTGCGGTAGATCGGATTGGCCACCACTGCGACGAACTCCACATCCTTGGCGAGAGGGCCGAGCTGATGATCCGCAGCGGCCAGCTGCTCCGCCATGATCGGGCACTGGTAGAAGCACACGGGGTCGAGGAAGGTCAACACGACAGCCTTGTTCGACCACTGGCGCAGGTCGACCAGATGGCCTGCTTGGTTGACCAGGGTGAGGTCGGGCAGGGTCTGGTTACTCACCGGATCCAGGCCCCCACCGGTGTTCACCGCCTCGATGGTGGCCGACTGGGCTGCCGCAACCGGGAGTCCGAGTAGCACAGGGACCAGGGCGACACCCAGCGCCAGCAGACCGCCCAGGGCCACCGTCCGTCGAAGCCCCCCCGATCTCACGACAGTCGCCTCTGCTCGGATCGATACCGGATGGGACCTAGTCCCGAGCCAGGCGCAGGCCAGCATCACCGCCAGCAACGGCGAGAGGTTGGGATCGGTGGCCGTCTTGCTACCGAGTGCCCCAAAGTCCTGACCGATCCACCAGGTGATCGCCAACCACACCAAGGTCGCGATCGTCCAACGCTTGGGAGCTCTGCCCAAGATCAGTCCCGCACCGAGCCCGGCCATGACTAGGATGAAAGCTGAGTTCAGCAGAAGTGGCTCTGATCGAGCCAGGTGGGCCATGGCCAGCACCGGCGCCGAGAGAAAACCCGGCTGGGGGACATGACCCATCGCCAAGAACATGACACTCAATCCGCGCCCAGTCCAGAACCCCTCCCAGGGGATCGCCTGAAGGACGGCCCCCAGAAGCAGGACCACCCCTACCCCGAGGCGGATTCCCCGATAGATCCGGCCGCTCGCCCAAATGCGAATTGGAGCCAGCAGCAGGGCGGCTGCCGCGACGTATATCAGCACCGCGCCGGGCGCCCCCATGAGCTGAGTGGTGCCGGAAACCAGTATGCCGCCGAGCCCCTCCCCGCCTACCCAGACGAAGAGTCCCCAGGCGATCGAGGCCCACAGGGCGAATTTACCTAGAGCCGAATCACCGCCCGCCAGGATAGCCACCCCGAGACCAACCTGGATGAACACTGTGGCCACCGCCAGGTCCAGCGGGTGAGCTTGCCAGAAGTAGACCTCCCAGTTCATGAGGTTGGCGAACAGGTGAGGCTGTCCAGTCGCACTCGGAGCTACCACGTTCTTGGCAAAACCGGCGGGCATCGCCGGTTGGGCTTGTAGCAGCCCATCGACAATCCAGAGAATCCCGATCGCCCGGCGGAGGAATACCCGGGCCGGTATCACCTCGATCGGGGTGCGCTCCCCGGCGGCACCGGAGTCCGGCACACGACCTTCGCGCTCATCCAGGTACCGGAAACCGACTTGGACTCCCCAGCAGAGCCAGACCAACGCCAAGATGATCAGCAGGTCGATGAAGAGGTACGGGTAGAAGCCCGCAATAGTCTCGGTCCCGTAGCTCCCCATCCCAGGCATTTCGATCCCCGGTCCCTAGACTGTGGCCCCTGTCGGCACCAGCCATAATACTCTCGCCCTCAATTGGAACTTCCGGGGCGAAACCTGAGTTTCTGGCGCCTATCATTTCACCGCCGAGCCGGGTAGATGCGACGTCGAGCTGCTCTACCCCGAAAGTCGCAAGAAAGCGCCGCCGTCAAGCGAGCGTGCGCCAATTGGGGAGAAGTGGCCGATGCAATCTGAGTGCATGCCTGGCATGGTCATGCCGGGATGCGCGTCGTCGGTTCCTCCTTCCCATTCGCAGTCCGGACCTCCGGTCATCGAGCTGGCGCTGATCCTAGTGATCATTCTGTCCTCCTACGTTCTCTTCATTTTCATCTGGCGATATCTTCAACGTGGGCACATCGCCAGCTACCACACACTGCCGGATCTTTTAGGCCACACCGTTCACGCCTTGGGCATGATCGGAATGGCATTGTTGATGATCGGCACGGTGGCATACATCGGTGCGCTATCGGCCTATGTGGTCGCTTTCTCCTTGTTTGCCGGGGTATTTCTCGTGCGTCTACTGATGCGCTGGACAACCTGCGATCGCCGCAGCGAGTCCTGGCATCTCTTCATAAACGCGTCGATGGCCTACATGTTCTCGGCCACCAACGTCTCCGCAGTGACCATCCCCTGCCTAGTCGTCTATCTCGCATATATCGGCAGCACCCTGCGGGCTGCCCGCCACCCCCCGACAACTTCCCTGGGTAGCCGATTTGACCGCCCGTCGCTCCGGGTGCTCGGCACCAACGGCGACCTGACGATCGCCTTCTCGATGATGCTGATGCTCACCATCACCCAGTGGCCCCAGCTGTTCACCTGATCGTCTCCCCGCCTGCCTAGGTGACCCGGCGCGATCCCCGGCGCCCGGGTGCCTTGACCGGGTGGTGGTCGGGCCGCGGCCGCCAATCGGACACCCCCCTCGACCGGCAAAGTCGGCCCTCGCTAGAGTAGATCGCATCGTGATCGGAACTGCCGGTATTCACTCGGTCGAGATCGGGCCCGGGTTCGTCTCCCCGCCACCGATAGAAGACCGCGCGCCCGGCAGGTGGATCACCTCAGCTGAGCACTTCATCGGAACCCGGAGCCCTGGGGCCAGTCTCGGATGAAGGACCGGCCAGCGAGCCCCGGCGCTCCGCCGGCGACCGCTCTCGCCGAAGCGGCGGGCACAGACGACGGTGCCCCCGGCTCTCGCTCCACCGAGCTCGTCGAGACCGGCCCGCAGTTTCGTCAGCTTCAACTGACGATCCGGGGAATGAGTTGTGGCGCCTGCGCCGCCAAGATCGAGCGAAGCCTGAACCAACTTGAGCACGTGAGCGCCCAGGTCAATTACGCCTCGGAACGGGCGACGATCTCACTTTTCTCCGAGATCCCGGTTCCGTTGCTGATCCAGCGAGTTGAGTCCGTGGGGTACGGCGCCGAGCTGGTTGGCACCAGCCACAGCGCCGCCGATGACGCTGCCGAGGACGACCGGAGAGTGCGGTATCTGGGCCGGCGACTCCTGGTGGCCGCCCTGCTGTTCATGCCGCTCGGGGAGTGGTCGACAGCCTTCTCGCTCCTGCCCTGGCTGCGCTTTCCCGGCTGGCAGTTTCTCTTCATCGCCTTGGGCGCGCCGGTGGTGGTGTGGGCTGCTTGGCCGTTCCACAAGGCCGCGCTGCGAGCGGCCCGACACGGCTCGTCCACCATGGACACCTTGGTCTCGATGGGGATCATCGCCGCCACCAGCTGGTCTCTTTACGCGATGTTCTTCAGAGACTTCAGCGAGCCTGGCCGCTCCGGTCTGTACGTGCTGTTGCATCAAGGAGGTGGCGCACTCTATCTCGATGTCGCGGCAGGGGTGACCACCTTCCTGCTCGCCGGGCGGTACTTCGAAGCCCGAGCTCGCCGACGCTCCGGCAACGCCCTACGAGCCTTAGCTGCTGTGGGAGCCAAGGATGTGTCCATCCTCCAGCCGGACGACACCGAGCGGCGGGTTCCGGTGGCCCAGCTCCAACTGGGCGACCGGTTCATCGTTCGCCCGGGCGAGACGATCGCCACCGACGGCCAGGTGGTCTTGGGCCAATCCGCTGTCGACTGCAGCTCCATGACCGGAGAGTCAGTGCCGACGGAGGTCAGCGACGGTCAGTCGGTTCTCGGTGGAACGGTGGTGGTGACTGGTCGGTTGATCGTGCGCGCCACCAGACTCGGCGGGGACACTCAGCTGGCCCACATGGTGGAGCTGGTTGAGCAGGCCCAGCTCCAGAAGGCCTCGGTACAGCGTCTGGCTGATCGCATCTCGGCCGTATTCGTCCCGACCGTCATCGTCGGTGCCATCCTCACCTTCACTGCCTGGATGCTCCTCTCGGGATCGGTGGAGCTGGCCTTCAGCGCGGCTCTGGCTCTCTTGATCATCGCCTGCCCCTGCGCGCTGGGGCTCGCAACCCCCGCGGCATTGCGGGTGGCGTCGGGGCGGGGGGCCCAGTTGGGGATCTTCTTCAAGGGACACCAGGGCCTGGAGACCTCCCGAACGGTGGACACGGTGGTGCTCGATAAGACCGGCACGGTAACTCAGGGCAAGATGGAATTGGCCAGCCTGGAGACCGTGCCTGGGGTGAAGCGCTCAACCCTTCTCCGAAGCGTCGGCTCGCTCGAGCAGGCGAGTGAGCATGCGATTGCGGCGGCCCTGACGGCCGCCGCCCGTCGGGAGTGCGCCGAACTGTCACAGCCGACGGAATTCTTGAACCTTCCGGGGCTCGGCGCCAGCGGAGTAGTCGACGGTCACCAAGTCCTGATTGGCCGATCTCAACTGCTCCAGGAGCGGGGAGTGAGCATCCCGAAGGAGCTCGCCGACCACTGCCGAAGCTGGGAGGTACTGAGCCACACCGCTGTGATGGTGGCCCAAGATGACCGAGTCATCGGGGCGGTGGCGGTGGCTGACGTGGTCAAGCCTTCGGCGGCCCCGGCAGTCCGGGAGCTGCAGCGACTTGGGCTCCACTGCATCTTGGTGACCGGGGACAACCTGGCCACCGCCCGCGCTGTCGCCGCCGAGGTGGGCATTGGGGACGTCGTCGCCGGAGCCCTGCCCACCGAAAAGGTCCGGATCATCCGGGAGCTGCAGGCGCAGGGCCACTCGGTGGCCATGGTCGGCGATGGCGTCAACGACGGTCCAGCACTGGTGCAGGCCGATCTCGGGCTCGCCATCGGAACCGGTACTGATGTCGCCATCAACGCGGCCGATCTGATCCTGGTACGCGACGATCTCGGAGTCGTTCCGGATTCCCTTCGGCTGGCGCGCCGGACCATTCGCACCATTCGCGGCAATCTGCTGTGGGCGTTTGGCTATAACGTGGTCGCCATCCCTCTGGCCGCCCTGGGACGGCTGGACCCACTGATCGCTGGTGGGGCGATGGCCCTCTCCTCGGCGTTCGTGGTGTGGAACAGTTCCCGATTGCGGACTTTCGAGGGCACCACCGGGCCCCCTCGACCAGGTAGATCCGCGGTCCCGTCGGTGGGGCCGATCCGGACGCTGCCCGACTTCGCGGAGTAGCCCGGGAGATCATCTGGCATGTGCCACGAAGATCCCGCGGCACAGACCCCATTCAGGGCGGTGAGGCCCCCGTCACTCCCCGGACTCGCGGTCAGCGGATCGTGGGGGCGGAGTTGACTGACTCGTCTCCAAGGTCGGATGCGGAGCTGACTAAGGTGCCCCGCCGTCTGGGCCACTATCGGTGGGCAGCCGCCGCCATCGTCGTCGTACTCCTGGCGGCTGCCAGCGCCATCTTTCTGGTCACCCGCCCCGTCGGGCCGACTACCCGGAGAGCCGATTTTCTGACGATGGAGCAGACCCTCCGCTCCGACTTGTCGGACTGCAACGCCAAGGCGTCGGCAGCGATCTCCTGGTGGACCCCCGCGGTGGTGCCAACCGGATGGATGACCCGGGCCAAGAGGGCCGCGCAATCAGCGGTTTATGCCTGCAGTCCCGATAGCAGCACGGCGATCTTCCAGCTCACCCTGTACTCGCTCCCCAGCGCTCTGTCAGGACTGCACCTCAACTACGCGGTCAGTGCGCTCGGGGTTTGGGCCCAGGAGGACGTGGCGCCCGCCATGCGGAGTGAGAAGACCTTGCTGGCAAGACCGGGCGACAAGGCCGCCGTCACCGCCATACTCCGGCAAGCTGGATGGGCCGCCGAAAATCTCTCGGCCGCCAACTCGACCCTTCGGCACGCTTCCCGCAAACTCGGGTTTATCCACTTCACCCCGATTCGCCTCACCTCGATCCAGCCGGGGGCTCGCCTTTACCCGCCGCGATAGGGGCTCGCCTTAGCTCGCCGGATCAGGAGCCGCTCCCGCTCATCCCCGCCGCACGTCGGCGACGGCTGAGCTGGACATGGCCGCGCCCTCGACGGGTCCGGTCCTGGCGGCAGCGCCTTCCGTCGGCTTCTGTCGGGCTGCGGGGTGTCGTCGCAACTGCCACGTCACCCCGGCCGGGATCGCCAGCAGCGCCAGCAGTGGTGGACTTCCAGGATCGGTACCCATCCCCGAGAAAATGCCCCCAAATGCTTGGCCCCAATACCACATGACCAACAGGACGGCCCCCAGGCACACGAACCCAACCGCTTTGGGGGCTCGGCCGAAGAGGAGGACCGCCACCGACAGAAGCGCCAAGGCGAACAGCGCGTTCGAGAGAACCGGGTGGGTGTGGGTGAAGGTCACCAAGGGGGTCATCGAGGAGACCATCCAGGAGGGTGCCATGCTGGCCTGGCCCTCGATCAGCACGGCATTGCCACGCGCACCCCAGAACCCCGGGGTGGCGATCTGGGCCACCGCCCCGTACAGAAACAGCAACGAGAGCAGGTCGCGCGCCAGACAGAAGCGGGCAGATAGCTGCCACCATCGGTCCGGCAGCAGATAGAGCACGGCGATCGCCAAATAAAGAGTGACCGAACCAGGCGCACCGGTGAGCATGGTTCCGTTCCCGGTAAAAACCCCACTCGTTCCTTCCCCGAATACCCACACCCCGACTCCCCAGGCGATCGAGAGCAGTAGCCCAGCCCGCACCCAGCGGTGGTCGTGGCGAAGCAGCCCGGCGATCAGAGCGATCGCGATCGCCGCCTGAACGATCACGAACAGCCAATTCCAAACAGCGATGTGGGCACTGACTACCTGAAGAGTCCAGGTCGACAGCGCCTCCAAAACGGACGGAGCGATGGCGATCGACGGCTTCATGACGTTGCTGGCGAAGTCGACCGTGAACATCCGCGGTTGGGCCTGCAGCACGGTGTCCAACAGCCACAACAAGGCCAGCGCCCAGACCATCGCCAACTTGATCCGGCCGATCAACTCCGGCGGGGTCACCGGTGCCGTCATGGCTCTCACCTTTGTGCCGGCCGCCCACCGGCCGGAGCCGATCGACCCCCAGGGTATCGGATCCGAGATACGTCTTGGCCGAGATGGTGCGGACTTCGAGCCTGAGTTGGTCCGCGCTCAGGCGCCCGCTCCCGGCTCGGATGGCCGCCTTCAGCCCCAGAGTGCTCGCCAGATGCCCGCGCGTCCCAAAGCCCGACCCACGATCTTGTTTCTCGCGCGGCGAGCGATACGGTGGGGATCGCCGGACGCCAGGGTATTGACGTCGTTGGCGACCCGCGCCGCTCGATACATTTGAGAGACAAGGCTGCGCCGTCTCATGCCAGTGCCTCTGCGCAGAAGGCCTCGGCATCGGCGGCCAGTTCCACTTGCCCTATCTCCTCCGCCTCGATGAGCTCCAGCAGACTCAGGGCCTGGTCTCGCTTCTGAGTTCCGATTGCCAGCCCGAGAGAGAGCCAGAAGTCGGCTGTTTCCAGGAGCAGCCCATGGAACTCCTCTGGCAGCTCCGGGGTGACATCTGCCATGGAGTGGATCAGCGCTCGCCCATACCTATTCCAGGCGGAGCCTGTCTTGCCGCTATCGTCAATTCCCAATGTGAGTACCTCCTGGATCACGTCGGTGGCGCCGGCGAGCGGATTCTAGCGTCGGCGCACCCGACACGAGGTTACCTGCTGCTTGGGATAGCTCGCGGACGAAAGGCAAGGTCGCGACCAGACTGTTCTTCCCCGCATTTCCCCGTCAAACCAAGTACATACTGAATCACCGCGGTAGACTCGGGATCGGACCTCACCCGGCTCCGAAATTGGGAGGTTGAGATGGGTTTTAAGGATCTGTACAAGTCACTGGACGAGAAGGGCAAAGCGGTCGCGGCCGATCTCCAAGCTAAGGCAGCCGAGAAGGCGCCGATGATCGACGCCAAGATCGCAGCCGCCAAGGAAGCCGCAGCTGCCGCGACGGCTCGCGCCAACGAGTACGGCAAGGAGCACGGCCTGGGGAATACCGGAGGAACGCCCGCCAGCAGCCCAGCCAGCCCTCCAGACCCTGTCCAGACCGATGCCGGCACCGGCTCTGCCTGGGTGCCGCCGGGTGTTGGCCAGCCGGGCGAGGAGGGAAGCTCCCAGTAGCCTGAAGTGCGCTACTCGGGCTGAGACCACAACTCGGGCGGCTGTTCAAGTCGCGACCTGCCGGGGTGTCTGACGACGCGTCCAAACTCGGGCTCCGCCGCCATCCCCCGTGGCACTGGCTACCCTGATGGGCTGCCGAACTCGGTCGGCCGCATCCAGAGCGAGACGTGGGTGGGTTCAACCGACGCGCGAACGGCGCGAAGGAACTCGGAACTGACGATTTCGAGATCGACGTCGTCGCGGACTCGGTTGGCGAAGGCCGATACCATCGCGTCGGCGTTGTATTTCGCTCGGTTGAATCGGCGATCTACCACCCGCTGAACCCGTCTTCGCAGCGGGTTGAAGAGCGCCACCGCAGCCAGCGTGGAGGCGGCGACTCCCAGGGGTGAGGAGAATGGAAGCACCCTGGTAGCGACAGTGACCAAGCCGACATAGACGCCAGCGAGAATGCCCGTCACGATGGCGTAGGAGAGCGTGCGGCTGATAAGTCGGTCCACGTCGTATAGACGGTACTTGAGGATTGCCACCCCCATCCCGACCGGCAGGGCCGCGAGTCCGAGCGGTAGCAGGTCGTTGACCCAGAGATCCCAAGCGCCCGATGCGCCATTGCTGGGCACGACCGCACTCAGGACCAACACCACAACGAGCACAACCACAGTGATGGTTGCCCCGCCCATGAGCCACTTCAGTTGCTGACGGCTGTCGCCACGACTGTTCCTATAACTCGCGACCAGCCGAATCGTCCACGTCAGCCAGAGCGCCAGGGCGAATACAGCGCACAGGATGGCCGCCTGATAAGCGGTGCTCCACGGCTGGCGCAAATTGCTGGTAGTGGGACTCCCATCCGCGAGGAGGTGAAGGTGCGGAGTGAGCCCGATGACGGCGCCGACCGCAAGGGGGAAGATCGTGCCAACTCCGAGAGCAATCAGATATGCCACCAAGGACCAGCGCCAACGTGGTGTGGGCACTCTCCCGGCGGGGAAGAGCAGAACCGGCAGCGCCATTAGCACCAGCCAGGGAATCCACAGAAAGCCGAGCGCTACAGCTAGCCAGCCGAAAGGTAGCGAGCCGTGACGAAGTTGGAAATCAACGACTGAGTAGTTTGTCCCCCCTGTGTCAAGTACGAGGCAGATTACCGACGCTAGCAGCACCCATCCAATAGGATTGTGCGGCTGTCGTCTGGCCACCACGAACCCCACGGCGGCGAATGGCAAGGTGAGACCCAGCTGATCCACCAAAGAAACCAGATTGGCAGCAGGCCCGTGAGTTAGCAGAGCGAGTGCCTCGTCGACCACCGTCAGGACCACGATCAGGACTGCCACGACCACCGCCGCCGTGGGCAAGGAAACTCTGAAGAGAGAAGACCTCCCGGCTCTGCCTCGGTGAGAGCCACCGGTCGGAGTCAGGATCTGGGACGTGGTGGGCATAAGAGCAACTTCTCCGGCGCCGCCAGCTTGATCGGCGGACCATCGGCAGCTTAGCTGGGGATCGTTCCGAGTTCGTTACCACGCTGGGGCCGAGCCCGCCAAGGCCGCGCCACGTTCTAGGCTGAGCCAACTCGGTTCGGCCGAGCAGCGAACCGGCGATCGGGACTCGAACCCCGTTGCCGTCGTAGCCAGGTGAATTCGTCAGTCGGTTGCTTCGCCGCAGGTGCCGTTGGCAATGACGCCTGTCATCGACGACGCCAGGTCGGAGGCGGCCAGCACCGCGAGGTTGGCGATCTCCCGCATCCTCGGCATGTGCTTGAGCAGAGTGCGCTCGGCCATGCGCGCCTCGAAGGCGTCGCGGGAGATGCCCTCGGACTCGGCGAGCGCGGCGAGGGCGGCATCGACCCCGGGTGCGTCGGGCGACCCGGCCGACCGGATGCACACTGCCCGCACCCCCTCGGGCCCGTAGTCCGTCGCGATCTGACGGCAGAGCGCCTCGATGGCGGCACCGGCGACGGAGAAGCTGCCCTGGTTGGCAAGCGGCCGCCGACAGGTGCTGGCGGTGAAGCCGAGGACTACGCCGGTATGGCGCGCCGCCATTCGACGTGCGGCTCCGACACCGGTGAGGTAGTTGGTGCGCATCCCGTCCGCGATACCCCTCACGAAGTCATCGACCGGGATCTCGTGAAGCGGCCCGCCGAGGATGTAGGCGACGCTGATCGCGTTGAAAGAGACGTCGATGCCGCCGTGTTCGGCGACGACCCCGTCGAGGTGCGCCTCGACCTCGCTCTCGACGAGCGCGTCGAGCTGGGCAGCCTGCGCGCTGAGACCGCGCTCGGTGAGCGGCTTGACGACTCGCTCGAGCGACGACGGCGTGCGTCCGGCAACGATGACGTGTGCCCCCTGCTCGGCGAACGCCTGCGCGACCGCGCCGCCAATCGATCCGCCTCCTCCGTATACGACCGCAGTTTTGTCGTTCAACAGCACGCCCAACCCTCCACTCAACCCAGCGCTAGCGGGATGATAGTCGAGTACTACTCCTGCGCGCCGTCTGGACAGCGGCGCCGCCGCTGACGTCCGGGCCGGTCCAGAGCGGACCTGGTACCGGTCGGTGAGGGACGAGCACTGGCCGGGGCGGCTCACCGTCGTGCGTGGTGGCAGTGCAGCGGCACCGTTGAGTACCGCCAGGTCCCCGCTTAGGGCATTGGTATTCGTGACGCCGCTTGACATGATTTGCACGTCCCGCCCGAGAGACGCAATTAGTCCCACTGCGAAGTCTCCGACGGCTACGGATCCAGTCGAGGTGATGTAGGTCCACAGCGACCAGCGCCAGCGCGGCGACGGCAACCTTCCCGCGGGGTACATCAGAGTGGGAAGCGCAAGTAGCAGAAGCCAGAGGACTCAAATATTGGCGATACATAGGGCAGGCCACCCGAGCGGAAGCGTGCCGTGGTGAGTGTGGTAGTCGATGACCGTGTAGGCGGCGCGAGCAAGGCTCATCGGGAGCCCGAAAGAGACGAGCAAGAAAATCTATCCGATCGTATTGCCGGGCTGCCGTCGGACGATGCCAAAACCCACGCCAGGCAGGGCTAAGCAGACCGCCACCGGCTGTAAGTTGGTCGTAAGGTCGGTCTCCAAGTCGTGATTGAGCAGCGAGAATGCCACAACTGTCTCAGCCGACATCAGGGTCAGTCCGACTAAGACGATCGCCGTACGCGGCGACGCCAAGCGGCGCCCAGCTCTACTCAACGCTCCGAGCGAGTCGACGCCACTGGTTCGGTGGTTCGTGCTGGTCTGGACTCGGAATCTGCGTGAGATCCCACCATTCCGTGCACTGTGGAAAGACAGCCGACCACGGCGATCATATTGGGGAAGTCCTACTGCCAACGATGGCCCGACTGCCAACTCAATCTCTTCCGGCCGCCACCGCACCGGGTTGGCGAGCTACGCATGCCCAACGCGACCGCTCTCGTCTGCGGCCCCGCACAGGTGTGCCGTTTCCGGGTCGGCCTGTCGTCCACTTCTCAGCCCGTGCTTGGATCAGTGGAGCGGGAGACGGGGGTCGAACCCGCGACCTTCTCCTTGGCAAGGAGACGCTCTGCCCCAACGCTCGAAAGCGACGCGTCTTGATCTCAGTACCAGCGTCTAATTCGGACACCTCCTGCTATGGAGCGCCTACCCTGCGGCACTGAACCGCTTCTCCCGTTTCGGCTGGACTCTGCGAAAGAGGCCGCACGGATCCGTCCGGTCATGGTCGCCGGAGAAGTCACCCGGGGTAGTCCACCCCGGATGGTCCGCGACGGACGGCCGCTTCAGCAATCCTCCGAAGGCCCTCCTGGGGACCCCTCACCAGGTCCGCGGAGGGAGGTGCCGATCGCGACGCAGTCCCGCCAGCTGGGACCGGCGGATCCTCAACCAGACTCACGTGTCCCAGAGGTCCCCTGGGTTGGCTCGGACTCGCGGTGGGCGAGACTGGAGAACGAAGACTCACGGTATCGCCAAAGTCATTCCGTCCCACGAGTGGCGGATCCTGCTCGGGCAGGTAGAACCCAGCTGAATTGCTGGCGAGAACCTGTAGACCGTCCCACGTTCAACCCCGCGTGGCTCTGAACGAGAGCCGACTGATGGTGGGTGGTGCCAGCCGCGAACCTCTCCCCTACTCGACCTGACATCCGCCGACCGCTGCACTAGAGTGGGTTGCGGCAGCTGAAGGTGGCGGCAGCGGCCGCTCACTCACGTCTGGGCCCCACGGGTTCACGAAAGGTGATCCCCACGACTCGCACCTCCGCGATACCTGGGACCAGACGTCCGGGTCCGCACAAGGAGCGTCCTCTCGACGGCTGAGACGATCGAGCAGCTTCAGGTACGCCTGGCCAGGTTCGCTGACGAGCGCGATTGGAACCAGTTCCACAGCGCGAAGAACTTGGTGATGGCGCTGGCCGGAGAGGTTGGTGAGCTGATGGAGCTCTTCCAGTGGCTCACCCCCGACGCAGCAGATTCGGTGATGGAGGATCCCCGGTCTGCAACCCGTGTCCGGGAGGAGATGGCCGACGTCTTCGGCTACCTGCTGCGCTTGGCCGACCGCCTCGGCGTCGAGCTAGACCAAGCCCTGGTTCACAAACTGGAACTCAACGCCGAGAAGTACCCAATCGACAAAGCCTCTGGCCACAGCATCAAGTACACCGACCTGTAGGGAGACGAAATGCCATCTGTCGTTCTTCAGCCCGCTGGAAGTGCCGCCGCTGCTGGCCACTACGCGATGACCATCGATCCGCCCGCCGAAATGACTCCGGAACGGCTTGACGCCCTGACTGCCCCCCAGCGCCGCGAGCTTGAAGCTCTCTACCCGGGTGCTCCGATGAGAGTCCCTCTCTGGGGAGTGACTGAACATCAGCGCCCGAAGTGGGAACGAATCCAGAGCTAACGTCAGAAGTTGTGGAAATTGATTCGGGCCGTCGGCTGACCCCAGGGAAAGCGACGGCGTAGCCTTCCAGGCAACGAACCATCGGAGGACCCGCTGAAACGGGTCAGCACTGGAGGCTACGCCGTGTCTGCAAAGTACCAGATTCTGCCGCCCACCGCACCGGTCCCCGCACCCCAGGACGTGCTAGAGGCGGTCGTCCGAAGTGGAGCGCAACAGTTGCTCCAAGCCGCCCTGGAGGCGGAGGTGGAGGAGCTCCTGGGCCGCTCCCGCTACCAGCGGGTAGCGGAGTTCCGCGGCTACCGCAACGGCCATCTGCCCCAGCGCACCATCGGGGTAGGGATGGGAGCGGTGGAGGTCCGGATCCCCAGAGTGCGGGACGTTCCCCAGGAGGTCGCCCCGGACGGCTTCGAGTCGGCGATTGTGCACCGCTACGAACGCCGCTCCCAGACCCAGGCCCGGCTACTGGCGCGCCTCTACCTGGAGGGGCTGTCCAGCGGCGACTTCGAGCCGGTGTTCCGGGCCCTGGTCGGCTCCACCGCGGTGCTCTCGCCGAACAGCATCCTGCGGCTCAAGCAAGAGTGGCAAGGGGAGTACCAGCTGTGGCGGGCCCGTCCCCTCACCGAACGGTATGCCTACCTGTTCGCCGATGGGGTCTACCTCAAGGCCGGCCTAGAGCAGGAGAAGACTGTCCTGCTGGTGGTGATCGGGGTCCGACGGGACGGGCGCAAGGAGCTGCTGGCGATCGAGGAGGGCTACCGGGAGAGCCGGGAGTCCTGGGCAGGGGTGCTGCGCTCCCTACGGGAGCGGGGAATGACCGAACCGCCTCTGCTGGCGATCGGCGACGGGGGCCTGGGACTGTGGGCGGCATTGGACGAGGTTTTCCCCGAAACCCGCCACCAGCGCTGCTGGAACCACCGCACGCTGAATGTTCTGGACAAGCTCCCCCGGCGGCTGCATGCCCAGGCCCGCCAGGCCATTCACGCCATGTACGTGGCCAAGGACCGCCAGTCCTGCACCGGGCTACGGGTCGCCTACTGCGCCCAGCTCCGGGCCTAGGGACAGACGGACTCCGCCGACTGCCTGGAGCGCGACTGGGACGACTTCACCAACTTCTACGACTGCCCCAGGAGCACTGGACCCATCTGCGCACCAGCAACCCGATTGAGTCCATCTTCGCCGGCGTCCGGCTGCGCACCGATGCGACCAAGCGCATGCGGGTCCGCGACAACGTGCTCTACCTGGTATTCAAGCTGGCCACCCGCCTCAGCACCAACTGGCGCGGGATCAACGCCCCCAACCAGCTCCACCTGCTCCTGGCCGGATACCGCTTCGTGGACGGCCAGCTGCAACTCCCCCAATCTTCACCGGAGGAAGCGGCCGCCTGATTTGAACACTCCGCCTGGATGGCTTTTACACAACTCTTGACAAGAGCTCACGAATCCAAGTAGGCGACTTCGCATTCTTCGCACGTCAGAACTATCTGTTTACTGGTGGCACCGTGACATCCACCCTCAGGAGTTCACGGCTGGCGAGTCTCCTCTGGGGTCAGACCGAGGGCACGGAGGGGACCACAGAGACCTGGGAGTACATGTATTCCCTGGCAGTTGTGAGGCCCTTCCACGTGCGTTACGAGGAGATGAATCGACTGGCAGGATACGAACCAAAGAACATCGTTCGAGAGTTCAACGTCCTCGATCCAGATCAGAGCGCACCCTTCTTCGAGGCCTACTCCCTGACCGACCCCAGCCTCGCCGTAGAGCCTCCACCTGTCCAGGAGCCCCCCGCCCCATTCGACCCCAACGCTGAGACGGATCGAACAGTCCTGTCTCGTCAGCGGCTCGAGCAATCCTTTCTCCGCCAGATCCTGGGGCTCGAAGCTGGCGGCTCCCAGAGGTGCGACCTGTGCGGGATGAGCTACCCAGTCACGCTGCTCGTGGCGGCCCACATCAAGAAGAGGGCCGCTTGCTCCGACCAGGAGCGGAATGACAGGCGTAACGTCGTGATGCGCTGCTGTTCGTTCGGCTGCGACGCCGTATACGAACGTGGTCTGATCTACGTAGACCCCGGGGGTACCGTACGTATCTCTGGGAGGCCCGGCGCCACTTCCGATCTGCTGGAGCGGTTTCGCCTTTTCGCTGGGAGGCGATGCTCCGCATTCCGTCCCGAGACAACCCAGTACTTTGACTGGCATCGAACCAATGTCGCGAACTTGGCCGAATCTACACTCGGCACTTAGCGCCGTCCGAAATCGGGCTCGCGCCGAACTACCTACTGCGAGATCGGCTGTGGCGGCTACAGCGGCGGTCCCAAAGAATTTCCTTGTGGACCTAGCGGAGGCACCATTCAAGAAGCAGCGGAGGCCGTGAAGGATTCGGGCGGTTCGTTCGAACTGCGGGAAGTAAGCCCTCTAGGCGGACAACCTTGCTGCAGGAAGCGCGGTGCACCGTTGGGAACAGCCGGCGGTCCCACCTCGGCTGGACCATCACAGTCTGCCGTAACTTCTCCGGAACCCTCCCCTTCGCGAGCCACCGCAACCGCAGATGTGGTGGAGCTCCGGGTCTGGTCCGTCTTGTTCGCGGACCTGGTGTGGTTCACCACGCTTTCGGAGGCACGGGACCAAGAGGAAGTTCGGGAGCAACTTAGGAGGTACGTCGACGTCTGCCGGGAGCTCGTCGAGCACTATGGCGGAACCCGTCGAGAAGTTCATGGACGATGCGGTGATGGCGGTCTGGGGAGCCCGGTGGCCCAGGAGGACGATGTCGAGCCGCACCTGCGTGGACTACGAGGACCCTTGCGCCTACCTACCAGACCTCGTCGGTTGGCGTGATAACGTAGTGCCTGTGCCAGGGAACCATCTGACACCGACATCATACGTGGTCCTGGGCATGACAGCCCTGCGCGGCCCAACTACATCCTACGACCTGAAGCGCGCAATCGGACGTTCCATTGGTTACTTCTGGCGGTTTCCTCACACCCAGATCTATGATGAGCCCGCCCGTCTTGCCTCGCAAGGGCTGTTGCGGGTCACCCGAGAGGCCCACGGTCGTCAGCGTAATACGTACACTATCACCGACGTTGGTCTTCGGCACCTCCGGACCTGGCTGCAGAGCCCAACAGCTGACCATTTCCAACTACGCAGTGAAGCCGAACTCAAGTTATTTTTCGGTGAACTGGCGCGTCCTGAGGATGTACTGCTCCTCGCAAAAGGACAGGTGCGTCTTCACGAAGAACGGCTAAAGGAGTACCAGGCGATTAGTCGACGGTACTCGAGAATCCCAGCCCTTGAGGAGCGATTGGTCCCACTTGGCTTGGGTCTCACTCTTGAGCGAGCAGCGCTACGGTTCTGGCGCGGGCAGGTAGTCAAAAACGCCGGACGATAGGGGAGGACGCCTTCGTATGCCGAGCGTAGCGGTACTGAAAGCGATCCGCAATTGAGCGTTGCCGAGCAGAGGCTAGACCACACCCTCTGCCTTGAGGTCGTCGATTGCCGCTGGCTCCAACCCGAGGTAGCTCGAGAGGACGTCGCGTGTGTGCTGCCCAAGTAGGGGCGCTGGACCTAGTCCTCCAGCGTTGGGAGTCCCTACGCGGATCGGAGTGCCAAAGTAGTGGACGTCTCCCATCGTTGGGTGCGAATGCGTGGGCAGCATTCCTCGGGCCTGAACCTGGGGATCGACCACGAGCTGCTTCAACTGCTTTACTTCAGCCGTAGGGATACCGACTGACCTCAGTCTCTGGACGATATCACTCTCGGTCCGCATACGGGTCCATCCTTCCACCGCTTGGTCGATATCTTCGGCAGCGGCCACCCTGGCAGGAGTGCTTATCAACCGGGCATCGGCCGCTAAGTCAGCTCGGCCCAACACCCCGCACAGAGTGGACCAGTGCGCGTCTGTCACACAGAAAATCGCAACCCATCCATCCAGCGCCTCGTATACGTTGTACGGGCACATAGCCATGCCCCCGTGTCTGTTGCCATTTCGCTCTGCGGGAGGTAAGGTGCCTTCAAACAGACCTCCCAGGTTAGAGGCCAAGGTGGGGATCACCGCATCCTGCATGGCAACCTCAACTCGCTGGCCCAATCCGGTCCTCTCGCGCTGGAGCAGGGCAGCAAGTATCCCACCAAAGAGGTGCACCCCCCCCAGGAAGTCCGACAAGGCGACGCCGGCTTTCACCGGTGGGTCTTCAGGGAACCCGGTCACGGACATGATCGCGGTCATGGCCTGTATGGTCAGGTCCATGGCGGGCAGGTCGCGGTAGGGTCCACTGCTTCCAAACCCGCTGCTGGACGCGAGCACCAGTCGTGGGTTGACGCGGTGCAGCACGTCAAAGCCCAAGCCCAAGCGCTCCATGACGCCGTAGGAAAAGTTCTCCACGACCACATCGGCCCGCTCGGCCAGCGCGAGAAAGAGATCCCGTCCTCGCGGGTGTTTCAAATTGAGCGTCATTCCAACCTTACCTGCGTTGAGCATGAGGAACGGGTACGCCTCTGTTGAGGCACTCCGCCAGCGGGTGGGCTCTCCTTGGAGGGGCTCGACTTTGATGACCGTGGCGCCGAGGTGTGCTAGAAGCAGGCCGCAATATGGACCGTTGTAGATCTGGCCGAGCTCGAGAACAAGGACCCCTTCAAGCGGAGCCCCAGGGGCCGTACCGTCTGCGTGACCCGACAGTGTCCCTGACTTTGTCGCCTCCTCATCAGTGGCACCGTAGCTAGGCATCGGTGCGTGGTGTCCAACCAACGGCCTCAAAGGGTTCCACGCTCCGAGCGCGACGCGCCGCAGGAGACGCGCTATCGCCCCTGGTGGGAAGGGCGATAACTGCCCTGCCAGGCATCACATCTAGCCCTCGCTGGTTGGTCGCAGAAGTCCTTACCTCGATCGTGTGTTCCCCATCGTCGTCCACAGCCTTAGCCACCACAACTGCGGAGAGCTTCACGACATCGCCGAGGAGGACAAAGCTTCGGTACTCGGCCTCAGCGTACTTGACCCAGGCCCCATCACCAATCCATTGCGTCAAAAGCTGAACTTGCCAGCATTGACGTTGGAAGCCAACATCGTATGCATAGGGAACTCCCATCGCCTGAGCTGCCCTCTCGTTGTAGTGCACCGAATAGATCGGCTCTCGGGCTCCGGTCAGCGGGTCGCGGAACCCCCAGGCCGGATGTCGAGAGTACTGGACTAGTGCCGACGCATTGGCCGCCAGCCGGGGAATGGGGGCCCCGCCTCCGGCGACAAAGGCGATCTCATCTGTAAGCCCGATGGGTCCCTTCGTGAGTGGGTCGAGTTCGTCGCCGACTGCTACCTCGTCCCACATGCGTGCCTCCGGTCCGCGCACCTTCTCGGCAAGGATCTGTGCCTCGATTTCGTCCAGCTCCGCAGCGTTCCAGTGGCGCGGCTCCGTTGGTAAGTCCTGATGCGGCCGACGACGGACGGTGCCTCGCTCAAAATTGAACACGTTCCACGCGATGCGGGCTACCTCGACTCCAAACTGGTTTGTGTAGCGATTCGTGAACTGATCAATAACAGTTCGTTCGGCGAATGTACTGCGTTGCGGCCCTTCGAAGCCGTCGTAGCGGCACGACGAATAGACAAAGTCCTCCCAGTAGACCGGGGCGTTGAACCACAGCTTGGAGCCGGAGTGGAAGGAGCCCAACCCAGGCCACCCGAACTGTACACCTGAGAAACAGCCGATCACGAAGGAGGGTGGCGCGATTGGTTGGCCATACGGCGAAGTTGCGCCGTGCTCTTGGCTGATCCAGAGAGGATTGTGATCCCCGATACCGCTAGTGAATTTCACAACCGCTAGGGGGCTCGCGCGATCGTTGAAAATAGAGTGATCGATACGCAGGTCCGTGCCGCTGAGTTGGCGCATTCTGGCGAGCATCTCTGATGATAACGACGCCTCGGCCATTAGACCAGTGTGACTTTTCCCCACGTATCATTCCTCCTTATTGACTGGCGTTGTCGGCTGCCTGTAGACTGCAGGACGCGGGCAGATAGTACTGCGCTGGGGAGGTTAAGCAACATCGCTGACAGGCTAGGCACGACGCCGCCGGCCACGCTAAGGTGGGGCACCGAGTTGTATCGGCGACCCGGGCCCGGCGCCTTCCTGCAGTACGTACCCCGACCACGGCACGTCGGCGAGTTGCTTGTGGACGCTTCGAGATGGAGCGGCCGAGAGTACCTGGTACAAGGCGACACTCGGGTGACGTTCGCAGGGCTCACCGCGAGGGTGGCGGAATGCGCGGAGCTGCCGTCTCTGGCCAACCTTGACCTCGGAGCTCGCACGCTGCTGTTGGCCGATGGTTCAGTGAGTTGGGTCGTGGCATTCTGGACGTGCATAAGCCGAGGATGCACCGTGATACTCGGTAATACTTGGTGGTCGGATCCCGTGCTAGCCCATGCCGTCGAAGATTCCGATCCCTCCCTGATCATAACTGACCAAGCCGCACGGCCCTGGGATAGGCTAGCCCCTAGCCGTGGAGTGATCGACGTCGCCACATTCGGTCGGGAGGTATCCGGCACCCACGATACGCCTAGCTTTTCCTCGGGGGGAGAGGACGAACCTTGCGCCGTCATTTTCACTGCTGGAACCACCGGATACCCGAAGGGCGCGGTAATGTCACACCGCGCGCTCATAGCGAATGTTCACGCCATGCTCCAGGTGAGTAAGCGGTTGCCTGAGGGCGGGAGCGGCGACCGCTCACCCGACGTCACCTTGGTCACCTCTCCTTTGTTCCATATCGGGGGCGTGCAGGGCCTACTCCTATCGTTGGTGTACGGCGGTAAGGTCGTATTCCTAGAAGGACGATTTAGGGCGGAGAACGTACTGAACGCAATCGAGCGTGAGCGAGTGACCATCTGGGGAGCGATTCCGACAATGGCGTCTCGCGTTGTCGAGGCACTGAACAAGACGCCTCGGGACGTGTCGAGTATGCGGTCGATCTCGCTCGGCGGTGCGACGGCCACAGAAGGACTCCGGAGTCGGGTACTCAACGCGTTCCACGTCACCCGCGAGCCGTCCGTGACGTATGGGATGACAGAGGCTGGGGGCACGATCACACTCGCTTCCGCTCCTCTCCTGAAGGCCCACCCCACAACCGTCGGCGCGCCGCTTCCGCCTGTAGAAGTACGCATAGCACGGGCCAGAAGCGATGGAGTAGGTGAGATTCTCGTGAGGAGTCCTGCTGCCATGACCACATACCTGGGCGACACCTCCGTGGGGCCGCTCGACGCTCGCGGTTGGCTACGAACAGGGGATCTCGGCTTCATGCGAGATGGACTACTGTATCTCGCGGGTCGAGACAAAGACATCATTATCCGCGGGGGCGAGAACATCCTTGCAAGTAGGGTTGAGTCCATCCTTCTGAGCATCCCAGTCATTACCGAAGCCGCTGTCGTTGGTATCCCCGATGAGGACCTGGGCGAGAGAGTCGGGGCAGTGGTTGTTGTCGCAGAAGGAGCCACGATAACAGCGGAAGAGCTGATAGAAATCATAAGGCCTCAATTGTCCTACTTCGAAGTCCCGGAGCAGTGGTCAGTGTCTGGCACCCCGCTGCCTACGAATAACGCAGGTAAGGTCAACAAGGCACAAGCGCGGAATAGGTTGATGGTGGGCTAAGTTTCCGTGCGATAGCTACCCCACGAGTTCAGTGGGCTCCACGACGCTACTGTCGTAAGCCGGTGATGACTTCTGGCGCATCAAGAAAAAGTACAGGCCACCCGCCACGATGATTGCGAGCACCCAAGAGATGTCGGCACCATCGAGGACGTGCACCATGGGGCCGACGTAGAAGGAACTGCTGACGAATGGTACCTCAACCGCGATCGCGACTAGGTAGGACACGACAGCGCGCCAACTGATTTTCCCATACTGCCCATGGGGGTCAAAGATGGCGGGAATGTTGTAATGGCCCTTGCGGGTTATGTAGAAGTCGACGAGATTGATTGCGGTCCACGGAATGATTAAGTACGCCAGGAAGAAGATCAGGTTCTCAAAGTTGTTAAAGAAGTTCCCACTGCCGACGATGGCGAGCAAGCATCCGATTATCCCGAGCACAACGACGTACTCCAAACGAGTTCGTCGCGTGACCTTGAAGGATCTGATTGCGGTAAACGTAGTCGTACTAGACATGAACCCGCCATAGAGGTTCGTTACGTTGGAGCCGACTAGGCCGCCAAGGACGATGAGGAAGAAGACCCAGAGGAATCCTGGGGACAAGTTGACCAGAAACCCTATCGGGTTCGTGCCAAAGGTCTTCGAGGCGGCGATCGCATAGCAGCCAAGAATCATGATCCATGTGGATCCTGTGAACGAGCCGGCGTACGTCAAGCCAAACGCAAGGGATATCGGCGTCTCCTTCGGGAGGTATCTTGAGTAGTCGGCGACATACGGCGCGTAGGTGATCTGCCATGTCGCAGCTAAGGTGATGGCTAGAATGAAGATCCCGACTTGGAAGGTGCCGGTATGGCTGACAGCGGCGAGGTTGTGGGTGGTTGCCAGACGGAAAGTTAAGAAGGCAAACGCTACACCGCTTAGCACGGACATCCACCGCATGTAACGGTGAACAAGATCGTAGCCGTAGATGGCGATGATGGCGGAGCCGACGGCGCCCACGATGATCCCCACCCACGTGGGCGTGCCAACCCACGCTGTGAGAAGGTCCCCGCATAGCACGGTCGATGATGCGAAGAAGCCTATGTACATCAGGATGACTAGGACCAGCGGCAGGATGGCGCCGTAGAATCCGAATTGGGCACGGCTCTGGATCATCTGAGGGATGCCGAGCTTGGGGCCTTGGGCGGAGTGAGCGGCCATAAAGATGGCGCCGATCGCATTCCCGATGACGATGGCGGTAATGGCCCAGCCTATTGAGAGACCAAGCAGAACCGCAAGCGCACCGGTGACTGCGGTCGTAGCCTGGCAATTCGCGGCAAACCAGATTGTGAACAGTCCTGAGCGGCGCCCGTGGCGCTCCTCGGGTGGTATGAAGTCGATGGTTCGCTTCTCGGTCTCGAGCACGTCGACGCTTCGGGACATGACTGACTCCTATGTAGTCCTGGGGGGTGGCTGCCCTCCCTCGTTGGGAGCAGACGCAGTCGGGATCGACGAGGCGAGCCTCTCAATTTCGAGAACGGTCGACCCGTCAAACGGGTCGGCAGAGTCCACAGATCCGCTCGAAGGCGAAGTAACGTAGGGTGCTAGAGCCTCGCGGACCCCACTGGGCAGTTCAGCTGCTCGGTAGGAGTCATCGACGAGCGTCAGTCCGATGCGGCCAGAGGCGCAGAGGGACTGCCCGTTCTGTATTCGGAAGTCGAGGTGGATAGAGGATCTGCCGACTCTGGCGATGGCTAGGTACACGTCTACTTCATCGCCGAATCGCGCAGGTGTGTGGTAGTCGGCGCGGACGTAAATGCGAGGCAACCTGGGGTACAGAGTGTCGATGAGACCCAGAGCTCGCCACAGCCTGACTTCGGCGTCTTCGACGTACTGGAGGGCGGAGACAAACGTATACGCCCCAGAGGGATCGGTGTCTGACCATGTCACTTGACGACTGTGCCGCAACCAGACCGTCACGGCAGCAGGGGGCCAACTCGTGGGATCAAGCTGAGCACTCCGGCAAGAGCCCTACGGCACGAGGCCACATGAGCTTCCGCAGGAGTTCGACGCGACGGACCTCTTCCGTAGCCGGGAGCCACTCACCCACCCTCTCTCGGTTCACCATACGGAGCGTAGCATCCGGACCGTATGGTGTCAACAGAGGGTTCCTTACTGGAGATCCTTGGCCCCGGAACCCGCCGACGCAAGGCCTCCTCTAGGTGCCGGCCAGGCATGGCGTCGGTCGCGGCTCGCGCGACTCGTGCTTCGGGACCTAAGAGCCGCACGGACCTGCCCCGAACGGGACACCCCTTCTGGCTACGCCCGGCGGGCATTCGGTAAGATCGGATACGGGCGTCTCGGCCGGACGGACTACGATGAGAGGGTGACCCTCAGAGTCTCGTTGCAGTCCAGAAGGATTTCCTTTGGGACCGCCATGCTAGCCACCCGGGCTGATCTCGCCGTGCCCAGGCTCGGCGCCACCCCCATTTCGGACCGACCGGAGGGCCAGGTCTAGGGTCGCCCGGCGGACCCGAAGCTTCCGCGCCGCGTCAGCCCGATTTAGATGGCCAGCTTCGAGGCCAGCGATAACGACCGGCCACAGCTGATGATCCGTGATCTCACGGATTCTTGGTGGTCGTCCCAAAGGAGTTCCCCTCTCGCGAGCCCGCGCCATACCGGCCCGAACCCGTTCACGGATCAGCTCCCGTTCCATCTCAGCCACGGCGGCGAGGACGGTGAAGACGAGTCGTCCAGCAGCGGAGGTCGTGTCGATTTCCTGGGTGAGAATCTGAAGACCGACGCCGCTGGCGTCCAGCTGCTCGAGCCACCTCAAAGCATCGAGAGCTGAACGGGCAAAGCGGTCCAGCTTCCAGACCATCACGCGGTCGATTCGGCCGAGTCGCGCGTCTTCTAGGAGGCGGCGCCACTGCCGCCGACCACGGAGGTCGGAGGCAGCAGCCAAGTCGACGTACTCCGTAGGCGTCCAGCCACGTGCGCGAGCGAAAGAGCGCATCGGCCCCAGCTGCAGACCGGGGTCCTGACCCCGGTCATCGGTGGATATTCGGGCGTACAGAGCTGCCCTCCCGGTTGTGTCCCCTCGCGGTTGGCGCCCTGGTGCGCATCGGCGGGGTGAGGGGTACCCGTAGATGCGGGGAACACGCTGAGCTCATCAGCTAACGGCGCCAGAGGCTGGCCTGTCACGTCAACATCCGAAGGAACCGTTCTATCCGTTCTACCCGTTACCAGAGATCGATCTACTTCTACGGAATCGACTTCCATCGGCTGCCCGTGAACGCTTGGAACGGATGGAACGCTCTCCTGAAGAGGCGGAAGGTACCGGCCCCAGCAGTCGGTGAAAGCCGCCCGCCGGTACCCCCTGAAGGTAACGGTCTGAACGTGGACCACACCGGGTTTCACTCCGTACGGGCGAAGCATTTTCGCAAGGACTCGCGGGTCGAGAGGCTTGCCCCGAATGTCGCCCCAGGGACTCTCATCCAGTGCAGTCAGTGACTCGAGCAAGGCGGCGGTGGGCAGTGCGTCAGCGGCGGGGTGCTCGCTGAAGATGACTTTGATGTCCGCGAGGAGCTGCACCCCTCGGCTTCCGTCGCGATCACGGCCTACTGCACGGAGGACCGAAGCTGCGGTGCGTGCCCGCTCTGGCCATTCGCCGCCGACTGCGTCAGCGATCCCCAGGAGAGGCTCCCACAAGTCCTCGGCCCTGTCCGAGAGACCGTCAGGCATCCGGGGACGGGAGTGCTTCAGCTTCGATCGCCACAGGCCGGCCCAGGCGTCCAACCTGAGCCAGAGTTGGGCACCCTCCGGCTTGGCTTCCCGGATACGGAACTTGCGTACCGGCTCATCGGGACGGCGTCTCCTCATCGTGATATGGATCGATCGGTCCGCCACCGTATCCGGAAGCTCTCCAATTCCGGCCAGGGCGACCGGGGCAAATGTCAGAAAAGCTTGGACCCGAAGATTCGCGCCCAGGCCGACACAACGCAAAACCTGGTTGCCTCGCCGGTACCCAGCGTTGAGCAGTGCCCGGAGATCCTCTCGACTGGGGTCGTTTCCCCCGCGGAAGAGGGCGTCGACCTCGTCCCAGAGAAGCGTCGGCGGAGCGACGTCAATCGACCGGAACAGAGCCGACACCGACACGTTGACCACAGAAAGTGGTCTGGCGACCACTAGTTCCAAGACCTCGAGCACCCTGGTCTTGCCGCTCTGCTTCTCGGGGGAGCTAATGCTCAACCTGGGAGTGGTCTCGAACGCATCAATCACGTGTGTATGCGCCGCCCACAGGGCCGCCGCATCTCGGGCCTCTGTCGACGGGAAGGCGACGTACTGTCCGAGGAACTGCGCCACATCACTCAACGGGGGAGCCTCCAGAACGTCCCGGTTTGTAAACGTGATCTGAAACACCGGCTGAATTAGCGACCCAGGAGGTCGGAGGCGCCATCGATGGGCGTCCGGCTAGCCAACGCCTCACAGATCCGCCGGAAGGTGCTCGGGGCTACAGACCTCGCCGATAGTGCGTGCGATATCGACGCCGGGGAGAGTCCCGCTATGTCGGCGAGCTCTCGTTTACTAAGTCCCCGTAGCGCCAGCTGGCGGGACAGTTCTGCGCCATCCATGACAAGTCCCATCAGCCATCGTCCCGATTGCGATGAGACGATTCCGCTATAAGGAGTCGGAGGGTCTCGCGCTGGGATCGGTGCTTGGCGTCCAGCACTGGATCCTGATCTGGTGAGACGGGGCCTAGAAGAAGTCGCGCAGCGAAATCGGCAACGAGCTCAGGGTCGGCGCTCAGTCCCACCACCTCGGCCTCGGCTACGCTCGCGCCGCGGTATAAAGCCAGAAACGTGACCATCAGGGTCCTCTTGCTATCGGACCTTCCCAGGTCCCTCACCACTACAACCAGGTGAGCACGCTCAACCGTGACAGCCGCGTCCACCGCGACTTCCAGCCTCCGTCCCCTGACAACTTCCGCCTCGAGCCCCTGGGGAACGACGGGTTCGGAGCTAGGCCGATTCCAGGTAGGCGGCCACCTTCTTACGGGCGCGCCGGGCATGCTGGCGCCCCGCAGCTTCCGAGATCCCAAGTCGTCGGGAAAACTGAGCGTTTGGAATGCGGTCGGTCAAGCCAAGGATCAGCTCGAGTTCGATCTCCGTTAGGCGGGCGCAGTAGACCGCCCTTCGCAGGCGGGCAGCCTCATCCTTCGCGATGGCTTCCTGCTCGACCGCAATTCGCTTGTCGGCGAGGTCCTGGACAGTCCCCGTGTTGAAGGAGGCCGCCGTAACCACGGACTTAGTGCGAGCGGGTAGTCCAAGGGCCTCAGGTGTCTCAGCTTCGGCTGTCCGCCGGAATTGCGTCCGCGTCTGTCGTCTCAGTTCAGCCAGTCGCTGCTGCCCCTCGGTCAGGGATGGGCGTTCGGGGTCCTGGTCGATCGCCACATCGGTCTGCAGAGCTGCAGCGTGAACTTGGTCGAGCCAGTTACCGCGGCTGGCCGCAGCTACGGCTTCCTGCGTACCCCCGATTGAGTAAACGTCCTGGTTCGCCGATGCGCGCAGGGCTGCGTCGGCGATCGCCAGCACCTCGGTCACTCCGACGGCGGGACGGCTGCTCCCCTCCACTCCATCCACGAAGTGCTCCACTACGGCCAGCAGGATCGGGAGACTGGCGTAGCGCTTACCAGCGGGACCTGAAACCAGCAACCCGCTGAGGCACTCTCTCAGGGCAGCAAACGAAGCCAGCGGTTTGTCTTGCACATGTGCCCGTTCAGGGCGGCTCATCCACGACGTTCGCAGCTGTTCCCAGACCCCTGGGAGATCTTCGATGATCGCGGTGAGGACCTGGTCCAACCCTTCGGTAGAAGCCACCGAAAGGTCCAGCGTGTCCAGGTCGACGCCGGGCTCGGACATGATCTGTCCGGGCTCAAGGAGAGCCAGGAAACCCCGATCCCGCACCAGCTGTTCCAGGAGGACCTTACCCACAGGGCGCCAGGCCCCAGCCAGCTTCGTTACCTCACTCGGTGGGATCGAGACAAGGGCTGAGTCCAGGACCTGGAGAAACTCGGTCGCGCTAAGGCCAGAGGTGCTACCGGGCATCGGACCGCAGCAGCATCGCTGCCATAGCGTCGTAGGCATCGCTCGGGCTGAGGTGGGAGTAGACCTGCTGGATCATGGCGAGCGAGGTGTGGCCGAGAATCTCCGCCAGCTGGATCGGGTTCATACTTCGGGAGAGCGCCCAGGTCGCGAAGCTGTGCCTGAAGAGGTGGGGATGAACCGGCCCGGGGATACCGCACCGCCGCCCGAGTTCGCGCACCAGCTGCTGGACTCCGGACGGAGTGAGTGGTTCGTAGTCCCCGGACGTGGCGCTCCGACGAAGGCCCACGAAGACGCGGTCTCCGCCGACGTCCTTAGGCCGCGTCTTGGCGATGTACCGCTCCAGCCGCCTGGTCAGTTGGGGCATCACCGGGACCTGGCGCTCCCGATCCCCCTTGCCCCGGATCCGAAGGAAACTGCCCCTCGTCCGCTGTAGCACGTCCCCCGTCCGGAGACCAACCAGCTCCCCCACCCGAAGACCGGTGTCCGCCAGCAGCCGGATGATCAGGCGGTCGCGCTCACTGGTCGCGGCTGCCTCCATGACGTCGATCTGCTCCCGGCACAACACCTGGGGGAGTGACCTGGGTAGCTTGGGCAGAGGCGCCTGAGCGCGGTCGGGGACGTCCTCCCCCTCCAGCTTGGCCCAGCGGACCCACTGGTTCACGGCTCGCGCGTAGGTGTGGACGGTGTGCCGGGAGAGGGTGCCAGTCCCGCCACGTCCGGGGCTGGCGAGCAAGTAGGCGGAGTAGCTCTCCAGAGCCCGGCGGCTCACGTCAGCGGGAGTACGGATCCCTTCCTTCGCCGCCCACGGCAGGAACCGCTGCACGAGCGGCCAGCCGTAACCGAGCTCAACCGTCTTGGGGGCTAGCCCCCTGGCGCGGCAGCTCGTCAGGTAGTCCTCCACCGACCTGGCCAGGGCGCTCGGCGGCCCCCTCCTCACCAGCTGGAGCGTCTGAGATCGAGCCATCCCCTCCTCCATCTCCGGTAGAGCGTCTAACTATTTGCAGCGGTTTTCTGGAAAAGCGCCTGCGATGGAGCGTTTCCCATGCGGGTATCTAGGCCAGTTTAGGGTTCGGTGCAGGCAACGTCAAGACCCGGAAATGATCTCAAAACGTGGGAAACTTGCGGGGTGGAGCGGGAGACGGGGGTCGAACCCGCGACCTTCTCCTTGGCAAGGAGACGCTCTACCACTGAGCCACTCCCGCACTTCGGGATCATCTCAGGCCCGTCAGGTGCCGATTCCCTTAGAACGGCTCCTTGGTTTCCTTTGAGCTAACCCTTAGTTGCGCCTATTCTACCGTCCCTTCGTTAGGGCTAACTTGGTTGAGCACTCGATCGAAGACCGCCTCCCAGTTGACTCGGACTAGGCCCGGCAGCGGAGCGTCGCCACGGTACCCTGCTCCCCTCAAGACCCCGCCCTACGGAACAGCACTGGATAGAGTTTGACCTACTGATCAGCTAACCGTACGTCGACTCCAACTTGATCTTGCCGCGATTCTGGTTCAGCACGAAGCGGATTACCTGCCGAATGCGATGGACCGCAACGGTCGAGTAATCGGTATCGTCTGGCAGCAGGGCCGGGATCCCCGTGCTGGTCGGGTTGTTGAAGTTGACTTGGAGTTGATGGCATACTCAGCCCGGCGTGACACGCGGCAGAGAGGGGAGGACGCCAATGCGGAACGGACGTGGGAAACGCATCCCTGCAGGGTGGAAACGGCACTTGTCGGCGGGTCACCCCAGACCCCGGCCACGAACCGGTCTCGAGACCCCCAGCCACCGCCTTCCAGGGGCAGTAGAACGAGTACGCTCTGCTGGCGCTGGCCCCCCAGGTCGACCCCCTCGATCCCCTCTTCCTCGAGAGGGGCGAGCATCCTCATCTCCACCGTCAGCCCCCGCGAAACCGGTCGGCGCTGCGCAGTCTAGGTGCGCGGCCCTGCCTCCACGACGGTATCCAAGGAGAATCCACACGCTGATTGGCATGCTCCCCGCCGTGTCGGCCAAAGCAAGGGGTCCGGTCTGGTCTGGCGAACGCGCAGTTAGGCTCGGGGAGGACCGGGGGAAGTGATGGGTCGTGGAACCTCGTTCGACGGCGGCCTCGGACGAGGACCGGGGCGGCGGTCGCTGGCAGGGGTCGTCACCTGTGCTTGCCTGTTGGCGGCCGGATTTCTACCCCCTTCCGCGTCCACTGCGCTGGCAGTCGGGGCTCTCTCCATCACCACGCCGAGCTCGCCGACTTCGCCCCCCAACGCCACCGTCGGCAAGTCGTACTCGTTCGCTCTCCGAGCAAGCGGCGGCGACGGCACCTATGCGTGGGCTATGGCCAGTGGCCAGCTGCCGCCCGGACTCAGTCTGTCGTCCACCGGCGTCATCTCGGGAACTCCCAGCGCCACCAGCGAAAACGGTGGATTCACAGCTCAGGTGAGCAGTTCCGGCAAGACCGCGCAGAAGACGTTCTCAGTATGGGCCAACCCGGCCCCGGTCTCTCCGTTTGGCGAGGCCTTTTGCACCGCTCATGGCGCCAGCTCAGCAATGCGAGGTCCCAACAACATCTGGGCCTGCGGCCCCGCCGCGGCCGGCTTCTCACCGGCTACGCCTTACGACACGGACGGCTTTCAGTGCGTAGAGCTGTCAGCGCGCTATCTATCCGCGGTTTACGGTCTGCCAGCTCCCAATGACTCGCTCGGCAACTTCACCTACGGCTTTGAGTTCGTCAACTCGGTTGCCACCAATCCGGAACACTTCAAGATCGACGGTAAGGCGATTCCTGAAACCACCACCAAGCCGGGCAACGATGTGGTCCCCACGCCGGGAGATATCGTGAGCTTCGGCGCCTCGGGGGCGTGGGGCTTCGCCGAGCCGACGGCCGGGCACACCGCGGTGGTCACAACGGATCCCCCGGGCAGCGACACTCCCAAGGGGGATTTCTGGATTCTGAGCCAGGACTTTGGCAGTGAGAGCGAAGGCTTCGGCACCACCGTGGGCGAGCAGGAACTATCAATTAACACCACCTTGGGTCATGTCCTCATGGTCGGACTTTCGTCGGCGCCCACCCCCTTCAGTTGGCTGGTACTGCCAAGTCCGGCGAGCACGACGACAGGTCCGGTCAGCAATCCTCTGACGATCACCACTCCCAGCACTGCGTCGTCACCGCCCAACGCCACCGTCGGTCAGCCGTACGGATTTGACTTGGAGGCGAGCGGACCGGGCGACGCCCCAGGACTGTACCAACGAACCGGGAAACGGCTCTACTACTGGACCTTGGTCAGCGGCAAGCTGCCGCCCGGGCTCTCCCTTTCCTCCAACGGCACCATCGCCGGCACCGTCCAGTCTCCCAGCCAGGGCGGTCCCTTCACCGTGCAGGTGAGTGGGGACGGGCAGCTCGCACAACAGTCATTCACCGTCTGGGCGCTACCCGCCAATGCCGGGACCTCTTCCCATCAGACCAACACCGCGCTCCAGATCACCTCCCCAAGCACAATCGTGGTGCCGGACAACGCAGTGGTCGGAACTCAGTACTCGTCCCAATTCCAAGCTGCTGGAGGCACCGGTTCCTATACTTGGTCGCTGGCTCTCGGAAGCCCACCGGCTGGACTCGCGCTGGACCCTGATCCCTACACGTCGAGCGCCGGGGTCATCGCCGGAGTACCCACCGCGGGCAGCAAGAGCTCCATCTTTGTTCTCAAGGTGAAATCCGGAAAGACATCGATCCAAAAGGTCTTTACCATCTGGGTGGCCGTGTCTTGCGGCACCATCTCGAGCAAGCCCAGCTCCGCCTCAAATGTGCAGATCGTGGGCCTCACCTGCGGCCAGGCCAAGCAGTTGCTGGCAGCTGGGGGACCGGTGGAAGCGCCAGGCTGGTACGGTCACTCGCAGTGCACTTTCGAATACACAGCGACCACGTTCACACCCTCCTGCAGCCTGGGTGACGAGGACATCACCTACACCGCTCCCCTGGCCGGCGGCAAGGGGGGCTGAACCCTAGGCCCTATAAGTCCGATCAACTTCAGGGAGTACCTCGACCCTCAGTGGCTGTCAGCCCGGCAACTCAGTGCGCTGATGGCGGCACCCTGGTTCAGCAGCCGTAGCCTTAGCCCGGAGCTCTGCTGGCTGACCCTCCTCGCCTTTGACCCTTGCCCCCTGAGGACAATTCACCGGAACCCTTGAACCGATCCAAATGACATGGAATCCCTTTTGTGGACTCGGCGTGTGCGAATCGAGCCTGTCAGAAGGGAAGATCATCATGCCTATGGCGCACACCGCGGAGTTGCGGCGGCGGGCCGTCGCCCTGGCCAGGTCTGGGAGACCCATCGGGCAGCTGTCGACTGATCTCCAGGTAAAAGTGAGACGACCCTGTTTCACTTGAGCCACTCCCGCAGCGACCGCGCGGATAGCTGAGGCAGCCGCCGCCCCTGAAAAATGACCGAGCCTCGCACGTCAGCGCGAGAGCACCATTAGTAGGAGGGTCGGCACTAGGGCGAGGGGACCAACCACCACCCCTAGCCGCCAGACTCGAGCCCAGGGCACTGGCTGACCACGACGCCGGACGGCGCCCAGAATCAGGATGGTGGAGAGCGACCCGAAGGGGGCCAGGTTTGGGCCAAGGTCAGCGCCCAGGATGGCGGACAGAGCAAGCGCTCCCAGATGGTGAGCCGCTTGGAGTCCCGAGGTGACCAGGAGCGCGGCCGGTAGGTTGTTGATGACGCTTGAGATGGCGGCTGTGACCAGTCCTGTGAGCATCCCCGCCAACCAGGTGGACGCGCTTGCGGTGAACCGCTCAGTGGCGGCAGCCAGCCAAGAGGAGTGCGCAAGTCCGGCGGCAAGGACCGAGAATCCTGCGACCAGCGCCAGGATCGACCACCCGATTCCCTGGTGGCGATTCCAGGGCCGATCGGCAGAACGGACCAGCAGCGCCGCCAATGCTCCCGCTGCCAAGGTCGGCGGACCAATTGGCAACCGGGCCGCCGCGAACCCCACGTCGGTCAGCACCAAGAGTCCAAGAAGGACAGCAATCCGGCCGACCGGTGGACCGTGAGTCAACGACCGCGCAGGTCCCTCCGGATCCCCGGCCAACCGTGGAGCCAATCCTCGTCCAGTAACTACCAGGCAGCCCGCCACAGTGATGACAACCCCCAGCACCGCAGCTGGCGTCACAGTGGTCAGGTAGGTCGCCAGGGCTATGTGAGAGCGGTCCAGGATCAGAAGATTGACGGGGTTGCTGATCGGCAGCAGTGCGGATGCAGCGTTGGCGGTAAAGGCCATGGTCAGAACGAACGGAGTCAGAGCAAGCCCCCGCCGCTGGAGTCGATCCAGCACTTGGGGAGCGAGCAGTAGAGCAGCCGCGTCATTGGACAGCAGGGCAGTCACCGCCACGGTGGCGACCGCCACCGCCGCTAGCAAGCGGCGGGGCTCATCCCGACTCCACTCTTCCATTCGATCGAGCAGTTGGCCAAGCGATCTGGTCACCCGCAGAGTCCAGGCAAGCAGAAGCAGCCCCGCAAAGAAGGCGAGTACGTCGAGACTGCTCCCCATACCATGGACGGCAGTCGAGGCTGAGATCGCGCCTAGCAGGAGCGCCACCACCACCGCGGCGACGGGCCACCAACCCTCGGAGATTCGCCAGGGCCGGCGTGTGACCGCGGCGGCGGTCAGCAGAAACAGCCCGAGCAGCACGACCTGCGATAGCACGAGAACCGACGTTATCGACAAGCGGCGTCCGGCGAAGCGAGGCTCTCGCTGGAATGGCCAGCCGGGAGACTCTACTTGAGAATGGTCAGCGGTGCCGGACGCTCGTCCTGTCCCGAGTTACCGAGACAGAGGCGTCGATGGCCTTGTCCGACGAGGCTTTCCGATCGCTACGACCACGCTTCAGGGCCAGCCATGCCTCATAGGAGTTCCCCCCCGGGAGCCAAGACGCCCAGGGACGACGCCCGCCATCTGGCTCACCGTGAGCGATGGGGAGCGACCGGGGCTCAGCCTTCTCCAGCAGTCCTTTACTGTCTAGCCGCGCCTGCAGCCTCCAGATCCGCTTGGCGAACCGCCGATCCCATCCGACCGCAGCTGTACTGAGCGCTGCCTGGGCTAGCTTCAAGGCTCCTTGCAGATCGGCGGTCCGGTGCTCCATGTCTACACAGAGTGCCTCGGCGGCCTCGGGATCCTGCCAGCGCGCCCAGATTGCCTCCCAGGCTTCTCGAGCTTCCGAATCGCGGCCCTGGCGGCGCAACATCCTAGTCCGGCGCAAGGCAGCTGCGCGATCGAGCGGCGGCGGTGCGGCCGACTCGGCACCTCGGTAAAGGGCGCCGGCCCGTTCTAGCTGGCCCCGATCCTCCGCATACCTGCCCAGGCTGTACCAGTCGGACGGGTGGGGCGTGGCCAGCTCAAGATGCCCTTCCAGGTGGTAGATGAGTCTAATCAGGGAGAGCAGGTCAAGGAGGTTATGCCGGAGCACTGGCTCCAGCACCGCCGGGTCTGCTCGTCTCAAGAAGCTCCGATACCGCTCCGGCGCCTCGCTACCCGGGACGTCGTCAACGCGGGGGCGTCCGAGCAGTTCCTCCTCCGCCCGGCGCAGGCTGCAGCGGCTCAACCGATGGCGGAAGAGCCGGCGAACCAAGGGCAGGAGATCGAGATGCAGGGTGGCTGGCCAGGGCCGCTCCACTCCTGTCATCACCGCCCGAGTCCGCAGCAGTGGCAGGTCGAAACTGGCACCGTTGTAGGTGACCAAGAGCCCTGATCGCTTGACCATCTCAAGGCCGGCCCCGACCAAGGGCGCCTCCTGCCCCAGGTCTGGGAGGAGCCACTGCTCCGACTCGACCACGTCTTCATTGACTGAGGCCCACCCGTAGAGGAAGGGCACCGTACCTGTCCCCCGCTGCAGCCCGGTCGTCTCCAGGTCGAAGCAGACGACGGGACCGTCCAACTTGTCTCCTACCAGCGGGGTGAGGGAGCGAAGTTCGGCTGCGGCGAGAGCCCCTCGAGCAACTCCCAGCTCCTCCAGCCCGAGGCGCTGGCGGCGCACCCAGATGCCACGATCCTCATCCCATCCGAAGCCAAGCTGACCCATGGTCGCTCCCGATGCGCACCTCTCCGCTGGCACGGCCGTTGACTGCGGTAGAAGTGAACCGGGACGCTCGGAAACCGATGCTGCACCGGGACGGCGACCGCCACGTAATGCCTCAATCTTCAGCCGCAGTTCGTTCGTCACCAGCCAGACGTCTCCAGGAGGGCCAGAGCCGTAGCCTTGGCGTGCGGCTCGACCCCTGCCACCGGACCTACGCAAGCCGGACATCCGGATTCGCAGTCACAGTCCCGAAGCAGACACACCGCTGCCAGGAGCAACTCCGGGTGGAGATCGAAGAGGCGAGCACTGAGCCCGACTCCGCCCGGGTGGACGTCATAGATGAAGATCGAAGGAGCGTCACCGGGCCGGTTCGAGAAAGGACCGGGGACACCGGCCGGCTGCACCGGCGGCCGGTCCCCAGGCAGGTACTCGGTCGACTCGGAAGCGGTTGGTTGATCGGCGATCGACCCTAGCGCAGCCCTGACCTGAGCCACTACCCCTAGATCTCGGCGGTCGCACATCGCCAGGAAGCACGCCACCTGCCCGAGAACGTGGCCCACCGCCTCCACCCCCACTTCTAGCGTTCCTGCCAGCGATGGCATCCGGGAGGCAAAGGAGCACCAGTACGCGGAGGTTTGAAGGTCCCGCTCCGGCACCCGGATCGGTCCTGCGCCGACCGTCTCGTTGGTCAGCAAGCGAATCTTCCGGTACATCGCGGCGAGCACACTGACCCGGACCTCGCCGTGGGCTCGCGAGGTGAGGCGACCTTCGTCGACAACGGGACCGGCCATGCGCTCCAGCACCTGCAGCCCGACCCGCAAGTCGGCATCGGTGTAGTAGTCCACCGACACCGGATGCACGTAGGCGCGCCGCTCCTCCCAGTCCAATCTCTCCACGTGGTACTGACGTCCCTGATGCATGTAGATGGCGTCGTCGTGGACCAGCAACGGAGCCGACCATTCATCGAGCTCCCCCACCACCCGCGACCCGGATCCCGAGTGTCCGCCTGAGCTGCCTGAGTAAGGACCCTGTGGACCTTGCGACGGTGCCTGGGCATCCACTGACGTGTCGAGGATGACGACGTTGCTGGCCGCCGCCGTGCGTAGGTTTATCGCGTCGGCCGGGAAGGCGTCGGAGGCCCAGTGCCAACTGCCTCCGGTGTGGTGGACCAGCCCGTCCTCCTGAAGTATCTCTAGCAGTTCTCCGCCATGGCTGGGCCCGAACTGCTCGCCGTCGCGCAGCGGAAGTTCGAACACAGCAGCCTGGAGGTGGCCAGCCAGAATGAGCAGGTTGTCCGGATCCACGAAGGCATGCTCCGGCGACCGATCCAGGAGAAACTCCGGATGCTTGGCCAAGTACTGATCGAGTGGACCCCCGCCGGTGATCAGCATCTGCAGCGCCGGTTCGTTGCGCCGGCCGGCCCGACCCAGCCGCTGCCACGTACTTGTGATAGTGCCGGGGTACCCGACCAGAACCGCGGCGTCGAGGCGGCCGATGTCGATGCCCAGCTCCAGAGCGCTGGTGGAGACGACGCAGCGCACCGCTCCGGAACGAAGTCCCGACTCGATCGCCCGCCGTTCGAGGGGCAAGTACCCCCCTCGATACGCCCTCACCTCGTGGTGGCCAGCGCCTTGGCCGGTCACCCCCGGCCGCTCCAGGGCACGGCGAAGGAAGTTGAGCAGGAGTTCGACCTGTAACCGGGTCTGCCCGAAGACGATCGTCTGCGACCCAGACCGCACCAGTTTCGGCACCAGCGAGCTCGCCTCCCGAGCCGCGCTCCGGCGTATCCCCAGACGGGGTTCCACGATCGGTGGGTTGAGAACCACCACCCGCCTGGTCGGAGCTGGGGCTCCGTTCCGCTCGACACACTCGACCGGGCGGCCGAGCAAACGCTCGGCCAGCTCGCGCGGATTGGCGATGGTAGCTGAGCAACAGATGTACGTCGGCCTGGCGCCGTAGAAGGCGCAGATCCGATCCAAGCGCCGGATCACGTTGGCGACGTGACTGCCGAAGACCCCTCGATACGTGTGCAGTTCGTCCAGAACCACGTACCGAAGGCCCTTGAAGAGCCGGACCCACTGGGTGTGGTGGGGCAGGATGCCGCCGTGGAGCATGTCCGGGTTGGTCAGCACCACCTGGCCCGCCTGGCGCAGCGCGCTCCTGGCGCCGGAGGGCGTGTCACCGTCGTAGGTGAAGGTGCGCAGTTCCAACTCGGCGGCGTCGGAGAGACCACGCAGCTCGGTCAGCTGATCTTGGGCCAGGGCCTTGGTGGGGTACATCAGGATGGCGGTGGACTCTGGCTCCCTGGCGATGGCGTCGAGGATGGGGATCAGGTAGCAGAGCGATTTACCAGATGCCGTGGGTGTGACCACCGCCACGCTCTGTCCGGCCATGGCCAGTTCGATGGCCTCCACCTGGTGGGTGTAGAGCGCCCCGATGCCGTGACGCTGAAGGCCGTCGCGAAGCTGGGGATGAATTGCGGTGGGAACTGGCCCGAACTCCGGCTCTCGCGCCGGTATCAGCCGGTCCAGGACGATACGAGACTTCAGCTCGGCGTCATCCAGGATCTCTGACCACGACGCAGCCGGCCGCTCCGGGAGCACGGTGTGACGCACCATCTGGCTCATCGAACAAACATACCAAACACTTGTTCGTCGCGCAAGGCACCCGGAAGGTGAGGCTTTTTGGTCGCGGGCGCTTTCTCACGCTTGAGATGCCGTCAGCCTTCGGCTCCTACCCCCATCCGCGGGCAGTGCTCCCAACTCCCCAAACCTCACGGCCGTTTGGCTACCCGCGGGCCATCTACACTTCGGTCCGTGCTCCGCAGCACCAGCAACCGAAGCGACGATGACCCGCCTGGCGAGCACTCCGCCGTCTCGATCAAGAATCTGGTAAAGCGGTACGGAGGCGTGCTCGCTGTCGACGACGTGTCGTTTTCGATTCAGGAAGGGGAGATCTTCGGGATCATCGGCCCCAACGGTGCCGGGAAAACGACGACCGTCGAATGTATCTCCGGCCTTCGGGTACAGGATTCAGGGTCAATCATCGTGTTCGGACTATCTCCGCAGCGCGATAGATACCGAATCAGAGAGTTTGTTGGTGTCCAACTCCAGGAGAGCTCACTGCCGCCCCGCCTGAGGGTGGGCGAGGCCCTCGAGCTATTTGCTTCGTTCTATCCGCGTCCCCTGAACCCGCAAGAGGTGCTTGAGACCCTCTCAATCAAGAACATCGAACGCACCCCGTTCAAGAACCTATCGGGCGGCCAGAAACAGCGGGTGTCGATAGCCCTCGCTCTGGTGGGGAACCCCAAGATCGCCATCCTGGATGAGCTGACCACCGGCCTCGATCCCGAGGCACGGCGGGAGACCTGGGCGCTGATAGAACGCATGAAGGAGCGTGGCGTCACCGTGATCTTGGTCACCCACTTCATGGACGAGGCCGAAACTCTCTGTGACCGGTTGGCGCTGATCGACGGGGGTCGCCTGATAGCTCTGGACACTCCCGAAGCGATCGCCGCCGAAGCTGGGGTGCAGAAAGTGCGCTTCGTCCCATCACAACCAGTGGACGATCGGACGCTGTACGCCATCCAGGGTGTCCAGTTGGTGGAGCGAAAGGACCGTTACGTGTCCGTAAGTGGTACCGGCGATCTGGCCGCATCCCTCCTCAATACGCTCGCGGCCAAAGGAGTTCAAGTGTCGGAGCTCGAGGCAAGACATGGAAATCTTGATGATGCCTTCATCAAGCTCACCAGAGCGAAAGCGGCAGCGAAGGTCCAAGCATGAAGCCGGAACTGGACGCGGAGCGCAGCCATCGATCGCGTGCTCAGCTCTTGGCGTTGCTCAAAGTGCAGGCAAAGCTATCTCTTCGTGAGCCCTATGCGCTTGGCCCCGGCCTAGGAATTCCGGTACTCCTGCTGGTCGTTTTTGGATTCATCAGCAAGAATGTCCCGGGGAATGTCGGCCACAGCGGCCTCTCGGTGATCGACCTCTACGTCCCGACCATCATGGTTATTTCGTTCATTGCCATCACCATCTCCCTCCCCAGCACGCTGGTGAGAGACCGCGAAATCGGGTGGCTAAGACGCATTTCCACGACTCCAGTGCATCCGTCACGACTGCTGGGCGCACAGCTGATTGTCGATCTGGTGCTCGCTGCGGCAGCGGTAGTCATCATCTTCGTTGGCGGTACGGTGATTTTCGGGGCGCGACTCACCATCAGCATCCCCTTCTTCATCCTTTCACTCGCACTTGCCATTGCTGAGATCTTCTCTCTGGGCCTGGTCGTGGTCGCGTTGGTTCGAACGCAGTTCCAGTCACAATTTGTGGGCGGCGTCCTCTTCTTCGCCCTCCTTTTCCTCTCGGGCTTGTGGGTGCAGCCTGTGGAAATCAGCGGACCCCTTCAGAACGTGATGTGGTATTCGCCAAGCGGCGCGGCAGTGCGGGCTCTTCTCTATTCGGTGCTCAATGCCAGACCCCCGGTGACCACCCTCCTCGCCCTGGCTGGCTACACGATCGTCTTTGCGTTCCTTGCCATTCGCTACTTCCGGTGGGAGTAGTGCGCCTGCTTGCTGTAGCTGAGCAGAATCCCCTCGGGATGTAGCCTCTACGATTCGGCGGTGGACCGACCTCTCAGGTGTAGCACCAGCTGCTCCAGCGCAACCACGTAACCGCCCGCCCCGAATCCGGCCACCACTCCGAGGCAGGCGCCGGCGACCAGGTCCACATGCCGGAACTCCTCCCTGGCGGACGGGTTGGAGAGGTGGATCTCCACCGCCGGCAGGCCAACCGCCAGCAGCGCGTCCCGGATCGCCACACTGGTGTGGGAGTAGCCGCCGGGATTTATCAGGATTCCGTCAGCTGAGTTGCGGGCCCCTTGGACGGCATCGATCAAAGCCCCCTCCGAGTTGGACTGCAACGAGCGCACCGCCACGCCCAGCTGCTCACCTCGGGTCTCGACCTCGGCATCGATCTCCGCCAGGGTGGTGTGTCCGTAGATCTCCGGCTGGCGGGTCCCCAACAGATTCAGGTTAGGCCCGTGCAACAGTAGAACTCTCAACCCGGCACCTCCTGTGGACCCGGCGCAGCGGACCGAGCTAATACTGCCCCATCGCCGTCGGCTAGCAGCTCCCAAAGCGGTTCCAACGCCAGCCCGAGATCGAGCTCAGTCACCAGCCGGGCGCCCCCCATGGCCGGCACCACGAAGGCAGGGTCCCCACCGCGCCGCTTCTTATCCAGCAACAGAGCGGTTCGCACACGGTCGCGGTCGAGCGCGGGCAGGGTCTGCAGCAACTGAAGCTGATCGAGGGCGAGCTTGAGCCGGGCTGGCAGTTCCGCGGTGGTGAGCTGCAGATCGACTCCCAGCCGCGCAGCGGCCAACATACCCACGGCCACCGCCCGGCCGTGGGAAATGCGGAAGTCGCTGGCGACCTCCAAGCCGTGGGCGTAGGTGTGACCAAGGTTCAGGGACTGGCGCAGCCCGTGATCTTGGGGGTCCGCGGCGACGTAGGCTGCCTTGATTCGAGCCGACTGCTCGATCAGCCAACTTAGATGCGGGGGCAACCGGTCGACCAAGGGCGGAGATTGCACGAGAGCGTCCAGCAGGAGCGGCGACGCGAGGGTCGCCTTCTTCACCACCTCCGCCAGCCCGTCGCGGGCAACGTGGAGAGGAAGGGTGTTCAGCAGCTCGCGGTCGCAGACAACGGCCCGGGGATGATGGAATGCGCCGACCGCGTTCTTGGCCCCTGGACGGTCGATCGCGACCTTGCCCCCGATCGAGGCGTCGACCATGGCGAGGATGGTGGTCGGCACGGCGACCCAAGGGACGCCTCTCCCCCATGTGGCGGCGGCAAAGCCGATGGCATCGAGCGCGGCTCCACCTCCCACGGCGACGATCACGTCCCCCCGGTCGACCGCCAGCGCCTGCCAGCGGTCCCAGATGTCGGTCACCGCGCCGAGCTCCTTGGAGGACTCGCCTTCCCGAATGGTCATCGGGAAGACCCGTCTCCCCTCCAGCTGGAGTGCTGCCTCGACTCGGGCACCGGCACTCTCGACGATGGCACGATCGGACAGCACCACCAACCGTCCTGCTTGCGGCAATTGGTCGCGAATCAGGCCGTCCAGTCGGTCAACCGACCCTTCCCCCACCGCGACCGGGTACTCACCCTGCGGCCCGACAACTAGAACCGGTCTCGACCGATTCGGTTCCTCTTGGCGATACCTATCGGAGATCACGGCCGCCACCCGCTCAATGCTGCAGCCGGTGGTGTCGACCGCCGGGCCGGCGTCGAGGTAGTTCTGGTCCCGCTCCTCAAGTAGCTCCCGGATCCGCGAGCGTGGAGCAGCCGCCAGGAGCGGGCGAGAGATGGCCCCACTGAGCCGCGCCTCGATCTCCTCTGGCGAGGCGGTGAGAACCAGGGTTACGGCGCTCGCGGCGAGGACTTTGAACTCCGGGTGGAGAACCGCTCCCCCACCGGTGGCGATCACCGCTCCTGAGAGCCTGGCCGAAGCACTGAGCATCTCCGCCTCCAGCTCCCGGAACCGGGCCTCACCCTGAGTTCGGAAGAGCTCGGCCAGGGAACACCGGGAGCTCCGTTCCACTGCCTGGTCGAGGTCAACGAAGGGCATCGCGAGGAGTTCCGCCGCCAGGGCGCCGACCGAGGTCTTTCCAGTCGCGCTGAACCCGGCCAGAACCAGATTGGCCCGCCCTCCTCCGAGGCTAGGCGCGGGGAGGAAGAGTTCTTTCACCGCCCGTTGCCCGGGATTGGCTCCATCTCCACCTGGTGGGCGGCGGCCAGCGACGCGTCCAGCCGATCGCCGCCGAACCGTTCGATAAGCGCCTGAGCCAGCACCCAGCCCAGCATGGCCTCACCGACCACGGCCGCTGCCGGGACGGCGCACACGTCGGACCTCACGTAAGGGGCATCGGCAGCAGCACCAGTCCGAAGGTCCACCGAAGTCACCGGGGCTCTGGTGGAGGAGAGTGGCTTCATGGCAGCCCGGAGCACGATCGGCTCTCCGTTGCTCATCCCACCCTCCAGTCCGCCGGCGAAGTTGGAGCCGCGGATAAGCTTGGACGGCGAGCCGAGGATCGCATCCTGACCCTGGCTCCCGGTGAGGGACGACAGCTCAAACCCCGGCCCAATCTCGACTCCCTTGATCGCCGGGATCGAGCAGATCGCCTGGGCCAGCCGGCCGTCGAGTCGCAGGTCCCACTGGGTGTATGACCCCAGCCCCACCGGAGCACCCACCGCGAAGGCGACGAACAGACCGCCCAGGGTCTGGCGATCGTCTTTGGCCCGGTCGATGGCGGCCACCATCTGTTCGGAGACGGCGGGGTCGGGGCAGCGCACCGGATCGGGCTCGGCCGCGGCGGCCCGGGCCGCCAGCGAGTCGGCCGTGGTGGAGCCCAGGTCAACCGCTAGCACCACCTTCCCGATGCCCACCACGAAACAGCCCAGGGAGATACCGAACTCCCGCAGGAAGGGCCGGACTAGGGCGGCGGCGGCGACCCGAGCCGCAGTCTCTCGAGCACTGGCCCGCTCTCGAACCACTCGGAAGTCCGAGTGGCCATGTTTGGTCGCTCCCGCGAGATCAGCATGTCCGGGTCTCGGGGTGGTTAGGCGCACCGGGTCGCCCGGCTGATTGGCGAAGTCGCGGTTGACAATCCGGATCGCCACCGGCGAGCCGGTGGTGCGCGACTGGTTCACGCCGCTGACGATCTCGGCGTGATCGCGCTCGATCTTGGTGGACCTGGCCCCGCGCCCGTGGCCTCCCCTTCTCCGATCGAGCTGGAGGTCGATCTCCTGTGGGTCGACCGGGACCCCGGCCGGCATCCCCTCCACTATCACCACCAGCTCCGGACCGTGCGACTCCCCGGCGGTCAGCAGGCGAAGGGTCACTGAACTACCTCCATGGCCCGCTGGGCGGCCTCCCGCATCACCGGGAGGGGAGCGCTGATCCCGGTCCAGGCCTGGAACGCCAGTGCTCCCTGCTCAACCAGCATCTCCACGCCTTGGACCAGCCGGCAGCCTGCCGCCTTTGCCCGACGCTCCAACGGGGTATTCCGCGGCCAGTAGACGAGATCGAAGACGATAAGACCGGAGCTGAGCGCCACCTCGTCGGAGACGGGTGAGAGCTCGGGGTACCGGGGTCCCCCCAAAGTCGTGGCGTTCACCAGGAGCTCCGCCCCGGCAAGGGCGTCCTGCATGGCCGCAACCCCGTCAGGGCCAAAGCTGACCATTCCTGGTCCCGTGTTCGCCAAGTCCCGCACCAGGTCCTCGCCGGCCCTCAGGTTGCGCCCCAAAACCAGTACCTCGGACCCTTCGGCCACCAGCGCGGCCGATACGGCCCGGGCGGCCCCCCCGGTACCGACCAGCACCACTGATGTCGGCACGAGACCGACGCCGCGCCGAAGGGCCGCCAGGAACCCGGCACCGTCAGTTGAATCGCCAAACGAGGCCGAGCTCGTGAACGTGACTGTGTTGACCGAAGCGCAGCTCCGGGCGGCGGGGCTGAGTTGGTTGGCAAGCCGGGCCGCCTCCTGCTTGTGCGGGCTGGTGACGTTGAGGCCGCGGAAACGGTGCCGGAGTTCGGGCCAGGCGTGCTCCAGTCCCCCTTCAGGGACCCTCACCAGCCGGTATTCCCAGTCAAGATCAAGTGCCGCGAAGGCAGCACCTTGAATCGCCGGCGAGAGGCTGTGCGCCACCGGATCGCCCACCAACGCCACCTCCGCCATCAGGCGAGACCGGCCAGGAGTGCCGAGAATCCCGGAAACGAGTCAGCGATGAACTCCCCGCCGACCACCACAACCGGCGCCCGGCTCATCAGTCCCGCCAGGGTGAATGTCATCGCCAGGCGGTGATCGCCCAGGGCGTGACAGCGGCCCCCTCGAAGGGCGGTCGGACCACGCACCACGAAGCCGTCCTGGAGTTCCTCGGCGTCCGCCCCCAGCTCCCGCAGTCCGGAAATGAGACCGGCTATCCGATCGCTCTCCTTGACCCGCAACTCCGCGGCTCCCCGAACTTCACTCGCCCCCTCGGCAGAGGTCGCCAGGAGCCCCAGGAGGGGGAGCTCGTCGATCAGGGCGGGAACCTCCTCGGCGTGGATCCGAAAAGCTTGCAGTGAGGCAAATCGGACCCTGATCGAAGCTATCGGTTCGGGACCCTCGTATCCCGAGAGAGGCTCGTAATCGACCCGGCCCCCCATGCGCTGAAGGACGTCGAAGAATCCAATTCGCGACGGATTGACCGAGATTCGCTCCAGCACCAAGTCCGAGCCGGGGACCAGAGCTGCCGCGGTGGCCAGGACTGCTGCCGACGAGGCATCGCCGGGCACCACCAAACGGAGGGGGCCAAGGGGGCCGGGGTCCAGCCGGACCGTCCGGCCGGCGGGCGTCTCTGTGACCTGTATCTGGGCGCCCATGGCGGCCAGCAACCGCTCGGTATGGTCTCTGGTGGGCAGCGGTTCGCAAACGGTCGTCGGGGAGCTGGCGTGTAGCGCCGCCAGCAGCACGGCAGACTTCACCTGGGCGCTGGCCTGGGGAGGAGTGAACTCGATTCCGCTCAGCCCACCGCCGCGCAGGTTGATCGGGGGGCGGCCGTCGGCCATGGTGGAGACTTGCGCCCCCATGCGACGGAGCGGCTCCGCCACCCGCTCCATCGGCCGGGCCAAGAGCTGGGGGTGGCCAGTCAGCTGAATGGTTAGGGGGAGTCCTGCCGACAGTCCGGCGCCAAGGCGCATCGTGGTGCCGGAACGGCCGCAATCGAGAGCCTCGGAGAGTACTCGTGGCGGGCGGGCTGGGCCGAGACCGGTGACCTCGACGGTGTCGTTCTCAACCCGCACGGTGCCGCCCAGTGAGCGCACCAGCCGAACGGTCGCCTGACAGTCACCAGCCCGGGAGAAGTTCTCGATCCTCGATGTGCCGGCGCTGCAGGCGGCGAGGAGCACGGCTCGATGAGATATCGCCTTGTCAGTGGGCACCTGACAGCGCCCCGACAGGGGAGTTTGGGGACGGCGCTTGATCGCCATGCTCACACCTGCCCCAGCATCAGGGCCCGACCTGATCGACCTCTCGCCAGTGCCTTCGCCAGCGCATTCGGACCGTCGGCCAGGGCCAATTCGAGGTGGTCCATCTCCTGACGGAACTCCCTCAGGGCTGCTTCCACCTGACTCCTATTGGCGCTGGCAAAGGCGGCCACCATCTCGGAATCGCTTCCTGCCAGCCTGGTCGTGCTGCGATATCCCGTGCTCGCGAGAGCCTGGGCGATCGGAAGTTCGTCGGCGACTGCGGTCCCGACCACCGCCAGGGCGCTCGCGACCAGATGCGGTAGGTGGCTGGTACGGGCCACGAGTCGGTCGTGCTCCTTTGCCTCCAGCACCACCGGTCGAGCGCCGCAGGCACTGACCAGGCTGGACGCCAGCTCCAGCGCCTCGTCATCGGTTCTACACGGGCAGAGCGCGAAACTCGCCCCGCGAAGAGCCCCGGGGATTGCGGCCTCCGGCCCGGACGCTTCACTGCCCGCCATCGGATGGCCGCCGATCGCGTGGACGCCCTCGGGGACGGAATCAGCCATCGCCTCGACCACCGCCAGCTTGGCGCTTCCCGCATCCAGCAGCAGCACACCCTGCCCCAGCCTGGGTCCGTACTCCCTTAGCCAGGAGAGGATCTCGCCCAGCGGAATCGCCAGTACCACGGAGTCCGCGGCAAGGAGTTCCACGGGGTCGAGGAGCACGCGATCGCCGCCGCCGAGCGAGACCGACCTGGCCGCTACCTCGGGATCGAGGTCGTAAAGCCCGACCGCCGTGACGCCGGCGGCGGGGCCGGCCTCCTGGAGAGCGGCCCCGATCATGGTGCCCAGCTGCCCGGCGCCGACGATGGCGACCCGACCAGGGTTGGTCATGCGATCTGCCGCCCTACTGCCTCGGCGACCTTGCGAGCCCGTCCCATCAGCTCCCCGAAGGTCTTTGGGTTCAGCGACTGGGCTCCGTCCGAGAGTGCCTCGCTGGGATGCGGGTGGACCTCGACCAGAAGGCCGTCAGCCCCCGCCGCCACCGCGGCCAGCCCGATCGCGGTGACGTATTCGTGCCGTCCGGCCGCGTGGCTGGGATCGACCACCACCGGCAGCGAGGTCATCCGCTTCAGCACCGGGACGGAGGTGATGTCCAGGCTGAATCGCACCAACGGTTCGAAGCTCCTGATTCCCCGCTCGCAGAGGGCAACTCCCAGGTTGCCGCCCGCGAGGATGTACTCGGCGGCCTGGAGCCACTCCTCCAGGGTTGCGGACATCCCCCGCTTCAGCAGCACCGGCTTGTCCACCTGCGAGCAGGCCTGCAGCAGCCGAAAGTTCTGCATGTTCCGGGCCCCGATCTGGATCAGGTCGGCATGACGGGCCACCAGTTCCACGTCCTCGGGGGCCAAGACCTCGGTCACCACCGCCAATCCCAGATCGTCGGCCACCGAGCGCAGCATCTTTAGACCGTCCCCGCCCAATCCCTGGAAGGCGTATGGCGAGGTCCTCGGCTTGAAGGCCCCACCGCGGAGAACCTTGACGCCCTGGGCAGCCACCGCCTCCGCCGCCGCCTGCAGCTGGCTTCGACTCTCGACCGCGCAGGGGCCGGCCATGACCAGCACCCCCGCCCCACCCAGCTGGGCCCCACCGGGAAGTTCGATGACCCGATCCTCGGGATGGAAGTCGCGACTGGCGAGCGGATAGTCGTGCAGGACCCGGACCACCCGCTCCACTCCCTCGAGGAGTCCCAGGACGTCCAGGTCGGCTTCAGTCTCATGCCCGGCGAGCCCCACCACGGTGCGTTCGGTGCCCCGGTTGACCTGGGCAGTCAGGCCGAGGGACTGGATCCGCGCCACCACCGCCCGAACCTGTTCCTGGGTGGCGTGCGCCGCCATCACGATCATGCCTCGTCACCCCCTGAGGGCAGGAGGTCTGGCCGCAACACCTTGGCAGCTCGCAGATAGGCGTGGCAGAGTTGGGCCTGGCTCAATTTGGTGTTGAGCAGTAGCAGCACCCTCAGACAGTGGGCGACCCGGTCGTCGCCTCCGTGCTCGCGGACCACCAGCAAGGGCACCCCCTGGAACCCATGCTCTCTGGCGGCCGCCGCCGGGTTGACTCCCTGAAGGTCGTCGGTGACCGTGAAGATGACCGCCGCGATGTCCTCGGTTGTCGCCCCGTTGTCCTGCAGGATCTGCCCTAGCATCTCCCCCACCACCACCGCCAGGGCGACACCGTCCGCGGGGTCGTCGACGCTGGTCGCCCCGCGGACCCCACGGCAGGCGGTCAATCCGTTCAAAACCGGCTCGGGCCGCTGCCCGCCGGGCCTCAATTCGTCCATGGCCAGTCCTCTATCTCCTCTTGACAATTGGGGAGCGGGACCGGGGCCAGACCAAAAAAGGCGCGGAGCCCGCTCCACGCCTTCCGTTGCTCGCCGCGACCGGAGTACTACCCGGCGGAGCCGCCCACGGAAGGCGTGCCTACGTTCACGTATCGATACGTAAACGAGCTCATGCCCCCGTGGCTCCTGCTGATAGATCCGGTCTGACTCATGTGGCGGCTTATGTTGGGGCCTGGGCCGCAGCCTGTCAACCGTCAGCGAACTGGACATCAGACGGGCACGGCCACCAGGGCAAGGAAGCGAGCCATTAGTGCTGGTCCTTCTGGGGTCAGGATGGACTCGGGGTGGAACTGGACTCCGAAGCGCGGCAGCCGAAGGTGCTGGAGTCCCATGACCAGCCCGTCCTCGGTCTCAGCGGTCACTTCCAGCTCCTCGGGGAGGCTGGAGCGCTCCACCACAAGTGAGTGGTACCGGCCCGCCTGGAGCGGTGACGGCAATCCCGCGAAAATGCCCTGACCGTGGTGCAGCACATCGCTGGTCTTGCCGTGGACCGGAAGTGGGGAACGGACCACCTTGGCCCCCGAGGCAGTCGCCAGCGCCTGGTGGCCCAGGCATACCCCCAGCACGGGAGTCGCGTCGGGCAGGGCTCTGACCAACTCCACGAAGCAGCCGGCGTGCTCCGGGCGACCGGGACCGGGAGAGAGGATCACGGCGTCGGGACCCATCTCGACCAGCTCGGAAGAGGGTTGATCCGAGCCGACCACCAGAACCTGGTGGTTCATCGCCGCTACCACCTGCACCAGGTTGTAGACGAACGAGTCCTGGTGATCGACCACCAGGATCACGACGTCACCAGGGGGCCGCCCCCGATGGCGGCCAGGATGGCGGAGGCCTTGGCTTCGGTCTCGGCCAGCTCCTGACCGGGATCCGAGTCGCTGACTATCCCGGCGCCCGCCTGAACGTGAACCTGACCGCCGGCCACGACCGCGGTTCGGATGGTGATGCAGAACTCCAGATCGCCGTAGAAAGTCAGGTAACCGCAGGCCCCCGCATAGGGTCCCCTGGCGGTTGGCTCTTCCCGGGCGATGATCTCCATCGCCCGCCGCTTGGGGGCGCCGGTGACAGTGCCCGCCGGGAACACGGCGGCCAAGGCGTCGAGGGCAGTTCGACCCTCGGCCAACTGACCGCCGACGTTACTGACGATGTGCATGACGCGGGGGAATCGCTGCACCTTGAGCAGCTGGGTGGGCACCACCGTGCCGGGGGTGCAGATCTTGCCCAGGTCGTTCCGGGCGAGATCCACCAACATGGCGTGCTCCGCCAGCTCCTTGGGATCGGTCAGCAGCTCCTGCTCGAGCCGCTGGTCCTCCGCCTCGTCCTCGCCGCGGCGTCGAGTCCCTGCGATCGGCCGGGTGGTCACGCTCCGGCCCTGCACCTTCACCAGTGGCTCGGGCGAGGATCCCGCCAGCTCGACTCCGGGAACCCGAAGAAAGAACATCGCCGGCGAGGGATTCAGTTGGCGCAGCCGCTGATAGATCTCCAGTCCGCCCTCGCGGGCTGGGGCGGAGAGTCGCCGGGAGAGCACCGCCTGATAGATCTCCCCGGCGGCGATGTCCTCCTTGATCCGGGAGACCCCGGACTTGTACATCTCGACCGAGATGTTGGGGGCGACGGCCAGGGTTTGGCTGGAGGATCTGGGCGAGGGCGACACCTTTCCTGCTTCCCGGATCTTGGCGGCCATCTCCTCCAAGGCTTGGGTCCCGACTTCGTAGTCGGTGCCGGTCGGGAGGTTGACGACCAGCACGACCTTGCCCCGGACGTGATCGAAGACGGCCACCCGATCCAGCACCATGAAGGTGATGGGGGCCACCGACTGGCGACCACGGCCGAGCGGGTGGGCCAGGCCTTCCAAGAGCGTCGCCGCCTCGTAGCTGAGCAACCCCGCCAGGCCGCCGGTCATGGTCGGGAGGTCTGGCACCCGAGGTGCCCGCAGCTCCTGGGCCAGTTGATTGAGTGAGGCGAGGACATCACCGCCCGGGTCTCCGTATATCCCTTCCGCAACCGGCAGCGGCCGCCGTACCGACTCGACTCGAACACCGGAGCGGTCGGCGATCACCAACGCTGCCGGCTCCCCCCCGACGATCGTGAAGCCCACTGAGCGGCCGGAGAGGTCCAACTCCTCGAGGAGCATGCCGGGTCCGTCTCCGGCGAGGGCCCGAAACACCTCCACCGGGCGCAGCCCTTCCATCGCCAGCTCCGCCCAGATCGGCACCAAGGGGAATTCCGCGGCGGTTGCCTTCGCGGTCTGTCGGTCGGGCGCGATTTCCAGTGGGGCCAGCATCACAACTCCCATTCAGGCAAAAGAAAAAGCCCCGGAGGGTTCCGAGGCTTGGTGTTCGCTCGTCGGTCAGACGATTAGTCGCAGGCGGACACTTCACCCCCGTCGGGCCAGCTCCACCACCGGACCAGCGCCGCTGTCTGCACCATAGGCCGGGGATTCTGCGGGAAGGTGGCACTGGGAGTCAAGCTCGCGGGTCCCACCAGGTCAGGTCGCCGGCAGGCCCGTCGCCGCCGAAGAGCACCCGTTAGTGGATTGACTCTGGACCCAGCCGTAGTCCAGAATCCCCCTGCAATGACTAGCGGATCTCTCTACAGCTGGCGGTGGTACCGGCCCCCAGAGGGTTCGGTCCCGTCGCGCGCCTAGTCACAGCGACCGCAAGCGACCACCGAGCCCTGGGCAATGCCCGGGGCTTTTTTGATTTCAAGAGCAGGAGAAAAGATGCGCCATCCGCGGACCGTCAGCCCAATCACCGAGTGCAACCTTGCCTCCTGGGCGTCCCTCGAGGCGGGAATCAGCGCACCCGGGTCCAAGGATCGGAGTGGCCGGTCGTGATTGGTGGCGCAATTCCCCAGGTGGATACCTGCTGATGGAAGACTTCCCAGAGCTCCTGCGCCGGCTGCTGGGCGGCGGGACGCTCTCCGCCGAAGAGAGCTCGGCCACCGTGGGTGCCATCGTCGACGAGGAGATCAGCAGCGCTCAGGCCGCAGCGCTGCTGATTGCGCTGGCCGCCCGGGGCGAGACGATCGAGGAGGTGATCGGCGCTGCCGTGGCCATGCGCCAGCGGGCAGTGCGCTTGGAGCACCAGCTGCCGATGGTGGTTGACATCGTCGGAACCGGTGGGGACGGCACCCGGAGCATCAACATCTCCACCGCAGCCGCCCTGGTGGTGGCAGGAGCCGGAATACCGGTCGCCAAGCACGGCAACCGAGCCGCCTCCAGCGCCTGCGGGAGCGCCGACGTCCTGGAGGCTCTGGGAGTCCCGCTAGACCGCCAACCAGAAGACGCGTCGGAGCTGCTGGTGAGGCATCGGATCACCTTTCTATTCGCCCCCCGTTACCACCCGGCGTTCAAGGCGGCGGCGGGGCTGCGTCGCGAGCTAGGGGTTCGCACGATCTTCAATCTGCTGGGTCCCTTGTGCAACCCGGCCGGGGCCAACCGGCAACTGGTCGGGGTATTCGGTGAGACCCAGGTCGACCTGGTGGCGGAGGCGATGCGCGGGCTGGGGGCGACGGAGGGCGCGGTGGTCCACTCCGCCAGCGGGATGGATGAGGTGGCCGGTGACGGCCCAACCTGGGTCGCCCAGCTCACCAAGGACGGGACCAGACGCTGGGTGCTGCACCCAGAGGAGTACGGGGTCCGAGCCTCGCTGGACGAGCTGAGGGGCGGAGACGCCCAGACCAACGCCGGGTTGATCCTCGCCATCCTTCGAGGAGAGAGCTCTCCCCGGGCCGACGTTGTGGCCCTCAACGCAGCTCTCGCTCTGGTGGTGGCGGGAGCGGCCGGAGCTATCCCCGATGGCCTGGTGATGGCGCGAGCCAGCATCGGGTCAGGGGCGGCCCTGGCGGCGCTCGACGCCTTGCGGAGCAGCCCGGCAGCTCTGGCCGCGGTCAATGGCTGACGCCCTCACCGAGATCTACCAGGTCCGGAGACGGCACCTGTATGTGGAGATGGCGCGAGAGCCGCTCCTAGAGCTGCAGGCTCGGGCAGAGGCCAGCACCGTGGAAAGGCGCTCACTCAGCGCCGCCCTCGCCAGCGCCAGTCCGCCCGCTGTGATCGCGGAGATCAAGCGCGCCTCACCGTCGGCCGGTGTGATCGCCGAGGACTTCGACCCAGCCGAGATCGCCTCCACCTACCAGTCAGCCGGAGCAGACGCCATCAGCGTGCTGACTGAGGAGGAGCACTTCCAAGGAAACCTGGGCTTCCTGCAACTGGTCCGCGCCCGAACCACGCTGCCGCTGCTGCGTAAGGACTTTTTGACCACTCCCTACGAGGCAGCCCAGTCCGCCGCCTACGGCGCCGACGCCATCCTGGCGATCGTCGCTGGACTCACCGATGAACAGATCACCGGCCTTCTGGTCGAGGCCCAGGAATGGCGCCTCGAGGTGCTGGTCGAGGTCCACTCAGCTCCGGAGCTGGAGCGGGCTGTGGCGCTCGGGGCCAGTCTGCTCGGGATCAACAACCGAGACCTCCGCAGCCTGCGAACCGACCCCAGGGTCACCGAGGAACTGATCGGAATGGTCCCGCCGGGCATTGCAGTGGTCAGTGAGAGCGGCTTCCAGAGCGCAGCCCAGATCGAACGGATCTTCCGCCTCGGCGTCCCCTCATTTCTGGTCGGTGAGGCTCTGATGCGAGCCGACGACAAGGCCGGTTGGGTGGCCGCGGTGAAGGCGCTTAATCAGGTGAGAGATTGACCGCGGCGAGGGCGATCGAGATCGGCGCCAACGAGATCAGGCCCGCCCCAGGGTGGCCCCGGCTCGGCCCCCGATTACGAGATGGCGGGACTCGGGTGAAGATCTGCGGTTGCACGACAGCAGACGAGGTCGGGGCCGCAGTGAATGCTGGAGCGGACGCGGTGGGCCTCATCTTTGCCCCCAGCCCGCGCCGGATCACTCCAGAGCAGGGAGCAACGGCGACGGTGGACGTGCCGTCCGATGTGTCGGTGGTTGGGGTGTTCATCGACCCCACGCCGGCCCAGTTGGAGCACGCCCTGGCTCTGCTGCCCCGGCTGATGCCCCAATTCTCAGGCTCCGAGACCCCCCAGCTCTGCCGCCATCTGGGCATCCCTTACCTCAAGGTCTTTGCGGTCTCCGCCGACGGCGGGCCGCGGGCTCAGGAGCTGTCGACCGCCGTGGACCAGTACCCGGACGCGCTACCAATGTTCGAGACCGCGTCTCGACAACGGGGCGGTTCGGGACACACCTTCGACTGGTCGCTGGTGCGCCCACTGGTGGAGCAGCGACCCGCTGTCATCAGCGGCGGGCTGAATCCCCTAAACGTCGGCGAGTGTGTTCGTCTGTTGCGCCCATACGCGGTCGACGTGCGCTCGGGGGTCGAGACTTCGGGCGTCAAAGACCCAGCAAAACTCAGCGATTTTATCAATGCGGTGCGGAGAGCTAGTGCAACCACCTGACGCCCGCGGTTACTTCGGCGGCTTCGGCGGTCAGTACATCCCAGAGGTGCTCTACCAACCGGTGCGCCGCCTCGAGGCAGCGGTCGACGAGGCCTTCGGGGACGCTGGGTTCTGGCGGGAATATCACGCGATACTGCGAACTTACGTGGGCCGCCCGTCCCCGCTCTACCACGCCCAGCGTTTCCCGAAAAGTACCGCCACGGTGCTGTTCAAACGTGAGGATCTCAATCACACCGGGGCGCACAAAGTGAACAACGCCGTGGGCCAGGGCCTACTGGCCCAGCGGATGGGAATGAAGCGGATCATCGCCGAGACTGGCGCCGGTCAGCATGGGGTGGCGACGGCGACCATCGGTGCAAAGCTAGGGTTGCCGGTAGAGGTTTATATGGGCGAGCTGGACATCGAGCGTCAGGCCACCAACGTCGCCACCATGCGCTTGCTGGGCGCCACCATCCACCCGGTCGCGACTGGAACCAAGACCCTGAAGGACGCCGTGAATGCGGCGATCCGCGAATGGGCCAGCCGGGCCGGTGACACCTTCTACCTGATCGGTAGCGCGATCGGACCCCATCCCTATCCGTACCTGGTACGGGAGCTACAGAAGGTGATCGGGGTCGAGGCGCGGCAGCAGTGCCTGGAACAGTGGGGACGGCTGCCCAGCGACGTCATCGCCTGCGTCGGGGGAGGCAGCAATGCGATTGGGATCTTCTCCGGATTCGTGGACGACCCGGGCGTCCGCCTGTGGGGCGCCGAGGCGGCCGGGCGAGGCGAGGGTCTCGGCGAAAACGCTGCCTCTTTGTCGTTTGGATCGGTGGGAGTCCTGCACGGGTCCAAGTCGTACATCCTCCAGGACGACGATGGCCAGGTGGTAGGCACCCATTCGGTCAGCGCCGGCCTGGACTACCCGGGAGTCGGACCGGAGCACGCACTGCTCAAGGCCAGCGGTCGCGCGACCTATCTGGGCGTCAGCGACGATGAAGCGGTGGCCTCCTTCCACCGCTGCGCTGAGCGGGAGGGCATCGTGCCCGCCCTGGAGAGTTCGCACGCGCTGGCTCTGGTGGACCGGGTGGCAGCGCGGAGCGATCCAGACGGGCTTCTGATCGTGAACCTCAGCGGCAGAGGCGAGAAGGACATCCCGCAGCTCCTGGAGCGGGAGCGGCTGCAACCCACCGGCTTGAGCTCTGAACATGGTTGACGCCTTGGCGCCCGACCGGATTGGCCAGCGGCTGCGCGACGCCGAGCAACAGCAGCGGGCAGCGCTGATCGGATATCTGGTCGCCGGCGATCCCGACCTCGAGACCACCGAGCTGGTGATCGCCGCGGTCGCTGCCGCCGGTCTCGACGTGCTCGAGCTGGGGATTCCCTATGGCGACCCCTTGGCGGATGGCCCGACCATCGCCGCGGCAGGGCAGCGAGCGCTCGCGGCCGGAGCGAACCTCGAGTCCACCTTCGGTCTGCTTGAGCGGTTGCACCAACTGGTTCCGATCATCCTCTTCACCTATTTCAACCCGGTCTTTCACTTTGGGGTCGATAAATTCGCCGAAAAGGCGGCAGACGCCGGTGCCAGCGGAGTGATCATCCCCGACATCACCCTGGAGGAGATCGACGAGGTGCGAGGATCGCTGCGCTCGCGACGGCTCGCCTTCCCGCTACTGGTCTCGCCCACCACTGAGCCGGATCGGGCCGGCCGGATCGCGGCCACCAGCGACGGGTTCGTCTACCTGGTCTCGCGGCTGGGCGTCACCGGCGAGGGCATAGGACCAGATCTAAGCTGGCTCCGGGGCCAGGTGGAGCGGATGCGGAAGGTCACCGACAAGCCGCTGGCGGTGGGGTTCGGGATCAGCACTCCCGCTCAAGTGGCGAGTGTCGCCAGCTGGTCCGATGGAGTGATCGTCGGCAGCGGCCTAGTGAGCTCCTACGCCGGCAGCTCCGGCCGGGAGGCCGCCCGGCTCGCCGGAAGCTACGTCCGGTCGCTGGTGGCAGCCCTGGCGAAAGTTAGCTGACAGTCCGTCCCGGCAAAAATTGCCGCCACGGAGTGGCTCCAGCTCTGAGCACCCGCTTAGTCCGGCAGGACCCCCGTCAGCGACGAGATTCGAAGCAGCTCTCGGATGTCGGTGCGCCTGGGAGTCAGCTTGAGGAGCTGCCGATACACCGAGATGGCGTCGGTATCAGCGCCCCTGGCCCGCAGGAGGCGGGCGACGAACTCCAGCCAGACCGGGGCCAGCACCACGTCCTTGCGCTCGACCGAGAGGGTGCAGAGCTGCCAGCAGGCCCGGTCGCACGGCGGGCAGCAGAGCACGGCCGTGGTGAAACAGAGCACTGCCAACTCAACGTGCTTGGCCTGCTTGACGGCCTCCCCAACGGTGCAGGCGACCCCGGCCGCCTCCTCCCCGCCCATGACTGTGGCCAGCTGAATCGCCCCGGTCGCGGCCTCCTCCAATTCGCCTGCCTCGAGAAGCGACTGGATCCGGCTGGCGGGGTCCCCGCCGGCAGCCAGAGGCAGCTGTTCGCGGGCGGCCGCCAGTGCGCGACGGGCGTTGCCTTTGGATGAGAGCCCCTCCTGCTGAGTCTTGGCAGTGGCGACGATCTCCTCCACCAGCTGCGGCAGCTGAGCCTCACGGGCGCTCAGCTTCCGCTCGCGCTCGGTGCTGCTGCGGGGTGAAAGGCGCACCGTCCAACCGGACTGGGGCTTAGGTTCCAGGCGTCGAGCTGGGGCCGGCGAAGTTGCCGGGGAGGCGGGGGCCGTGGCGACAGCCGCCGGCACTGGTTGCGGCTCCACCACCACCTCCGGCTCGACGACCAGTTCGCGCACTACCTCGCGTTCGCGGTCGGCCGGATCGAAGCCCCAGAGCGGAGCCTCCGCCTCGGTCAAATCGCGGGGAAGCGGAAAGCGATTCGGCTGCGGCGATGCGGGCGCCGCCGGGCTGGCTGGGGCGGACTCCAGTGGCCGGTCTGGCGCTGTGGCCAACGCGGGCTGGGGCGCCTGCGGGGCCGGTGGAGGGGGTTGCGCCGCGGGAGGCGGTTCAGACTTCGGCTCGAGACCCTGAGGTTCAGGTGGCTCGGGCTGGGCCGACTGGCCGGCGGTAGGATTCGGGGTGGGCGGTGCTGGCTGGGCGGAGATGGCCGCCCTGGCCGGCTTGGGAGCGGTGGGCGGCGCCACCTTGGCGACGGGGGCGGCAGGGACGGCTGGCTGCGGCTCTGGGGCCACGGCAGCCGCAGGGGCGACCGGCTGCGACTCCGGGGCCGGCTGCTGAGGCTCCGGGGCCGAATGCTGCGATGCCGCCGCAGGAACCTCCTCCTCCGGTTCGGATACGGCGGGTGTCTTGGACTCCGAGTGGGGTGCGGTCCCATTCCGGCCGCTGGCCGGCCTGGCAGGATCTCGCGGCTCGAACGGAGAGACTGTCTCCAGTCGAAGGGCCGCGGATTCGGGCGGCTCCAGCTCCTCGACTTCGGGAAGGGATAGGGGCGGTAAGTCAGGAGGCGAAGGCGGTGCTTCCAGCTCTGCCTCTGCCAGGGCTGGCTCGGGTAGAGCAGGGTCCTGCCCAGCTGGCGGCCCGGCAGGCTCGGGTGACTTGCTGGGTACGACCGCCGGGGGTGGAGGCAGGTCGGGTGACGGGATGGACGCCACGACCGGCTGAGCGCCAGCTGTTGGTTGAGCCTTCCTGACCGCCGCGGTTGCGGCAGCGCTCTCCATCTCCCGGATCTCCTCGGTCGTGGCCAGCAGCAGCAGCAGTTCGTACATGGCCCGGCCCATGCGTCGGAAGAGCGCGGTTGCTTCGTCGGGGAAGCCGGCGTCGGCCACTCTGGCGACCACCGCCTCGGAGACCCGGATCAGGTTCTCCTCGTTGAGATCCGAAAGGGTCAGACCGGCGAGCTCCTGCTCGATGACGCCAGGCAGCTCTGGGACCCCCGCTGCCAGCTCGCGGGCGAGGTGCTCCCAGGTCTGTCGCAGGTCCGCCAAACCCTGGTGCAGGGTCTGGCTGCCCTGGGCCACGTTTGATTCGTCAGCCATCCCGCTCTGCAGTTTGCCACCAGAACGCGGCGAAGCGCGTAGCGCACGCTCAACGAAACCGTGACGCTTGCGCCGTCCCTGACTACTACGATTGAACTCGGTGACCGCTTCAGCCTCCGCCACTGCCCTCTCCAGACGAAGCCCTTGGCTGGGCGCCGTCGAGGAGTGGTTGTGGCAGAAACGCTCCTTTCGGATGGTCCCCGATCTGAAATTGCCGCTGCCTCCCACCGGCCTGCCGGTTCCGGCTCCCGCGGGGGCACTTCGAGTCGGGTTTGCGGGCTTCCCCTCCGATTACAGCCTGGCCATGCTGCTGGCCCTAATCGACAGTGGGGTGGAGCTCGTCGGCTTGGCCACCAGTTTGGGAGCCAACCCCGCGATCTCAGGGGAGAACGCCCTAAGCCAGGTAGCCGAGCACATGCGGGTGCCCCTTCTGCGGCTGGCCCGGATCAATGAATACGACTCCCTGGTGGCCCTGCGTCGGCTGGAGGCCGATCTCTTCCTGGTCGCCAGCTTCGATCAGATCCTCCGCGAGAAGGCGCTGGCGGTGCCCCGGCTCGGATGGGTCAACGTTCACCCATCCCGGCTGCCGCAGTACCGGGGTCCCGAGCCTCTCTACTGGGCGATCGTCAACGATGAGAAGGAGACCGGGATCAGCTTCCAGCGGGTAGAGCGGGGGATCGACGCCGGTCCGCTGCTGCTCCAGCGCTTGGAGGTTATCCATGCCGACGACGACACCGGCACTTTGGCCCGGAGACTCAGTGAGCTGGGCGCGCAGTCGACCGGGGAGGCGATCCAGCTGGCCCAATCTGGCTTCCCAGGGACTCCGCTCGACCTCAGCGAGGGCTCCTATTTCACCTCAGTCGGACACCGCCGGATAGATCAGGCGGACTCCGCGGCCCTGGCGGATCGGCTGGTTCGGGCCGGCAACCCCAACATGTTGGCGGCCACGAACTGCGGCGGCCGGCTCTGCTATGTCGTCAAGGTGCGTCGGGTGCCGGCATCAGACCCCGCGCCCGGACCTCGCCTCCACTTCCCTGACGGCGATCTGATCTTGGAGCAAACGGTGGACCAGTGCGGCTGCCACCACGGTGAGCCAATCGGAAGCTGTCCTCACGACGAGTAGGACGGGGACACTCTGAGCTAACTTGGATCTGAGCGGTACGATCGCTGAAGTGCCTCCTCCCAGCCACCTCGGACGCTCCGACCAGCAAGAGTTGGTGGTCACCAAGATCGAAGACGACTCCTCGCGGATCGCCGCGGACAGCGTCGCCCGGGAAGAGGCACTGCAACTGATGATCGACGGTCGACCGCTGGCGGTGATGCTTCGGACCCCCGGCTGCGACGTGGAGCTGACCCTGGGGCTGCTCCACGCCGAGGGAGTGGTCCATCAAAGTTCGGAAGTCCTGAAGTTGCGCGTGGCCCCTAGTGGCCAGGTGGAGCTGGAAGGAATCCCGCTTCCCTTGGAGCTGGATCCCGAGGCGGAGAACCTGGTCGACGTCTACCTACGCACGCCGCTTCCCGAGGGAGCCCTCGGGTGGCAGCGGGCTCTTCCGTCATCGAGCGCCTGCGGGATCTGCGGATCGGCCACCTTGGAGGCACTGCAGGCGGTCCAGGCGAATGTTGAGGGCTCCTTCGTCTGGCCCGTCCAGGAGCTCTTTCAGCTGCCCGAGCTGCTGCTCGAGGCGCAGCGGGTATTCCACTCCACCGGCGGTCTCCACGCGGCAGGACTGCTTCGGCGCCGTGGCCTGGCGCTGGAAGTGGCCGAAGACGTAGGCCGGCACAATGCGGTGGACAAGCTGGTAGGACGTGCATTGCTCCGAGATCAGCTGCCCCTGACGGACGCGCTCCTGATCGTCAGCGGCCGGACCGGGTTCGAGATCGTCCAGAAGGCGGCGGCCGCCGGGATCGGACTGGTCGCCTCAATCTCGGCGCCCTCGTCGCTGGCAGTGCAGACGGCCGAGATCACAGGGGTCACCCTGATCGGGTTTCTACGCGGCCAGCGCTGCAATGTGTACTCGCACCCGGAACGGGTGGGGCTGGGCTTGGGCGAGCTCGCCCCACCTCGCTGATCTCGACCCAGCGACGGGCTGGGCACTAATGCTGGGGCTCTTGATCCTGGCCGGTGGCCAGAGCTCGAGGATGGGAAAGGAGAAGCCGGGATTGCCCTTTCCCGACCCCAGCGACCCTCCCCTCATCTGCCGCGTGGCGGCTGGCGTGGCTGAGATCGCCGGACCTCCGACGATTGCCGGATCCGACGACTACGGCACGGGGTGGCCCCTGGTGAAGGACGAGGAGTCTCTCAGCGGGCCAGTCGCCGGGCTGATCGCCGGACTTGCCCAAAATTCCCGGGATCTGGTTTTGGTACTCGCCGCCGATCTGCCCTTCCCCTCCCCCTTGTTGGCCGAGGGTCTGGCGGAGATTGCGCGGCGGGAGCCGACTGCCCAGGCCGTCGTCCCGGAACGCGCCGGGCAGCTGGAGCCGCTTTTCGCCATTTACCGCCGGGATGCCGCCCCTGACCTGCGAGCGATGGCGCGACAATTGATCAGACCCGGTAAGGGACCTTCGCTGCGCCGCGTGGTGGCAGGGGTCCGGCTCAGGCGAGTGGCCGAGTCCGACTGGCGGCTCTGGGACGCGGAGGGGATCTCGTTCTTCAACTGCAACACTCCGGGCGAATTGGCGCTGGCAGCGGCGCGGGTGCGTCGGGAGCTAGGAGGTGATCGGTGAACGAATGGTTTGACAGATATCTGAAGGGACTGGGCGCCGCCGACGCGGTGCTGAGGCGGGAGGAGGCCAAGCTGGTATTGGACTTGGCTGCTGAGTCGGCCCACGTGTCCGGGGCGCGCCAGTACGCGCCCCTGGCGGCGTACCTCGCCGGCCGGGCCGCGGCCGGTCAATCTCGAGAGGGACGCATCAAGGTGATCCAGGGGGCGATCGGGGCGGCCACCAAGGCCGGACCGGCGGGTGGCGATCTGGGTCTGGAGCTGGACGGCTAGCCGGCCAGCTCCCAAACTCGCGGGAGCCGCCACCGACTAAAGCGGGATGATCTCGACCACCGCGCCGGCTTCCACTCGCTCTCCCTTGGCCGGGAGGGCCAGCAACGCATCAGCCCGGGCCAGTGAGAGGGTGGCGCCACTGCTCTGCGACCCGGCCAGCCGGACCCCCGGCAGCCTTCCCGGCCGCCGACGCACGACCACCCGATGGAAGGTTTCAAGCCCATCCGGCTTCTCTATCGCCTCGAGCAGCTCCGCGAACTGGGTGATCGGTAGTGGAGCACTTGCTCCCTGCATGGCAAGCAGGCAGGAGGCGCCAAAGAGGATGAAGGTGACGCTGGCCGACACGGGGTTCCCCGGCAGGCCGAGAAAGATGCTGTCGCCGAACTCACCGAAAGTGATGGGACGGCCCGGGCGCATGGCCACCCGCCAGAGCCGAATCCGGCCCAGCCTCTCGACGGTGGCCCGCACGTGGTCGTGATCCCCGACGCTGACCCCGCCGACGGTCACCACCAGCTCGGCGGCGGCCGCTGACTCTCGCAGCACCTGCTCGACTGCGTTCGGATCGTCGCCCACCCGACGCCGCAGCTGCACGTCCCCACCGGCTGCTGCGATCAGCGCTTCCAGAGCCGGGCCGGCGGTGTCGTAGATCTCGCCCGGTCCGAGGGCGGTACCGGGAGGCTGGATCTCGTCTCCGGTGGTGATGATCGCCACCCGGGGTCTCTTGAATACCTGGACCGTTCCCAGTCCGGAGGCAGCTAGGGGCGCCAGATCGGTCGGCCGAAGCCGGTGGCCGGCGGAGAGGATCCGATCTCCGGGCGAGAGATCCTCCCCCGCGCTCCGGACCGCGTTGCCACGGCCAGGTCGCTCCCTAATCAGCACCTCGGCGCTGTCTCGGTCGGTCCACTCGTAAGGGACCACCGCGTCTGCGCCATCAGGGAGCGGTGCGCCGGTCATGACCTTGGCACAGGTGCCGGGACCGATCGACACCGACCCCGGGACCATCCCGGCTGCCATCTCCCCCACCACCGGAAGCCGCATCGGGACTTTGCCCAGGTCCTGGGCACGGACGGCGTAGCCGTCCATGGCACTGTTGTCCCACGGCGGCAGCAGCACCTGGGCCACCACGTCGGCGGCCAGCACCCGCGCCACGGCTCGACCGTCGACCGCGATCTGTTCTGTGGCGAGCTTCGGGATGTGGCTCAGCATCTCCCGGCGAGCGGTGGCCACCGAGGGGGCTTTTCTTGGCGGGCGAGGAGAATTCTGGCTGGCGCTCCCGGTCACGGGCCGCCCGGTCGGGTGATTCGCCAGATCTCGCTCAGAGGTTCCCGCGCGCCTCCTGCTCGCGCTCGATGGCCTGGAAGAGAGCTTGGAAGTTGCCCTTGCCGAATCCCCGGCATCCCTTGCGCTGGATCACCTCGAAAAAGAGCGTGGGGCGGTCCTCCACCGGACGGGTGAAGATCTGCAGCAGATACCCGTGCTCGTCACGATCGACCAGGATGTTGAGCTGTCGCAGCCGCTCCAGGTCCTCGTCGATATCCCCGACTCGTTCGGGAAGGCTCTCGTAGTAGCTGTCCGGCGCCCGCAGGAACTCGGCCCCCTGGCGACGCAGCCAATCAACGCTCTCGACGATGTCTTCGCTGTGCAGGGCGATGTGCTGCACTCCAGGCCCGTGGTAGTAGTCCAGGTACTCGTCCACCTGCGACCGCCGCAGCCCCTTGGCCGGTTCATTGATGGGGAAGGTGACCCGGCCGTCCTTGCCGCCCCTGACCACCTTGCTGCGCAGCGCTGAGTACTGGGTGGCGATGTCGCTCTCGTCGAACTCCTGGAAGACATCGAAGCCGAAGACCCGGTTGTACCAGCTGACCCACTCGTCCATCCGGGTGAGCTCGACGTTGCACACGCAGTGGTCGACCAACTTCAGTCCGGCCCCCGCGCCGCCTTTGAACTCGTCCCGATAGCCAGGCAGAAAGCTCCCCCCGTACTCGGCGCGCTCGACGAAGGTGTGCACTGTGTCGCCAAAGGTCCTGACCGTCGCCAGCCGCACCGCGCCCTTCTGGTCCTCGATCACGTGCGGCTCGGCGACCGGCCTCGCCCCCCTCGAGACCGCGTCCTGGAAGGCAGCCATGGCGTCGTCCACCGTGAAGGCCAGGGTTCGGACTCCGTCGCCGTGCAATCGGACGTGGTCCGCCACCTCACCATCAGGGGTGAGTGGTGCGGTCATCACCAAGGTGACCTCGCCCTGGCGGAGGGCGTACGAGGCGCGATCTCGCACCCCGGTCTCGGGGCCGGAGTAGGCGACCACGTCGAAGCCGAATGCGGTCCGGTAGAAATGGGCGGCCTGGCGGGCGTTGCCGACAAAGAACTCAATGTGGTCCACCCCCTCCAGGGAGGTCTCCCGGTACTCGGGCGCGGCCAGCCCAGACTCGGTCTGCGCCGTCACTCTGCCAACCTCGCTGTGGCTATCCGCATCACCATCTCCTTTACGCCGAGTGGACCGCCTTGCCCAAGCGTACCGCTGCACGGCGGCGGAGAGCGCCGACCCGGCTCCGCTCACCCTTGGCAGCTACGCTGACCGAGATGCACGACGACCTCTCGTCAGATCGAATGGGGTGGCGCTGCTGCCTGCCGACCTCCGACTCGACCACCATCTCCCTCAGCTGCCCTCTGGAGCCGGGCCGGCCGTGGCTGGTGGGCCGTGCCCTGGACATCCTTCGTCAGGAGGCAGCGACCAAATCCGACCCCACCCAAGACCGGTACGCGGTGGGACGTCGGAGGGGCGCTCCCCTCTTGCTCGGCGAGCCGCTCATCTGGAACGGAGTCCCCCTGGTTGTGGAGGCGGTGGAGCCCGAAGGAGGAGCGCTCGGCGAACTCACTCTGAGGCTGCCTCCCTGGTCGGAGATGGCCGATCACATTCCCGAGGAGCGGATTTGGAGCGTGACCGACCGGCTGGCCGCCGAATTCAACTCTCACTGCGGCGTGGTCTCGGACGGACGGGCGATCGGGTATCCGGAGATAGCTGAGCCGAGTCTTACGGCCCCTCGCTTGCAGCTCCTCCACCTGGGAGTGATGGTTCCGGCTGCCTGGCTCCGATTCCTCCGCCCTGGATCGACTCCGTATCAGGAGCTGTCTCAAAGTCGGTTGGTGGTGGTTCTGGAGTAGCTGGCCAGCTCAGCCTGACGGGTCGAGCGACCGGCGAATACGGCGCTTGGCAGCTGTCGCCGAGATCAACTCCAGGATGCAACGATTGGCGTTCTGGGCAGTCAGCTCGGCGGGGTCCAAGGCCGGGGCGACTTCGACCACGTCCATGGCTACGACCGGAGTGTGCAGGGTTACCTCCCGGATGGCTCGAAGCAGATCCGCGGGGTTCATCCCTCCCGGCTCAGGGGTGCCGGTGCCCGGAGCGAAGCCCGGATCCAACACATCGATATCGATCGAGAGATAGATCAGCTCCGGCCCGTCCAGAGCCTCTGCCAGTGCCCGTCGCACCACTTCGGCGATCCCGAGCCGCCAAATCTCGTCCATCAGGTGCCATCTCATCCCCTCGGCCCGCATCCACTCGAAGACCTGGCGGGGTGGCCAGTAGCCGCGCAGACCGATCTGGACGAAGTTGGCGCCAGGAACGGCCCCCGACTCCACCAGACGGCGCATCGGGGTGCCGTGGGAGAGCGGGTTGCCGAAGCTCTCGGGAGCGGTGTCGGCGTGCGCGTCGAAATGGATGATGCCCAAGCGACCGCGACCGACCACATCGGCGACCGCCGTGGCTGACGGCAGGGTCACCGAGTGATCTCCCCCGATCACCACCGGAATGATCCCCCGCGAGGCGACCTCGTGGACCCGCTGTCTGATCGCTTCATGCGATTGCTCGACCATGCCCGGCTGGCAGGCGGCGTCCCCGTAGTCGACCAGGGACAGCTCCTCCAGCGGGGCTACCTCCAGGTCGAGATGCCAGTCCGGGGGCTGGTAGTTGGCAACCCGCACCGCCCGTGGTCCGAACCTGGCGCCCGGTCGATAGCTGGTGGAGTCATCCCAAGGTGCGCCGACGATCGCGAAATCGGGCTGCCAGCGGTCCAGCTCCTCCGGCTCGCTCAGCTGGACCGACTTGGCGAAGGAAGCAGGCCCCAGGTAGGAGGGTCCCTCCATCTGGCGGCGCAGGCTAGGGGGAACCAGAGGACGCTCCACCCTCATCTGCCCCCGAAGCCAGCCGGGAAGGTCGGCGAGATGTGGCAAGCGAAGCAGGATGACATCCGGCCGCCCATTATCGGACTCCCCGCCTGACCAGGCTCACTCGTCGGGAAGGGTTGGCTCCAGCCTCTCCACTCTCACCCGGCCCTCCAGGCCCAGGTACACCACCATGATTCGCTCCAGGATCTGCTCGAAAGCGCTGGGGTCCCAGCCGGCCACCAACTCCCGCATGCGCTCTCGGTGCCGAGCGGCGATCTGGGCGACCACCCGCCAGCCCTGGTCGGTCAGGCGGAGGACGATCCGGCGCCGATCCTCGGGCCACGGCGACCTGGCGATCAGGCCGGCCTCCAACAGTGACCGGCTCAAGACCGAGATGTGGGCCCGGCTGGAGGCCAGCTGCTCCACCAGCTCCTGTTCCTGGACCCCCTCCACGCCCGCCCCACCCAGAACTAGGACGGCGTGGTACCCAAGGGGGGTGAGGCCCGCCTCCGAGGCGGCGGCATCGAGCATCGTCAGCGCTCGCCGGAACACGTACCGCAGCTGGCTGCGAAAGGCCAGCTGCTCCATCAACTCCGGGCTCACGTCCGGGGGCAGATCGGTGGGCTCAATAGGTGGCAGCTGTTCCGACACGGTGGTCAGGCGCTGATGACTACGGGAGTGCCGAGGGGAGTCCAGCTGTAGGCCCAGGCCAGCGCAGAGAGCGGCGTGTGCACGCAGCCGTGACTGGCATCGGTGAGATCGTCCTCACTCCCCGGGCCGAAGGCGTTAGCCGGCTCCCAGGGTGCGTTGTGAAAGTAGTAACCACCGCCCAGGAACTCCATCGCGTAGGAGGCCAAGAAAGGGGTGTAGTAGTTCGGAGAACCTGGGGAGTAGCCCGAGATGAACTCCAGTGGGCTCCGCTTGAGGAAGATCGAGAAGGTGCCAGTCGGTGTCGTTTCTCCAGGTCGGCCGGTGGTGACCGGGGTGGAGTTCACGGCGCAGCCGTTGTCGTAAAAGATCATCTCCTCCAGAGATAGAGAGACGTAGATGGACTTGCCGGAGATGGAGCTGTGCCCGCACTGGTCGGCGGCCAGCCCCGACAGGACCTTGCTCTGCAAGCTCTGGAGCGAACTCTGGGCCGTCCCCAGCGCCGATGCGGTGGTGGCCGCATGAACGCTGGCCTTGGCAGAGCTGTAGAGAGCCTGGTAGCTCGGACCGTTCGGCAGCTGCTCGAAGGAAGCCTGGTCGACCAGCTCCAAGACTGTCTCCTGCAGATTGGCGACCTGCTGCTGAAGGCCGATCTCCGCCAAGAGCGCCTGCAGCCCGGTTGAGAGAGCTGCGGTCTGCGAAGTCACGGATTGCCCTGCCGCCTGAGCCTTTTGCAGCGCCGTCACAGCTTGGGGAACCCCCAGCTGAGAGAGGCCGGTGGCGATGGCCAGCTTCTCCGCAGCGATTGCCTGCTCCAGCAAGGTGCTGGAGCTAGCGGACAGAGTCACCGTGGCCGCGGCGGCGGCGGCGGCCGCCAGGGCAGCCTTCTTGGTCCGGGTGAGGGTCGAACTCCAGGACACGGCTAGGGCCCGAAGTTGTACGGGAGTGGCAGCCTTGGCCAGCTTGGTGGCCCACTGGGAGCTCAGCTCCGCTTCCGCCGGTGTCAGCCACGCCGCGTTGGCCATGACGAAGCTGCGGTACTCGGTGAAGTAGACCTGCGCCTGATCGCGGCGCTGGTCCACCGTGTCAGAGAAGACTTGGTCGGCTGACTGGCGCAGAGACTGCAGTGTGGCCCGCCGTGGCTGGAACCAGAAGGTGGGCGAAAACCAGGCTTGACTTTGGAGCTGGATCAGTCGCTGGCGAAGCGGACCGAGAGCGCCGACCGGTACGCCTTCGCGCTGGTCTTTGGCCAAATCCAGGCTCACGCCGCGGGCCTGCCGCGCCACGTTGCCACTCCCGGCGTAGGCCAGGGGCAGGTCGATGGCGATTGCCAACACCAACAGGGCCGCTCCTGCGAACGCCCAGCGACGCCAGCTTCGCTTGGGGACGGGCACCGCACTGCGGCGTGTGCGCCGCACTGGGCTCCCCTCTACTTCTCGCCCGAGTTTGGCATCCATCCGTCGAGGGCATTCTGTACCGTCACCGCGGCTCGTCGCCACTACAGGTTGCCGGTCTGGGGCCTAGGAGCTGCCGGGTCCGGGCATAGTAGACAAGCGGTAACCGCGCTCCTCCCTAGTGGGAGATGGGCAACTCGGCGGCCAGCTGCTCCAACTGACCGTCTGTGAGCGGCTCCAGAACCCGATCGGTATGAGCCTTGGTTTCGGCCTCCAACGCATCCCGCCGAGCCCTGCCAGAGGCGCTAAGGCCACCCTGCCGGTCGAGCCATCCACCCGATCTCAGCGAACCGCGCGCGGAGTCTAGTTCGTCGTTCGGCCAGCGGAAGCGGCGCTGAATCGCAACCACGTCGGTGTTCGTCCAGAGGGCCGTCGGCGCCAGCAACTCCAGCGGGACGAGTTCGACCTCCTCGGCTGCCCGGTAGTGGGCATTGGTCCTCCCCTCCCGCAGTGTCAAGGCCGCCCAGAGCAGCTCCTCTTGGGGGTCATCCGGCTGCGGACCCACCAGGCATGGGGCAGCAGTTCAAAGGTCTCGAATGAGCGCGCCAGCTCTGCGAGCGCCCGACCACTCGCCTCGGGCTAGAGCCTTCGAAGTGCGGCCGCGACTGCCTTCTGCGAAGTCTGGAGATAGCTCGGTGGATCCAGACCGAGCGCTCTCGGCCGCAGGTGATCGTCGACTGCGAGACGAGTGAGGGTGGCATCACGTAAATCGCCGCTGCCCAGTTGACGTCTGGCGGATTACCGGCCCGACTCAACATGTAGTGGACAAGACCGGTGGAGCCGCACTCCTCCTGGAGCTGCACCAGCTCCGGGTCCCGGCGCTGGGCCAGCCACAGGGTGTGGCAGACCCACTCAACGCTCAGGAGAATCCGCTCTCGAGCCGCCGACCTGGTCACCTGACGGCGGTACAGTCGGAGATGGCCCGGGCCATCTGCCAGAAGTGCCTCAGATCGCGTCCGAGACCGAGGACATGAAGAAATTCTCGACCCGGATCGGAGGAGCCTTGATGAAGGCGGCGTCTCCAATCTCCCGTGACATCGCCAGCTCCGACCGGCCGATCTCCACGGTGCGCTGGAGCACGCCGACTGGGCTCTCGTTGAAGCGGAAGTTGTTGACCGCTCCGACCACCTCCCCGTGCTCGATCAGAAAAACCCCATCCCGAGTCAAACCGGTCAACAACAAAGTGGCCGGGTCAAGGTCCCGGATGTACCAGAGCGAGGTCACCAAGAGCGCCTGATCGGTGCTGGCGATCATCTGCTCCAAGGATGTGTCGGTGCCACGCATGGTCAGGTTGTCGACGTCCGGCCGCACCGGGTGCCCATGATCCCGCGCCCAGCTCCTCGGGCAGATCAATTCCTGCTGCACCCCGCCCTCGACCCAGACCGCGGCCGGGATCGGCAGCCCGTTGTCGAACACCGAGCCGAACTCACTTGATCCCAGGCAGCGCACAAAGTTGGGAACCGGCATCTGGGGATCGAGCGGGTCACTCTCCAGGCTCACCTCGGGCGCGTACATCGCCTCGCCCACCCGGGGACCTGACTTGCCGGCAAAGACGGTTCGGCCCTCGTCGGCGCCACGGGCGTGCATCTCCCATATCAGGCGCACGATGAGGTCGGAGGTCGCCGAGGGCTCGAGCAGCACCTGGTAATGACCGGCGGGCAAAGCCACTGACTTCTCGGTCCAGCTGAGCCGTTGGCTGAGCCCCCGATACAAGGCTCCGGGGTCGAGGTCGGCCAGCCGGCGAGCGGTCGCGCCTGCCCAGACGCTCCGGCGGAGGTCCTGGGTCTTCAGGGTGAGGGCGAGCGAGGCGCTCTGCCGGCGTCCCTCCAGCCGGACCCCGGTTGACGTGCCGAGCTGTTCTTGGACAGCGTTCCCGGACACAAATCCGAAGCAGCGCAGACCGGCCTCCCTGGACTGCTCCAACAGGACCCGCACCGGTTCCAGGATCGGCTCCAGGTCGCTGGGCAGGGCCTCTGGGGCAGGCCCCTCTGCCTGGGCGTCGGAGCTCGCCGACTCACTGGGGTCCAGCAGCGCCATGGAGTCGGGGGCCTCGGGACTCTGCTCGGCTCTAGCTGTGGCCGCACGGGCCAGCTCAGCCACCTGGGAGCTGTCGATGACGTCACCGGTCTGGACCCCCACCCGGCCCTGGTCCAGCGCCACCATGCCGACCGAGGTGGACTCCTCACGCCCGTTGGTGGTGACCGTGTTGTTGGCCAAGCGGAAATTGACGCTGGTTGACCTCTCGCCCAGGACCACGGCCGCGCCGGAACCCAGACCGCCCTCGACGATCTCCTCCAGTTTCACCCCTTCCCCTCCTGGCGCGCGTTGAGGACGCTGATCTGCCGGAAGAGAGCCGGGGCACAGCCATGCGAGACCGGGGCCACTTGCCCAGGCTCGCCCTTGCCACAGTTGAATGCCCCCAGCAGCCTCCAGGAGGAGCGGCCTCCGACCGCCTCTAGGCGGCCCCAGAAGTCCGGGGTGCGGGACTGGTAGGCGACGTCGCGCAGCTGTCCCGCCAGCTGGCCCTTGTGGATCCGGTAGAAGCGCTGCCCGGAGAATTGGAAGTTGTAGCGCTGCTGGTCGATCGACCAGGATTTGTCGCCGAGGATGTAGATGCCCTCCTCGACCCCACCCAGGAGCTCCTCCAGCGTGGTGTCACGGTCGGGGTCCGGTTGCAGCGAGACGTTGGGCATCCGCTGCAGCGGCAGGTGCGACCAGCTGTCCGAGTAGGCGCAGCCGTTGGAGCGGGGCAGCTGGAACTTGTGAGCCATCTGGCGGTTCAGCTGGTAGCCGACCAGGATGCCGTCCTTGATGATGTCCCAGCGCTGAGCGGCCACCCCCTCGTCGTCGAAGCCGACGGTGGCCAGGCCGTGCGGCTCCAGGCGGTCGCCGGTCACGTGCATCCGGGGCGAGCCGTAACGCAGGCTGCCGATCTGGTCCGGAGTGGCAAAGGTTGTCCCCGCGTAGTTGGCCTCGTACCCGAGCGCCCGGTCGAGCTCGGTGCCGTGGGCCACCGACTCGTGAATCGTCAGCCATAGGTTGGATGGATCGATCACCAGGTCGTAAGGTCCGGGGCTGACCGATGGGGAGGACAGCTTCTCCTCCAACCAGCCGACCATCTCCGCTGCCTCGGTAGGAAAGCCGTGGGCCTCGACGTACTCCCACCCCCTGCCGACAGGCCGGGCCGTGGAGCGCATGGTTTCGACCAGCCCCGAGCCGTGCTCATCGACGAGCCCCGCCTGGAGGACAGGGTGAAGCCGGACCCGCTGTTGGGTGATCCTCGAGCCCTCGGTGCTGACGAAGTAGCGACTCTCCTGAGCTTGCAGGCAGTAGAACTCGGCGAACTTGGCGCCTGCCGTCAAGCAGCGCCCGGTGGCGTCGAGCATGAACTCCACTTTGCGTTCTGCCGGCACGTCGAAGGGATTGGTCTCCACCTCGCCGATCCAGGTCTCCTGATGGGCCGGCTCGACTGCCAGCTCCACCCGCTCCTCCAGCAGAGGGCGCAGCCGCCGGGCCATCTCGGCGGCCGCGGCCACTGACCGGGTCACGCCCTCGACCGTCATGTCGCTCGATGCAGCGAATCCCCACGAGCCGTCCACTACCAACCTCACCCCGAAGCCCTGGGGTTCCGACTCACTAAGGGAGATCAGATCGTGCTCTCGGACATGGATCCCCTGGATCCGGTCCCGGTGGATTCGGATGTCGCCGTAGCCGACCCCCTCGACTTTGGCGATCGCGTCCAGGGCGGCGTCCGCCAGCCGCTCGAGCGGCAGGCGTAGGAAGGCTGGATCGATTTCCGACATTGTTTCTCCGCGGCCCAAAGCCGCCAGCGAAGCCAGCCTGCTTCAACAAGCAGGCTTGGCCCGGGGCCAAGCCTTGCCCGAGCCGCCGTCGAGTCTACTGGGCCTGGGAGTCGGCAGCGAGCGAAATCGGAGCTATCGTTGCAAGGCTGGACAGAAAAAACCCCTGGCACCGAAGGCCCTGAGGCCCTGGTACCAGGGGTCTGATCTCGTTGGTGCCAGCTAGGCCTAGCGCACCCGGACCCGCAGCGCCCGCCGTCCGACGATCAGTAACAACCCACCCAAGAGCATGGCGATCGCGCCTGCCAGGCCGGGTCCGAAGAGATCGGCGCCAGTGACGGGAGTACCGATGCTGGCAGCTAAGACGCTACCGGCCGGCGTGCTGATGGTGACCGGCTCGCCGCACGAGCTGACCGTGTTGTTGTAGGTGTCGCCGGTGAAGATCACGTCCCAGTAGTAGGTGCCGTTGGCGATCGACTTGTATCCAGTTGACGGCACTGAGACCGTGTAGATCGACGAACCATCGCTGTTGGTCCCCGGAGCTTGATAGAAGGATCCGAAGTCGTTGACCAAGTCCGCGGTCACCGAGCAGGTCGGATCGTTGAGGAACAACTCGAAGTGGACCGAGTCCGGAGTCCCGTTGGCCACCGACCCCTCCGCGGGATCGGTCGGGCTGCTCGGGGTGATCACCGGAGTGACGACCGCTGTGTCGGTCAGAGTGGCGCCGATGGCGCCCCCTGACGAGGGCGTGGTCGAGACGCTCGGTGTGTTCGCCTGGACGACCGTGGGCTCGCCGCAGCCGGACGACGCCCAGTTATCAAAGGGCGCACCAGCGTCGGAGTACACGGCCTCCCAGTAGTAGGTTCCGGGAAGCAGCGGGAAGTTAAGAGTCTTGGTAAACGTGGCTCCGTATGTCCCGACGACATCCTGCACCGCGATCCAACCTGACGCGGTCACGAAGTCTCCGCCCTCTCCCCACTGGCAGTCGTTCGCGGCAGCCGATGGGCCGAAGAGCTTGAACTGCACGACTCCGTTGTGGTTGGAGTTGTATGGGTTGGCGTAGAAGTTGGCCAGCGTCGCAGAGTCAGACACCGCGTTGTCCTCGGCCGTCGTCACCGGGGTCACCGGCACGGTCGAAATGGTGGGCGTGTAGTTGCAAACCCAGACCACTTCGGACCCGCAATTGGTAGGTCCGGCAGGGTTGTTGTCGCGGTTTCCGCTGTAGCTCGCTTGCCAGAAATATTCACCCGGAGAGAGAACGGTAACCCCAGCGGAGTACGCGTCTCCGTTGTAGTTCACATTCCCGGTCGAGGAAGAACCCACCTGGCCCCAGCATGTTCCGTCCGTGTCATGACGGAAGAGGGTGAAGGTGACGATCGAATGGTAATCGGCGTGGTAGCCGCCGGTGATCTCAGCTTCGTCGGTCACGGAGCTGCCCTCGACGGCCTGATCGTTGTTGATCGTGATGATCGTCGGGCTGGCCTTGACTACGTCAACGCCCTCCGAACCACATGCACTGGTGTTGGTCAAGTCGTTGCCGTCTCCGGCGTACTGAGCCGTCCAGTTGTAGGTGCCAAGGTGGCGGACCAGGTAAGCATCGGAGGTTGCCGTCGAGTACGGAACTCCCACCGCGAGTGCTTGCTCATTGGTGTAGATCGCCGGATCGGTGCACGACGGATCGCCCGGGGCGAAGAGGTTGAAGTAGACATTGCCCGAGGAGTTGTTGGTCGTTCCGTTGGTCGAGTTGGTCACGTTGGCCGAGTCGGCAATGTCGCTGCCGACTACGACCTGACTGGAGCCGTTCGAGGTGACCGTGGTAACCGATGGAGTCGCCAGCCCGACCGTCACGGGCTCTTGCCCGCAATTGGAGGACGAGGCGACGTTGTACTGATCACCTGAATAGCTTGCGGTCCACTCCCAGGTGCCCGCGCTGTCGACGGTGTAGGCGGCCGACACCGCCTGGCCACCGCTAACTTGGATCGCGGGGCTCGAGACGTAGACCGGAGTCCCGGTGCAGCTAGCGTTGTTGTAGAGATCGAAGGTCACGGTACCGGTTGGCTGATAGCCACCGGTAACCGTGGCCGTGTCCCAGATGCTGGTCCCATAGGTAGCAGCCGTTCCCGTGAGCGCAGGAGATCCCGAGACCACGGTCGAGAGACCGTCCGACGCCTGCACGCTGAGCGTCTCAGTCCCGCATCCGCTGTAGAAGGGACCGATCGGCGAGAAGCCTGAATGACTGCCCAGATTCACCACCACCTCTGCCTGCCACTCGTAGGGGCCGGCGGCGGAGGGTGCGGTAAACGTCCGGGAGGCCATACCTGAATCAGTCAGAGCTGTCGAAAGCGACTCAAGCAGCCCAGTGGAGCAGCCCGTGCCTTTGAAGAGATTGAAAGTCACCGTCGCGGTTGCGGACGAGTCGACAGCGAGCACGGTGCCCGCGGTTGTGGATGGTCCCCAGTTGGTCACCGAGGCACTGTCGCTGATGCTCGTTGGGCTCTCCAGTGAGGAGGTACTGCCCAACGTGCTCACGCTGAGCGTGGGCAGCGTCACGTCAACCGTCACCTGCTCGTCGCCGCAGGGACTCGTCCACGTCGTGTTTTCGCTTGTGTCGTGGAAGGTGGCGATCCAGTAATAGGTGGTGCCATTCACCGCACCTGACGGGATCTCGAAGTACGGATTGGTGGTCGCCGAAAGCGAAGAGGCGTTCTCGGTCTTTGTGCCACTTGAAGTTGCCGGCACAGAGATTGACGAAGTCGTTTGGATCGGCGCTGGTGCGTGGTAACTACCGAGGGTGCCGTCTACGCAGGCCCTGCCGAATTGGGTGGACCCCGCGTAGATACTGAACACGACCGTACCCGCCTCGAGGCTCTGCTCGTTAGTGACCGTCAGAAGCGCCGTGTCATAGGTGTACTGACCGGGCATCGCCTGGGTGGACGGGGATCCTTGGTTGGAGGATGACGGCACCCCCGTCGTCGTGTAGGAAGTGGTGCCAACTGCATAGTCCCACGCTCCAACGATTGGGGCAGTCAGTGACGCCGCTAGGGCCACGAGCCCCACGACGCCCACCGTCGCCATCCCCTTGCCTACCTTGTCGAGCAAGTGTTGCCAATTCTTAGTTCGGTTCAAGCGACTCTTCCTCCAGGTCGATGTGACTGATGATTCCGAAGTACGGGGCCTGGTCCGCGGCGACGGCCCGACTTATCGCGGGCCTTGTCCGCAACGGTTGGCAAGCAGCACGGGCGATCCGGCCAATACCCGATTAGAGGACTCCCCCTCCCTGAGGAACCTCCAACGCTCTACTCCCTACCCACGTCGCCGACTGCCTCGCCAAGAGAAACTTGTAAGTCGGTGCAATTCGTCGAGGGGCTGATTAGAGCACTCTCGTTACCTGGCGTGCGGGTTCGGAGACAAGTACTTCACGAACCGTAACCGGCTCGTTTCGGAAAAGTCAGTTTCGCCAACTCCGAGGCGTCGGAAGCCGCTGCGGAGGCGCACCGAGTCGTCGCTCAGTAGGCGGCGGTACACGCTTTATGTGTGACTCCTACCGTGGCCGGGATCAGAAGCGCGACCAAATCGGCTCCTGACCGCGGCCAAACGATGCGGGCGTCGACCCGAGCCCGGCCGGGGGCTCGATTGCCCCACAGCCGGTCGGGTCGGATCAGAGTCGAGCTAGACGGTGATGCGTCGGGTGAACCGGACGCCCGCGATTAGAGTCAAGCCGCCCAGAAGAACCACCAGGCCACCGAGAAGCCCAAGGCCCCCCAGTCCCGACCCGGCGTCCGGAGTGGTCGTGCTGGCGGCCAACTGACCGCTGCCCCCGGTGATCGTCACGGGCTCGCCACAGAAGACCTGGCTGGAAAGGTTGTTGGGGTCGCTGACCGCGTCGAACTGGACCAGCCACAGGTAGGTACCCGCGACCGTCGGCGAGGCACTCCCATTGGAGCTGGCAGACCAGGGGCCCGACGCCCCCCCTGTCAGTGAGGAAGCTCCGAAGTTCTCTATCAGGGTGCCGTCAGTGCAGCTGGCGGGATCGCTAGGATCTGCCAGGTAGAGCGAGAAGGTCACTGTGTCGGTGGCCGCGGGGGCCACGATCCCAGTCACAACGGCGGTGTCGGCGAGGGCGGCTCCGACTCCCCCCGTACTCGGGTTGGGGGTGGTAGTTACCGACCCCTGGTGAGTCGGAGGGGGCGTGACAGAGATATCAACCGGCTCGTCGCACGGGCTCACCTGGGTCACACCCGACGGGTCAGACGAGTTTTCGTAGAAAGTCGCCTGCCAGCTCCAGACGGTTGCGCTCGCGATGCTGGTAGGCAGCTGATAGCTACCACTACTGATCGTCGGCGAGGGGTTCGCCCCACTATTGCTGCTTTGCGTGGGGTTGACGTAGTTCACGATGTCGGAATAAGCAACCGTGCCAGTGCAATTTGCGCCTTCGTAAAGCATGAAGGTCACCGTTCCGGTCGGAACGTAGAGGCTGGTGGTTTCATTGACCACAGCCGTGTCGTGGATCGAGGCGCCGGGGGTAGCCGCGGGGTTCTGGGCGCTGCCGGTGTACTGGAGCGTGGTCACCGCGAAGCACCAAGCACCTGCTGGTAGGGCATTTGTTACCGCCATCAGGCCGAACAGGGTGAGAGCGGTGGCGCCTGCGAGACCCCCCACTAGGCGGCGCGGCAACAGCCGCGCCATCTTGGGTCCTTCCATATAGATCGACCTCCTGCCAGCCGATTGGTCGGCTGAGCTGAATTGGGGTCCTGGCCCCCGGGTGATAACCGGCTTTGGCTAAGGCGAGCCCAAGAAATTCCTTGGCCGGCACGTCCGCTCTCGACTCCGTAGCCCGACCTCTAAGTGCTGGCGCTCGTGATATCGGCTCAGGCTCGAACTCACTTTAGCGGGTTCCGTTGCAAGAAATGAGAATTCGGTAACGGCGACTCGCCTTCTGTCACCCATCCGCGACGAAAAGGTCATGTGAGCAGTGCCGGCTGGGTCCTATTCCCGACAAAAGAGGTGCTGTTAGGATCAGCCGCCGTGGCCAAGCTCACCCCCCCAGCCAGGCCCAAGCTGCGCCGCCTGCGGCTGAAGAATGGACTCGACGTGGTGCTGAGCTCGGAACGCAGCTCCCCCACGGTGGCCGTTGGCATGTACTACCGAGCGGGCTTCCGCCTAGAGGAAGAGGGCCGCACCGGCTTCGCTCATCTCTTCGAGCACCTCATGTTTCAGGGGACCACCAAGGTGCCCAAGGCCGACTTCGGCCAGCTGATCACCGGGGCGGGAGGGATCCTCAACGGCTCGACTCGCCACGACTACACCAACTACTTCGAGATTCTTCCCGCATCGGCGCTGGAGATGGCCTGCTACATCGAGGCCGACCGGACGCAGAACCTCGATATCAACGAGGAGACCCTCCAGAACCAGATCGATGTGGTCAAGGAGGAGGTCCGGGTCAACGTCTTGAATCGGCCTTACGGGGGGTTCTCCTGGCTCTGGCTCTCCCAGTACGCCTTCTCCACCTACCCCAACAGCCACAACTTCTACGGTGAGTTCTCCGATCTGGAGGCGGCCACGGTGGCGGACGCCCGAGCCTTCTATGAGACCTGGTACGGACCAGGCAACGCGACCTTGGTCCTGGTGGGCGACTTCGAGGAGAAGGAGGCGATCCAGCTGGTAGAGCGTTATTTCGGGCCAGTGTCGTCTCGACCGGAACCTCCCACTCCGGAGCTGGCCGAGCCCGTTCCTTTAGCCCGCACCGAGTACGAGAGGCAAGATCCGCTGGCGCCTAATCCCAGGGTAGCTGTCGGCTTCCGCACCGCCCCGTTCGGCGACCGGGACCACCTGCCCCTGTCGCTGGCCGCTAGAGTCCTGGCCGACGGACGCTCCTCCCGGCTGCAGCGCCGGCTGATCCGAGAGCGGGAGGTGGTGCTCCAAGTAGATGGCGGGCCCCACTTCCCGATCGGGGATTCATTCGAGTTCAAGGGACCAGCGCTGTTCACCATCGAAGCGACACCGCGCCCTGGGGTCTCCACCAAGGAGGCGGTCGCGGCGATCGACCAGGAGCTGGCGCAGGTAGCGGAGGAAGGCCCCAGTCCTGATGAGTTGCTGCGCGCCAAGCGCCGCGAGCTGGGCGCGTACCACGCCAGCATCGACAGCCGGCTCGGTCGGATGCGCGAGCTCGGGGTGCTCGCGTCGGTCCACGACCAGCCGGAGCTGGCGGACCGACTGCCCGACCTCTATCAGGAGATCACAGCCCAGCAGGTCCAGTCAGCAGTCGCCCGCTGGCTCCGACCGGAGCATTCCACCGTGCTTCACTGGCTACCCGACGGAGAAGGGGAGCGGCGATGACTCGCGGTACAAGGGGCGCGGAGCTGGCCCAGGACGTGCCACGGCCGGGGCCGGTGCCTCCACTCCGCGTGGGCAATCCAAACCGCTCAGTTCTTGAAAACGGACTGGATCTGATGGTGGTGGCACGGCCTAGCGTGCCCCGGGTGGAGTTGCGGCTCACGGTCCCAGCCGGGGCCGCCATCGGGACCAGTGCCGCCGCGAGCCAACTGCTGCGCGCCGGCATCCTGCTAGGGACCAAGGAGCTCAACCAAGAAGAGGTCTCAGAGTCGATTCAAAGGCTCGGCGGGTCATTGCAGGTTCAGCAGGACCATGACCGACTGCACATCTCCGCGTCCGCTCTGGCAGAGGCCGAGGATGAGCTCTACCGACTGGTCTACACCATCGCCACTCAGCCCCACTTCCCCACCGAAGAGCTGGAGACCGAGCGGGTGAAGATGATCGAGGGACTCCGCATGGCCAGGGCCACTCCCCAGTTTCTAGCCGGTGAGAAACTGCAGCAGTTGATCTACGGCAAACATCCCTATGGCCGGCCGGAACCGGCTGAGTCCGTGATCCGCAAGACCACCCGCCGCCAACTGCGGGAGCTGCATCAGACGACCTTTCTACCCAGCGCGAGCCAGCTCACGGTGGTGGGCGACGTGGTGCCCCGACGGACCATGGCGAGACTGCGTCGGGCCTTCGGACCGTGGGCCGGGCCCCGCCGGCAGGTCACGGCACCGCGGGTACATCCTCAGCGACTCCCCAAGGTGACCTTCATCGACCGGCCCGACTCGGTGCAGACCGTCATCCTGACCGGGGTCAGCGGGCCGCCGGTCGGGCACCCGGACCAGATCCCGCTCGCCCTGGCGTCGGCGATCCTCGGGGGCAGCTTCAGCTCCCGGCTGATGGCAAACCTGCGGGAGGACAAGGGATACACCTACAGCCCTCACACCATGTCAGAGGGTCATCTCCGGGACACTCTGATCGGAGCCGCGCTTGACGTTCGCACCGAAGTGACCGCCGCCTCCTTTGTAGAACTCACCCATGAACTAGGGCGGCTCGCCACTGTCGATGTGGAACAGGACGAGCTGGAGGAGGGCCGAAACTACCTCGCAGGGATGCGGGTCATCTTTCTGCAGACTCAAGCCGGCCTGGCCAGCTCCCTCTCCCAGGTGAGAAGCCATGGACTCGACCACCGCTATCTGGAGGGGTACTCGGACCGGCTGTCGGCGATCACCCCCACCGAGCTTCGCCGGGTCTCAGCCCAGTACCTGGGTCCCTCCCGCCTGACCACGGTGATGGTCGGCGACGCCGACCAGGCAGTAGCGGCCCTCTCCGGAGTGGCCGCGGTCGTCCTGCAACGATCGCGTAGCGCGCCAGACAACTGACCTTTCTGGGGGGAGGCCTCCACTACGGCGCTTCCCCGACTCCGGCGCGGAGAGCATCCCGGACCAGCCAGAGCAGGCCGAGCGAGATGCCGACCGCGGCCACAATCCCGATGGCGGTGAGGTCAAACCCACCGGAGATCGGAAGGTCGGAGACAGCCGCGACCAGGAGTCCTGCGCCACATCCGGTCAGACAGAGGCCGACGATCCACACGCCGCGATGGACGCCGACGTCGACCGACTCCCTGGCCGGGGTGGCCCGTTCGATCGACCAGTAGCCAAGCTCAGCCGCCGCCAAGAGCACCGCTCCCAAGATCGGGGCCCACTGGGCGGGACCTCGGAGCGCCACAGCGGCGCCGGCGGGTATGGCGACGGCGACGATTGACGGTACCACCCAACGGGACCTCGCCAGCAGCAGAGCCAGCAACAGCAGCACCAAACCGGCGGTCTCGATCCCCAGCAGCAGACTCTCTGGTAGGTGCGCCGAGTTGAGCACCGTTTCGGGCACCGCCGCGCCCGAGCAGAGCAGCGCCGCCGCTCCGGGGATCAGGCGACCGAGCGGCGGGCGAATCTTCGGTACTCCCTAACTTGGGCCAATAGCGCCTCCAGGGCGACCTCCTCCGGCCATTCGAGCACGATCAACCCGGCTCGCTGCAGGGAGCGCCGTCGGGCCACCCGGAGAAGCTCCCAAAGTCTAAGCGCCACGGGATCAGGGCGACGTCCAGTGCGGGGCAGGAACCGCTCCGGGTCGATCTCCAAGACGACCAGGTCGAAGCCGCGCTGATGCAGGTCTACCAGCGCTCCCAGGCTGCGCGCATCGAGCAGCGGAGTGAGTGCCACAACGGTAGCCGAGGGTGGCAGCACCCGAGGGGGAATGACGTCGATCGCCCGCCAGGCGTAGCTGGTGACAACCTGGGTGTCGAGGAGGGACTCCACGACCCGGTAGAAGTGACGGGGCCCAAGCCCGGGTAAGAGCCACCGCAGCAGTCCGCCGAAACCCACCACCCCCACCCGATCGCGCTCACCGAGATAACCGTCCGCCAAGGCAGTCGCGGCCCGCACCGCCAGGGTCAGAACCGACTCTTGGTCGACCCCCAAGTCGGCGAAGCTGTCCACGAAGAGAATCACGTCGGAGTTCCGCTCCAGATGGAAGTCGTTGACGTGGGGAGCCCCGGTGCGTGCGGTCGCCCTCCAATTGACCCGGCGGACCCGGTCCCCAGCAGTGAATCCCCGAATACCGGCGAACTCGATCCCTTCGCCGTGACTCCGGGCGATGCGGTTGCCGGCGAAGAGCTGAGTCCGAGCCGGTGGCACCAACTGGCGCAGTCGCGCGAAGGAAGGGTAAACTCGCAGTCGCTTCGGCTCATCCAGGCGGGCCGAGTAGGTGATCAGTCCCAACCGATCCTGGCCCCGAACCCTGATTGGGCCACAGCGAAAGGCTCCCCAGCGCCTTGGTCGGAGTCGCCAGGTGAGGGTCTGTGGACTATCCCCCCGCGGTCGGATTCGGATCCGCGCTCCCGGGATGTCGGACTCGACCTCCTCGGGAAGCTCCAACTCCAGTTCCAACCAGCTCAGCTTCCCCCTGCAGGAGACCTCGACCTCGAAGTCGACTTCGTCGTCCTCGGCGATCCGCTCTTGGTCGAGCCGCGAGCTGATCTTGAGCTCGGGCGGCCCGGTGCTGGCCAGGCCGAGCGCCAGCCACAGGGCGAAGGGCACCACCAGCGCCACCGCAGCGATCCTGTCCAGGGCTACCGCCCCGTAGACCCCCAGGGCGACGATCGAGGCGTAGCCCACCAGCCGGGGCGTGGGCCGGCGAATCAACTGAGAGCAGCCGGCTCAACCGTGGTGGATGATCTGGTGGGAGGGGTCGGGACGGTCGCCAGGCACTCCCTGACCAGGTCCTCCGCATTGATCCTTTGCACCCACAGCTCAGGGCGCAGGGAGAGACGGTGAGAAAGGGCGGGCACCGCCACAGATTTGACGTCTTCGGGGACCACGAAGTCCCGCCCCGCCAGGGCGGCGCGGGCTCGGGCCAGCTTGAGAAGGGCCAGGGCGCCCCTCGGACTAGCCCCGACCTGAACTCCGGGGTGGCGCCGAGTCGCGCCGACCAGGTCGACGATGTAGTACTCGAGGTCGGGATCGACGTGGATCCCCTCCAGCGCCGACTGCATGCGCAGCAGCAGAGGCAGGTCCACCACTTTGGCGAGCTCCGGCTCGTCGGTACCCCGGAGCTGGCGCCGATCCAACAGCTGGCGCTCCTCGTCCCGACTGGGGTAGCCGACCCCGACCCGGATGAGGAAGCGGTCGAGCTGGGCCTCCGGCAGTGGGTAGGTTCCTTCGTACTCGATCGGATTCTGAGTGGCCAGGACCAGAAACGGCCTTGGAAGAGGTCGGGTCACCCCTTCGACGGTGACCTGTCGCTCCTGCATGCCCTCTAGGAGCGCCGCTTGGGTCTTGGCCGGGGAGCGATTGATCTCGTCGGCGAGGAGCAGGTTGGCGAAGATCGGACCCTGACGCATCTCGAACTCACCGCTGCGCTGATTGAAGATCGAGGAGCCGGTGATGTCCGACGGCATCAGGTCGGGGGTGAACTGGATTCGAGCAAAGCTCATTCCACAGGTGGTGGCGAAGGAGCGGGCGATGAGCGTCTTGGCCAAGCCCGGGAAGTCCTCGATCAGAACATGGCCGTCGGCCAGGATCGCCAGCAGGACCAGCTCCAAGGTATCCCGCTTGCCCACCACCGCCTTCTCGATCTCGTCGAGGAGGCGCTCAGACGCCTGGTGAAGCTCCCCCAGCTCACTCACCGACCGACTGCCTCCAGGTTGTCGAGCAAGGCCCCGAGCTCGCGCTGCTGCGGCCCACGATGACTCGACAATCCGCCGGTCTCTGGATCTGATTCAAGGAGAGCCGCACTGAGCTGGGGCCCCAGTGCCGCCATGGCTTGGGCGGGGTCCCTGGATAGGGAGATGCCGAGGAGAAGCAGACGGTCAGCTGCGATCTCGCGAAGCAGCGGGACCACATGCAGTTCGTAGTGGCGGCGATTGACCCGGCTCACTCGAAGCGAGTCCTGAAGCTCCTCCAGCTGGAGCGG
>JBAWFE010000052.1:0-19582 GCA_049591595.1 Candidatus Dormiibacterota bacterium
GCTCGGCCGAGACCTGGGGCGGCGGGACTCCGACGCTGGGACGACGACCCTGGCCCCGAGCGGGCGCGGCCTGAGCTGGCGCGGCGCCCGCAGGGCGTCGGCGACGACGACGGCGGGTGGGAGCTGACTTGGGCCGGACCGAGCTGAACTTGGCCAGCAGAGTCTCCTGACGCTCGGGGTTCCAGCTCCCACTGCCGATTTCCCCGTACGCGGTCACCCGCGCGTCGAACTCGGCCATGAATTCCCGGAGCGGCCGCTTCTCCTTTACGGCATTGGTGATCTGCTTCTCGGCCCATGGCTGGTACCGGGGAGACTCCGGGTTGAGGAACTCGGGCGGCGGGCCCCCCGCGGGCTCTACTTGGTCTGGAGGGGCGGGCGGCACCTCGTCCGGTCGGTCCACTGAGCGAGTATAGGTCGGCCTCCGGGGAGCGCTAGATCTCCGCCGCTTCGGCAGATGTCTCCGGTTCGGGCTGCCCTGAAGCCGCCTTCTTGCGGTTCAAGCGCAGGGTGAGTGACCCGTTGGTGATCATTGCCGTGCGGGGGGCTCGACGGGCCACCTGAGTATCGTGGGTGACCACCACCAGGGTCATGCCACGCTCCTTCCAGAGCCGTTCCATCAGCCCGATGATCTCCCCCCTGGTGACCTCATCGAGGTTACCGGTCGGCTCGTCGGCGAGGATCACCTTGGGCTCCTTGACCAAGGCCCGCGCGATCGCGACCCGCTGCTGTTCCCCCCCGGAGAGCTCGGCCGGGAGGTGGGCCGCCCGGTCGGCCAGTCCCACCTCCGCAAGCGCCGCAACCGATCGAGATCGCCGCTCTGCAGTGGGGATTCGGAGCGGGACCAGGGCCGCCTCCACGTTCTCGGCCGCGGTCAGGGTCGGCATGAGGTTGTAGTTCTGGAAGACGAATCCGAAGTTCTGGGCGCGCACGTCGACCAGCTGCGACTCACCCAGGGCGCCCAGGTCTCGACCGTCGAAGACGACTCTCCCCGAGGTCGGCCGGTCGAGCCCTCCGAGAAGCAGGAGCAGGGTGGTCTTGCCGTGACCTGTGGGTCCCTGGACGGTCAGAAACTCGCCGTCCTGAAGGGTCAGATTCACGTCCTTGAGGGCGGTGACGTTGCCGCGTCCTTTGGGATAGACCCGGGAGAGCTTCTTCAGTTCATACATGAACTGCCTCCAGGGAGGGCCCGCGCGGCACGAGGGTCGGCTGGCTGGAATTCATTCGACTCACTCGACCCGCCGCAGGGCTTCGGCTGGCTGCAGACGCGCGGCGCGCCAGCCTCCCAGGATCCCCGCGATCAGCCCGCCCCCGATCGCCAGTGCGACCGCCAAGCCGAATACCGCCAGGCTAAGGGGTGCGGTCAAGTGCAGGAGAACGTTGTGGCTGGCGGGTGCGAAAGTGTGGGCGAAACTGCTCCGGGACCCCGATCCCGTGCCAGTTCCTGCTCCACCACCCCCGAATCCCCCTCGGCCACCCCCGCCAAACGGGCTAGTGGTGCCGGAACCCAATCCAGGTGGGAGGATCTTGGCGGTCAAGGTGGGAGCGACCTTGGTGACCAGGAAGGCCCCGAGAACCCCGAGACCGATCCCCAGAGCTCCTCCGATCACCCCCAGGACCACCGACTCCCCAATCACCTGGCCGACGATCCGGCGGCTATGCCAGCCCATGGCCTTCAGGGTGCCGAACTCGCGCACGCGGCGGTTCACCGACGCTGTGGTCAGGAGGGCGGCCAAGATGAAGGCTGCCAGCAAGACCAGCACCGCCAACCAGACGCCCAGCGAATCTGCCAGGGTGGCGGCGGTGCTGAGGGAGCCGGTGACCTGGTTGGCGAGATCCTGAGCGGTCGTGACCATCGCCTTGGGCATCAGGTGCTCAATTTCGCTCTGGACTTCGGAAATATCCGAGGCGGTGTCGGCCGTTACGTAGATCGTGTTCACCTTGCCGGTATCGCTCGCCAGCTTCTGGGCCTCGCTCAGCGGCAGGAAGATGTCGTCCGACGCGGCTGTCGAGGAGAGTGAGACCAGACCAAGCACTTTGAAGTTGGTCCCGGCGACGGTGAAGGTGGACCCCACCTTGAGGGAGTGCTGCTTGGCATAGCTGCTCTCCACCAGGGCCAGTAACTGGTCACTCGCGGAGGAGCTATCACGCACCCGCTGGAACCATTCAGACACCGTCTTGGTGCCCGAGGTGATGTTGGCAGCGCTCAGCGGACCCAGACCGGGGTCGTCGGCGTTGACGCCAGCTACCGTGAAGGTCGAGACGCTGAATGGAGTTGAAGACGACGCGCTCGGGCTGGGGGAGGATCCGGGCGCTCCCCCGCTGAAGGTGAAGGTGCCGCTGATGTGGATCGAACTGAGGCTCAGGGTGCCGGTCGCGCCGGCGACTCCCTTCAGCTTGGAGACAGCGGCGACGCTCGAGTCATCGATCGTCGTCAGCCCTGGAGCCGAGTTGAGCCGATCCCTGCTGAAGGTTCTAGATGGTGCTGTGCCAGAGGGAGGCCCGCCGCCAAAGTGAAATCCCCCTCCGCTTCCTGGGGTCGCCGCCTTGGTGACGGTGATGTCGGTCCCCACTCCATAAAGGGAGTGCAGCACCTGACCTTGGGCCGCCTTCACCCCGGCAGCGGCCGCCGTAACGGTGATCACCAAGCCCACGCCGAGGGCGAGACCGATCGCCACAACCGAGGCTGACCGGGCCCGGTGGCGGAGTTCGCGCCCAAGGTAGCGAAAGTACAAAGATGCTCCTGGTGGCAGTGCTGCGCGGTGCCCGCTAGACCCGAAGTAGAGCCGATCCCGCTGAGAGTCGTCTCGGGATGGGCTGTGAGTTGGCTGAGGCGGCCAGGTTCATCGCCGCGGGGGTCTCGGTCGCTACGGTTGCTGAGAGGCTCCGAGAATGGACCGGAGGGGCGGTACGGGAGGTGCCTAGTTGGACCGGCTCTTGGCGGACGGCTTCTGGCAGATCGACACGGTCCTGGGGGGCTGGGAAGAGGTCAATTCGGTCTTCCTGATCGAAGCTGATCAGCCCTGCCTGGTCGAGACCGGACCCCAACGTGACGTCGACCGGGTCCTGGGGGGACTCCAGCGCCACGGACTCGAGCCTGAAGACCTGGCATGGGTGGTTCTGACCCATATCCACCTCGATCACGCGGGCGGGGTGGGACAGATTGCCCAGCGGTTCCCCAAGGCCAAGGTGGTCTGCCATCCGAAGGGGCTCAGACATCTGGCCGATCCGACCCGCCTGATGGCTGCCTCGGCGCAGGTCTACGGCACCAGTCTGGATTCGCTCTACGGTCAGATGACAGCGGTGGACCCCGATCGACTTGTGGCTGCCGAAGACGGCGGGGTGCTTGCGCTCGGCCAGGGCAAGCATCTGACCTTGGTCCACTCCCCCGGTCACGCCAAGCACCACATCGGCGTGTTGGAAGGGGAGTCCGGAATTCTCTTGGTGGGCGATGCGGTGGGGGTGAAATTGCCAGGCGCCGGTCCCCTTCGCCCGGCGACGCCTCCCGACGACTTCGACCTCGAGTTGGCAGTCGGTTCGCTGCATAAGTTCCTGGAGCTGGAACCCAACCAGTTGATCCTGACCCACTACGGCTCCGCGGGCGACCCGGAGGAGGTGCTGCGTGAAGCCGAGGAGAAGCTTCGTACCTGGGCGACAATCGCCCAGGACGCCTACCGAGAGCGGCCCGAGCTCGATCACATCGAGCAGGCGCTTCGGGAGCGCATCGGCCCAACCGTGGCCGAGAACCCCGAGCGAAAGGGCGCCGCGGACACCCTGACCGGCCTTCGATCGAACGCCGCGGGGTTATTCGGGTGGCTGGAGCGAGAATCGCGATCTCAGCTCCCAGAGGGCTGAATTAGCTTCCGGGAGATTCCTCAAGGTGCCCTGGCGCGGCCTCGGAAAGGGACTAGATGTGCGTTTGAGGTTGCGGGCGGTCGAGTTGGTGAATACAATGCGGCTGATCGCCCTGCTTCCGAGTTCGGGCTCTACTTCCAGCGGAGGGGTACCAACATGGCCGTTACCGGCTTTTGCATGAAGTGCAAGACGGCGCGGGAGATTTCGAACCCCCAGCCAACGCAACTGAAGAACGGCAAGCCGGCAACCACCGGTACCTGCCCCGTCTGCGGAACCAAGATCTTCAAGATCGGGAAGGCGGCCTGAGGGCCCTCTCACTCGGCCCGGGCCTCGCTTCGGCGAGGGTCCGGGGCTGGTGAGGCCGGGAGACGATCTCGCCGCGGCCATTCGTGGCCGCGAGCGAGCCTTGGTCGACACCCTGAGCCGCTGGGTAGCGATCCCGTCGGTCAGTACTGACCCTGAGCGGGCCGCTGAGGTGCGTCGCTCAGCGGAGTTCCTGCGTCAGGCAGCTCTCGATGCCGGATTCACGGTCGCCGAGGTCTGGGACACGGCTGGGCATCCGGCGGTGTTCGCCGAGCGCATCGAGGACCCGAGCCTCCCCACCATCCTGGTGTACGGCCACCACGACGTCCAGCCGGTCGATCCCGTCGCCGAGTGGGACAAAGCGCCCTTCGAGGCGCTGGAGCGAGACGGACAGCTCCTGGGGCGTGGCACCGCCGATGACAAGGGCCACCTGGTGATGCACCTGGAGGCGCTTCAAGGCTTCCTCCAAGCCCGCGGACGGCTTCCGATCAACCTCAAGCTGATCGCCGAAGGTGAGGAGGAAGACGGCTCCAAACACTTTCAGGAGCTGCTGGTCGAGCACCGCGACCGATTGCAGGCGGATGTCGGGGTCATCTCCGACACTGGGATGCCCGGTGAGAACGTACCTGCCCTAACGGTGGGACTTCGGGGCCTCGCCTACTGGGAGCTTCGGATTGAGGCGGCTTCGACCGACCTCCATTCAGGGGTCTACGGGGGTGCCGTCCTCAATCCGATCACGGTTCTCGCCGAGATGGTGGCCAAGCTCCACGACGCGGACGGGCGCGTGGCCGTACCAGGCTTCTACGACGACGTGTTGGAGCTGAGCGCCCAGGAGCGCGAGGAGATCGCAGCGGTTCCCTTCGATGAGCAGGCGTTCGCCGCCGGACCCGACGTTGTCCTGGGTGGAGAGAAGGGTTTCACCACGGCGGAGCGCCGCCAGGTTCGGCCCACCATGGAGCTCTGCGGGATCTGGGGCGGCTACCAGGGCAAGGGTTCCAAGACCGTGATCGCCGCGCGGGCCGCCGCCAAGCTCTCCTCGCGGCTGGTACCGAACCAGGACCCCGACCGGGTGACTGGCCTGGTAGAGGCGTATCTGCGCAATCTCGCCCCACCTGGGGTCCGGGTCGAATTCGAGACCATCTCCACCGGACGCTGGGTGCTCACCCCCTCACACCACCCGGCCGTGAGCGCTGCCGCTGAGGTGCTGGAGGAGGTCTGGGGCGCGCCGGCGCGCTTTATCCGGGAGGGGGGCAGCATCCCCCCGGTGGTGTCGATCGCCGAGGAGCTCGGGGTGCCCTGCGTCCTGCTCGGGGTGGGACTGCCTGGGGACCGCATCCACGCTCCCAACGAGCGGGTGGTACTGAACCAGCTGTACCGGGGGATGCAGGCGGTCGGGCTACTGTGGCAGCGGTACGGGGAACTGGGAAAAGTGGGCCTCAGCGCGCCGCCGGAGACATGAGCTCCGGCACCTCCAGCATGAAGTCCGAAGCCGGGCGCTGGGTGAACAGCACAATCTGATCGCCGGCCTCCAGTGGCGTCTCGAGGGCAATCTCCCGGCCATTGCGGACGATCAGGAGGAGCCGCTCCGCCGCCAGATCCGTGATCTCGGTCGCCTGCCGGCCCACCGCCCGTCCGACCGGCACGGTCACCCGTACCAGCGACGCCTCGCTGCCGCCCATGGGAATCTGGAGCACGTCTCCGTGGGTGGCGAGGCCGCTCTCGATCACGCCCAGGATCAACTCGGTCGCCGACACCGCGACATCAACTCCGAGCTGATGGAAGAGCTGCACGTTCCGGGGGTTGTTCACCCGAGCGATCGTCCGAGGCACGTGGAACTGGCGCTTGGCCAACTGGCAGGCGATCAGGTTGTCTTCGTCGTCTCCGGTCACCGCCGCCACCACGTCGGCTCGCTCGATGCCACTTGTGGCGAGAAAGGCCATCTCATCACCATCACCAACCAGGCTGGCGCAGCTTCCCAGTTGCGCCGCGACCAGGCTCGCCCGCTCCGGGTCCTTCTCGATCAAGGCGACCTCGTATCCGCCTTCAAGGAGGTGCCGGGTCAGGTAGAAGCCTACCTTCCCAGCGCCGATGACGATGATGTAGGCGGGTCTCTCAGGCACCTCCAGACGCCCCCGAGGCCGCCACCGCATGGCGAGCCCGATCCGCCTCGTCAGCACCGCTCTCAAAGAACGTGCGGGCGATGGCCGCGCCAACCACGGTGGGACAGAAGGTGTACATCCCCATCTCCCGATAGACCCGCTCGCGGATCGGATCGTAGATTCTGGTCATGACCCGAGGGATCTTGAAGATCTCCTTGGCGACCTGGGCCGACATGATGTTCCGATTGTCCCCGTTGGTGACGGAGATGAAGCAGTCGGCCTTCTCGGCGCCCGCCTGCTCCAGGATCTCCTGGTCGATGCCGCTTCCCAGTACGGCCTGCCCAGAGAAGCCCTCGCCGAGCCGGTCGAAGGCTCGACGGGACACGTCGACGATGCTGACCTCGTGACCGTCTCTGGCCAGGTCTCGGGCAAGCGTGGACCCCACCCGGCCGCATCCGACGATCACCACCTTCACGGCCGCGAGTATATCCCCGATCAGAGAGGCGGTTTTCCCGACTCCCGAGCCGCCGTCGTGCCTACTGTGCAGGGCAGGTCTTGCTCCGTTCAATAACGGGGACCCGCAGCGGATCGTGCTGGCGCCGGATCGCACTCCGGCTCCCCTCGGTGCCTGTGTGTTTGCAAAAGAGCAGACCAACGCCAACCTGAGCGGCGACAATTACTCCCCATGACCTCGAGAATTTTTCGTTCCCGCCCTGCGAGCGCTCCGACGGACGAGCGCGCGGGAATTCTCTGGCCCCGCCGAATTGCGGTTCCAGTTCGCGGAGAGCCAGTCGACACGGACGCCCTGAAGGCCGCCTGTCGGCTGGCCCGGCCGGCCAAGGCGGACATCCTGGTGATCACCGTGCTCGAAGTCGCCCGGAACCTGCCTCTGTCGGCCAGCTTAGGCGGAGAGCTGGGAAGGGCGGAGGAGGTGCTGGTGGGGATGGAGGAGGTCGCCTCCAGCCTCGATTCCAAGGTGCAGACCACGGTGCTCCAAGCGCGGGAGGCCGGCCCGGCCATCATCGACGAGGCCCGGCGCTGGGAAGCAGACCTCATGGTGGTCGGCCTCGGCACCACGCCTCGCTTCGGCGAGTTCGCCCTGGGTCGGACAGGCACCGAGCTGCTGAACCACGCCCACTGTCGCCTGATCCTGATTCGAGCCGCGCTTCCGGAAGGCCTCTCTCCTGTGCGAACCGAGATTTCCTGACCGGAACTGGCACAGCCGGTCAGCCAGTCGGATAGGGGACCGGTCCGGGTTGAAGAACGAGGCCAGCGCCACTATTAGGTGGACGTGAAGGTGCACCCGGCAGAGGTCGAGGTCCGAGAGAAGAGCCACCCCTGCGATTCCCGCGACGACCTCTTCCGCTCCCAGCCCCAGTGAAGCCGGACTCCGGCAGCATCCGGCCGCTTCGGCCCCGGGGTGGGGTGGGGGGAATAAACGCGTCAGTAAAGCGAATGAGATCGCCCCCTCCAGGGCGAGAACCGGGGGCAGCTACCTGGGGATGCTTTCAGCTGGGACGACGGCCACCAGAACGATCAGCTCCCAGCGCGCCCCTGTATCCGGCGCCGCCGAAACCAACTCCAGGCCAACCAACCGAGAGCTCCCACTACCGCCACGGCCAGGGCGATGAGGAAGGCTCGGCCCCCCACCCGGAGGATGTCTTTGTAGTGGGCGCCGACCAGATCCCCAATCGTCAGCACCGTCACGCACCAGACCACCGAGCCGCCGACCATCGCCGGGTAGAAGACCTTGGGCGGGATGGCGGCGATCCCGGCGGCGTATGAAGCGACGTTGCGGGCGATCGGCAGGACCCGGGTGAGGAATACCCCTACCCCCCCTCGACGGTGCATCCAGTTCTCGGCGCTTTCCAGCCGGTCACCCTTGATCCCGACTCGGGCCGCGATCCGGGCGACTACTGGCCGTCCTAGCCGCAGACCCAGGGTGTAGGAGATGGAGGACCCGATCACCGCGCCGGTGGCGGCGCATGCCATCGCCGGGGCCAGTTGGACCGTGCCCTCGTGGGCCAGGAAGCCCACGGTCAGCAGCACCGCCTCGTCGGGCAGAGGGACTCCCACCGATTCGGCGGCCAGCCAGAACAGGAGGAAGCCGTAGATTCCCACCGCCGGCAGGTGGGTCAGCTCGAAGAGGATGTGACTCAGCTGGGCCTACCGCCGCGCGCCGGGGCCAGCCGACGAGACCGCTACTCCTCCTCGAGGTCGCCGGGAGGGGCCACGCCAGCGATAGATCCAACCAGGTCCCCATCGTCCAGGCGCATCAGGATCACGCCGCGGGTCTGCCGACTGGAGATCCTCACCCCCTCCAACGGGATGCGGATGATCTGACCTCGGGTGCTGATCAGCATCAGCTCATCGGAGAGATCCTCGACGACCTTCATTCCCACGATCTCCCCGACCTTGGAGATGGCGTGCTGATCAAGGGTGTAGACCCCCTGGATGGCCCGGCTCTTGACTGGGTAGTCATCCACCGGGGTCAACTTCCCGAAGCCGTTCTGGGTCACCACTAGCACATGGCTGTCCGGCCGTACGATGTCGGCGCCCGCCACCAGGTCGTCGCCTCGCAGACGGACCGCGGTGACGCCCATCGTGTCACGCCCCATGGGACGCACCTGCTTCTCGCTGAATCGCAGCGCCTTGCCCCGGCGCGTGACCAGCAGGATCTGGTCCCCACCGGTGCTGATCCTCACCCAGTTGAGCTCGTCGCCCTCGCTGAGATTCATCGCGATCAGCCCGTTGCGGCGGACGGACGCGTAGGCCGCGGCTGGAGTTTTCTTGATGTGCCCCCGCACGGTCGCCATGACCATGTAGGTCTCGTCGGAGTAGGCGTCCACGGAAAGCATTGACGTCACTCGCTCGCCCTGGTCCAGCTCGACGAGGTTGATCACGGCTGTTCCCTTTGCCTGCCGGGAGACGTCCGGAACCTCATGGGTGCGAAGCCGGAAAACCCGACCCCGATTGGTGAAAAACAGCATGTCGGAATGGGTCGACGCCACCTGCAGGTGCTCGACGTAGTCCTCCTCACCAACGCGTTTTGCGCCCATGACTCCCTTACCGCCACGCTGCTGCTGTCGGTAGTCCGTCGCGGGCGTGCGCTTTATGTAGCCGCGATGAGTCAGCGTCACCACTACCTGTTCGCGGGGGATCAGGTCCTCTTCGTTGAGCTCGATGTCTCCGTAGGTGATTTCGGTCCGGCGCTCGTCGCCGAACTTCTTGCGCAGCGCCAAAATCTCCTCGCGCACAACTCCCATCAGCCGTTCCCGAGTTTCCAGGATCCCTTCCAGCGCTGCAATGCGCTCCATCAGTTCGGCGTGCTCGGCCTCCAGCTTGTCGCGCTCCAGCCGGGTCAGACGACCCAGCCGCATATCCACAATCGCCTTGCTCTGGCGGTCACTCAGGGAGAAGCGCTCCTCCAATTGGCGCTGGGCGGTGGCCTCGTCGGGAGCGGCGCGAATCAGCTTGATCACGTCGTCCAGGTTCTGGAGGCAGATGCGCAAGCCGTCGACGATGTGGGCGCGCTCACGGGCCCTCTCCAAGTCGTGCCGGGTGCGACGCTCGACCACCGTGCGTCGGTACTCGAGGTAGTGATGCAGAATGTTGCGGAGCGACAGTATCTGCGGCTGCCCATCCACCAATGCCAGCAAAATGCAGGAGAAAGTGGACTGCAGCTGGGTGTGCTTATAGAGGTTGTTAAGCACTGTGTAGGGACGTGCATCCCGCTTCAGTTCGATCACCAAGCGGGTGCCTTCACGGCGACCAGTCTCGTTACGCAGGTCGGCGATTCCGTCGAGCTTGCGCTCGTTGACCAGCTCGGCGATGGTCTGCAACACGCGGCTGGGGTTCACCTGGTACGGCAGCTCGGTGACGATGATCTGCTCGCGGCCAGCCTTCGACTCCTCGAAGATAACCCGGGCCCGCTGCACCACCCGGCCGTGACCCGTACCGTAAACCTGGGGAAGATCTCGACCGTAGATGATCCCTCCAGTCGGAAAGTCGGGACCGGGGATCAGCTTCATCAGGTCCTCGGTAGTGCACTCGGGGTTGTCGATCATGTGCACTAGGCCGTTGCAAACCTCAGTCAGATTGTGGGGGGGGATGCTCGTGGCCATGCCCACGGCGATGCCCGACGCGCCGTTGACCAGCAAGTTGGGCATGGCCGCAGGTAGAACCGACGGCTCCTTCTTGGTAGCGGCGTAGTTATCGACGAAATCGACCGTGTCTTTCTCGATGTCCGCCAACATCTCGGCCGCGATCGGAGTCATGCGGGACTCGGTATACCGATAGGCCGCCGCGGGGTCGCCCTCCGGCGAGCCGAAGTTGCCCTGACCGTCGACCAGCGGATAGCGCATCACCCAGGGCTGTGCCAGCCGGACGAGCGTGTCGTAAACGGAAATATCCCCGTGGGGGTGGTAGTTCTTAAGCACTTCGCCCACGATGGCGGCGCATTTCTGGTGGCTCGCCCCCGGGGTCATACCCTGGTCCTGCATCGCGTAGAGGATTCGGCGCTGCACCGGCTTCAGACCGTCGCGCACGTCCGGTAGCGCCCGGGCGACTATCACGCTCATCGCGTAGACCAGGTAGGACTCGCGCATCTCCTGCACGAGCTCTACCCCGCGCACGCCGCCGACCCGCCCACCCCCTTGGTCGATCGCCATGGCCTAACTCCCCAGCACGGTTGTGGGGGCGGGCTGCTCCAGCGCCGATTGCCAGGCCTCGGCCAATCCCGAGCGCACCGCGGCCGCCGCCACCCGGATGGCGCTGGTAACCGCGCGGGCATCGGATCGGCCGTGCCCGATGAAGACCAGCCCGCCCACACCGAGGAGGGGAGCCCCGCCGATCTGACTCCAGTCCAGCCGCTGCCGCAGCCGGCGCAGCGCCGGCAGCAACAGGACCGCGCCCAGGCGGGATCGCAGCCCCGAACTGGCCTCCTGCCGTAGCGCCGCGATGATCGCGTCGGCCACCCCCTCGGCGGTCTTAAGGGCCACGTTTCCGACAAATCCGTCGGCTACCACCACATCCACCTTCCCCGAAACCAGGTCGGTGCCTTCAACCGGCCCTAGATAGTTGAGGTTTGACTGCGAGATCAGCTGGTGGGCAGCCTGAACCAGGGCGTTGCCCTTGGAGGTCTCCTCACCGTTGCTGAGCAGGCCCACTCGGGGCCGCTCCACGCCCAATGCCTGGTGAACGTAGTCACTGCCCATTTGGGCAAACTGGGCGAGCCACTCAGGACGGCAGTCGACCTGGGCTCCTGCGTCCACCAACAGGGTGCTTCCCGAACGGGAGGGGAAAACGGTGCCGATCGCTGGTCGGGCAACTCCCGGAAGACGCCGGAGCTGAAGCAGTGCGGCGGCCATCGTGGCGCCGCTGTTGCCAGCGCTGAAGCAGGCGTCTGCCTGGCCCCTGCCGACCAGTTTCACCGCAACGGCGACGCTGGATCGCGGCTGGTTTCGGACTGCCTGGGCCGGGTGGGCGTCCATGGGAACGGCAGCTTCCGACTCCTCCAGCGTGAGTCGGCCGACCAGATCTCCCCCACCCGCGACCAGCGGATTCAGCAGGTCAAGTTGACCGACCAGGGTGACCCGCAGGTCCTGCTCTTCGCGCAGAGCGACGAGGCTGCCCGCGACCAGGGCTTCAGGGGCGTGATCTCCACCCATCGCGTCGACCGCTACCGTGGGGGAGGCCGCGCTCAAATATCCAGGTTCCGGACCGTCTTGGCATGGGATTGGATGAAGCGCTTGCGCGGTTCCACCGCCACTCCCATGAGCCGGTCGAAGATGTCGTCGGCCCGGAGCGCATCCTCCACCTCGACCTTCAGCAGCACCCGGTGTTCGGGATCCAAGGTGGTGTCCCAGAGCTGGTCGGCGGTCATTTCGCCGAGCCCCTTGTAACGCTGGACCTTGCTCTTCTCGCCCATCTCCTTCAGTGCTACGCGGAACTCCTCCTCGCTGTAGCACCAGACCAGCCGTTTGCGGGTTCCCTCGATGCGGAACAGTGGCGGCTGGGCGATGTAGAGATGGCCTTCGTTGATCACCGGTTGCAGATAACGCCAGAAGAAGGTGAGCAGGAGGGTCCGGATGTGGGAGCCGTCCTCATCGGCGTCGGCCATCAGAACCACCCGGTTGTAGCGCAGCCGTTCCAGGTCGAACTTCTCGCCGACTCCGGTGCCGAGAGCGGTGATGAGGTTGCGGATCTCCTCGTGCTGCAGGATCTTGTCCTCGCGCGCCTTCTCGACGTTGAGGATCTTGCCCCGCAAGGGCAGGATCGCCTGGTAGCGGCGATCTCGTCCGCCCTTGGCGGTCCCGCCGGCGCTCTCCCCTTCGACGATGAACAGCTCGCAGAGCTCGGGATCCCGTTCCGAGCAGTCCGCCAGCTTGCCGGGGAGGGTGGCAGACTCGAGCAGAGACTTGCGCTGGACCAGCTCGCGGGCCCGGACCGCTGCGGCGCGGGCCCGGGCCGCGGTCAGGGACTTCTCGATGATTCGCTTGGCGTCGCCGGGGTTCTCTTCCAAATACTGGTTGAGCGCCTCCGACACCACCGTCGAGACCTGGCCCGCGATCTCCGAGTTGCCCAACTTGGTCTTGGTCTGGCCCTCGAACTGGGGCTCCTGGAGCTTGACGCTGAGGACTGCGGTCAACCCTTCCCGGACGTCCTCTCCGGTCAGGTTGCCATCGCCGTCTTTGAGGATGGCTGCCTTGCGGGCGTATCGGTTGAGCGTGGCGGTGAGCGCGGTGCGGAAGCCGGTCAGATGGCTGCCGCCCTCGACGGTGTTGATGTTGTTGGCATAGGCCAGCACATGCTCGGAGAAGCCGCTGTTGTACTGGATCGAGACCTCGACGGTGCTGCCCTCAATCTCCCGTTCGATGTACATCGGTCGCGCTTGGACCGCGCCCTTACCCCGGTTGAGGTGGTGCACGAAGGCCTCGATGCCTCCTTCGAAGTAGAAGTTGGACTCCGCCGCGGGCGTCTCGCGCTCATCGATCAGCTGGAAGAGCACTCGTTTGTTGAGGAAGGCGAGCTCGCGAAGCCGGGTCAGGATGGTCTCCCGGTTGAACTCCTGGGTGTCGGTGAAGATCTGGGGATCCGGCCAGAAGCGGATGGTGGTGCCGTGGCGGCCCGACTTAGTGTCGGCATCACTCCGGAGCTCATTCATGGGAATGCCGCGGGAGTACTCCTGCCGATAGATCCGCTTGTCGCGGTACACGACCACCTCGATCCTCTCGGAGAGTGCGTTTACCACCGAGAGGCCGACCCCGTGGAGTCCACCCGAGACCTTGTAGCCACCTCCGCCGAACTTGCCTCCGGCGTGGAGCTTGGTCATCACCACCTCCAGCGCCGGAAGACCGGTGGGCTGGTGGATGTCGACCGGGATGCCCCGACCGTTGTCGGTCACCAGGCATGACCCGTCCGGGGACAGCCTGACCTCCACTTCGGTGCACTCGCCCGCGAGGGCCTCGTCGACTGAGTTATCGATGATCTCGTACACCAACTGGTGCAGGCCGTGAACGTCGGTGGAGCCGATGTACATGCCGGGGCGACGGCGGACCGGGTCCAGGCCCTCCAGGACCTGGATCTGCTCGGCGGAGTACCCGTTGGCACCGGTCTTGGACGACTTGCCCTTGCGCGAGCGCTTGGAAGCGGAAGCGGGCGGCTCACCTTCCGGCTGAATAGGCAGCCACATTTCGGGGTCAGGCTCTACCAAATCGCTCCTCTTGGCGAAGTGCACGGCGCGCCGGGCGCTGGCGGGGCGGTCCACCATGACGTGGAGGGCGGTTCCGGAGACCTCAGCCGTACGGAAGCCACACCCAATTTTAGCAGTCCGGAAGGCGCCTCCAGAAGGGCTCCAGACCCCAAAAGAGAAGGTCGCTTGCACATCGCGGGTCAATTCGCGCTATCTTTCGCCATGCACGGCGGCCCGCCGCAGCTGCGGTGGGGCCGGCCGAAAGCAGGCCTCGTGCTTGAGGCTTCGGCCTCAGCCAAGGAGACCGATACCACTCAGCCTGTTCCAGGCTAGTTCCCAACACACGGTTCGTCCGGAGGAAGTGGCGCCCTGACGCCCCCAACCCTGACCCTCCAGCACCTCCACCTGGTGGTGCCCGAGGCCACTGAAGCGATGTCGTTCCTCGAGGCCCTCAACGGCCACGGGAACGGTGGCGCCCGCGAGCACTTCGCAGCTCAGATCGGCGCTCTGGACGACTTCGCCGTCATCGCCGGCCAGGGAGACACTCCTGAGGTCACTCTCCTGCTGCCCGGTCTGGACGTCACCTGCACCCCGCTGCGGCCGGCCAGGACCAAGCGGGAGCGTACCGCGCTCCGGGTGGACAGCGTCCGCCCGGCCCCGGCGGAGCGGGACGATTTGGGCAACCGGGTGCTCCGGGTCAGATGCCGGCGCCCGGTAGTCAGCGCCGAGGACGGCATCTCTAGCGACACCTTCCACCTGATGGACCTGGCCAAGCTGGCCCGCGGCTCCAAGGAGCCCGACCCGATTCTGTTGGAGACCCTGGCCCTGGTCGACGGACTGGAGAGTGCCGAGAGGAACCGGGCCGCCACCCAGCGCACCCCGTTCGATGGGGTGGTCGAGATCTGGCGCTGCCGGAACTGTCGTGGACTCTGGCGGGCCGATCGCGACGAGCGCTGCCCCTCCTGTGGCAAGGAGTTCACCGAGGAAGACCGAAAACGGCCCGAGCTGGGGCGGATCGAGTTCTCCGTCCCCAAGGACCACACCATCACCATCTCGGTCGACTCGGCGGTGATGGTGGAGCCCGAGGACGAGCCCCACTACTTGGGTCGGGTGACCAAGGTCGATCACCGGCGCCGCCTGGTGGAGGTGGCCTGCAAGGCCTACGAGGCGGCCGGCAGTCAGGGCTGGATCACCCCTTCGTTCAACAAGCAGCTCTACGCTTCAAAGCGCAGCACCCTGGCCTCGATCGCCTCTGGTGACGCCCGCAGCCTGCTGCTGGCCCAGCTGCTCACCGACCCCACCTCCGTCTACGCGCCCGAGGTGGAGCCTAGGAGCGACTGGCTGACCCCCGGCATGCACAGCAATCCGGCTCAGGATCGGGCGATCGGGATCATGGTGGCGCTGGAGCCGGGGCAGGCCGCCCTCATCCAGGGGCCACCGGGTACGGGCAAGACCACGGTCATCGTGGAGGCGATCAAGCATCGACTGGCCGAACGGCCACAGCAGCGGATCCTGGTCTGCTCTCACAGCAACCTGGCGGTCGACAACGCGCTCGAGAGACTCGCCGGGACCGAGGAGATGCGGGCAGTCCGGGTCGCCAAGGCGGAACGGGTCCATCCGGCGGTCGACGCCTTCCGGGTGGAGGACGAGGACGACGAGCGGCTGATTCAGGCCAACGTCTTCTTTGCGACCTGCGCCACCGCGGCAACCTCCTCGATCACCAACGACGAGGTCTACGACATGGTGATCCTCGACGAGGCCAACAAGGCCCGGATCGACGAGGCGCTCCCCTGCCTCCGGCTGGGGGCCGCAGTGGTCATGGTGGGAGATCACAAGCAGCTGCCTCCAGTAGAGGATGACGCCATTTACCAGATCGTGGAGGACCACCCCGCCCTGGAGGAGATCGTCGACACCAGCCTCTTTCAACGGTGTTGGGAGAAAGGGGTTCCCGAACAGGCCCGCTGCCTTCTCGTTGAGCAGCACCGAATGCATCCGGAGATCTCCTCCTACATCAGCTCGGCCTCCTATGACAACCAGCTGGAGAATGCGCCTGAGGTTCTCGAATATGAGTACGTGACCCGGCGCCCCTTCCCGGTGGCGCTGCACATGGTCGACACCGCTGGCCTGCGAGGCGGGCGGGAGCGGCGCGGCGCCGGCGGTGCCCTGCGGAACGATGCCGAGGTAAGAGTTTGCGCTCAGGTGGTTCGGATCCTGGACGAGAGAGCCGACCCCGAGCTCTCGCTGGCGGTGATCGCCATGTACGCGGACCAGGTGGACCGGCTGCGGCAGGCCCTCAGTCGCCGGCACTTCCGTCGCCAGGTCCGGATCGACACGGTGGATTCCTTCGAGGGTCGGGAGGAGGACATGGTGGTGATCTCGCTGGTTCGCAGCAACGAGCGGGGACGGATTGGCTTCCTGCGGGTGCCCAACCGGCTCAACGTGGCCATCTCTCGAGCGCGACGCTTGGTGGTCTGTGTCGGCGATGCCGCCACCCTGCGGGCCGGGGAGGAGACCATGTACGGCCGCCTGGTGGAGGCCGCACGGGCCTGCGGTGGCTACCTGATGGCGACCGAGCTCCTGGGCGGCCGCGCCAGTGTTCGGCAGAGGCCGGTGCGGCGGGGCGTGCCGGGCACTCCGGGAACTCCCCAGGAGGGTGATCCCGCTGCTCCGAGGCGCAGCCGGCGCCGGCGCCGGCGCCGGCCGGGGACCGTCCCCGGACAGACCGCCGAGATTGCGGGCGCTCCTGTGGCTACCCCAGCCTCCGGTGAGGTCATGGACCCGGCGAACCGTCCCGCCAAGCGGCGCCGCCACCGCCATCGCTCACGCGGGGGCTGGGCCGGGACCCCGGCGGTGGTCGGTCCCGATGGGGTCGCCGTATCGCCTCCTCCCAGCGGGGCTCCCCGGCCACCCGGCGAAGGCGCTCGGCGGCGTCGCAACCGGCATCGCCGCCGTGGGCCTCGGCCGCTGGGAGACCAGAGCCAAAACGTCCAGCGCGGCCCGGCAGACTCACCCCAGCCTTCGTCGGGCGGAGAAGCCACGGGGTGACGCTGCCTCCACTCCCAAAGCTTCTAGTGGTCGGTGCCGGCCTGATGGGCTCGGGCATCGCCCAGACAGCAGCCCAGAGCGGGCTCGAGGTGAAGCTCTTCGACTCCCGAGCCGGGGCGGCGGCTACTGCCGTGGGCCAGATCGGCGAGCGTCTACGGCGCGCCGAGGAGGCCGGACGACTGGGGGCGGGGGACGCGGACGCAGCCTCGGCTCGAGTCGGCGCGGCAGATGAGCTGGCCGCAGCAGCGGCCACACCGGACGTGATCGTGGAGGCGATCACCGAGGAGCTGGAGGTCAAGCTGGACCTCTGGCGTGAGCTGGACCAGATCTGCGCGAGTTCGGTCGTGTTCACCAGCAACACCTCCTCGATCCCCATAACCAAGCTGGCAGCCGCGACCTCGCGTCCGGACAAGTTCATGGGGATGCACTTCTACAGCCCGGTGCCGGTGATGAAACTGGTCGAACTGATCCGTGGAGTGCTCACCTCCGATGACACCTTCACCAGCATAGAGGAACTCTCCCGGCAGCTCGGAAAGACGCCTGTCACTTCAGCCGATACCCCGGGGTTCATCGGGAACCGGATCCTGATCCCTTTTATCAACGAGGCGATCAAGGCTCTCCAAGAGGGCGTTGGCACCGCTGCCGACATCGACGAGGTGGCCCGGCTCGGATTTCGTCATCCGATGGGTCCGCTGGAACTGGCCGACTTCATCGGACTCGACGTGATCCTGGGCATCTGCCAGGTGATGTATGAGGGACTCCATGACCCGCGCTACGCGGCCAACCCGCTGCTGGAGCGGTTGGTGGAGGCGGGCCAGCTGGGTCGTAAGAGTGGTCGAGGATTCCACCAGTACGACAACCCACCGCCCCAGGCTGACCGTCGTTCGGTGGATGTGCGGCGCTCAGGGACGCCCTGAATCGGGGCGACTACGAGGGCGCCCGGGACGCAACACCGCCTCCCACGCCGCGTTGACCCCGCGCCCCGACTGGGTGATGGTCGACATAGGCAAGGAGCCCCGGCGGGACAGCGGCGTCGGCGACCCACCGCCGCGAGGCGGCGCGGTGGTCAGGATTGGCTGCCGACCCCGCATAATCCGGGTGAGCTGCTCGAAGAAAGAGACTGCACCAACACCGGGACGGATCCTCGCCACGGCGACCGAACACCTTGACGATGTCGCCCCAACTGTCCGGGGTCGCCGCTCTTACCTGAACGGACACTGCTCGACTCTATAGACGGAGCTTGGCGGGTCGGTTAGGGGGAGATGATCTCGGCCAGATATCGCACCGAGATGGGATACCGATACTCGATCCCCATGTGGCCGCCATCGAAGAGCTCGAACCTAAGGTTGGCAACACCGTGTTGGCGCATGGTGGCAGCCACCGCTCCTGCGCACACCTCGAGGTGCCATTCGTCGGCTCGGCCTCCTTCCAGGTAGACGGCCCGCAGGGATCGGGCAGCATCGGAGTGAGTGGCGATCAGCCGGACCGGGTCCAGTTCGAGCCAGCGCTGCCAGACCTCCGGTCGCAGGATCCCGGTGACTGGGTCGAAGGGCAGCTCCGGAGTTCCGTCGACGGCCGCGGAGTAACACGCTGCCATGCACCAGAGCTCGACTAGAACCCGGTCCTGGGACCTGGAGACCGGCGGACGGGTCTGGAAATCGGCCCAGAAGTTGGTGTAAGACCCCTGGTAGTGATCACGGAGCTGCCGCACCGCCTCCGGGAACTCAGGCAGGTAGCATGCCTCGAAGAGCGCGTCACCCGCATGGCTGGCCAACGCCCCGAAGAGGTCGGGCCGGAGCAGGGCACTGACCATGGCCCCGTATCCCCCACTCGACTTGCCAGCAACGGCGCGATGGTCCCGATCCGCCAGGGTGCGGAAGGTGGCGTCAACCGCAGGCACTACCTCCTGACAGAGGTAGCTGTGGTATTGACCGGTGCCGGAAGAGTCGAGAAACTGGCTGCCGCCAAGGCTAGTCCAGCAGTCCGCGAAGACCAGCAGGCATGCGGGCGTGGCGGGGTCACCGAAGAGTTCATCGAAGAGCTCGATCGAAGTTTGCCGGAATCCGGTGCGGGACTGCCACATGTCCACCTGTCCGGAGAACCCCTGGAGCAGGTAGACGACCGGGTACCGCCGGTCCGGCTGATCTGCGTACTCAGGCGGCAGATAGACCCAAAGCGGTCGGTCAGCGGGGTCGCCCAGCGGGTTGCCCTGGAGCAGTCGGCTGTGCAGGACCAACTCCACAAGCTGTCCGCGCATGGGCCGGGCCCAGGGAGCCCCAGGCGGTGGGGACACCTCGAGGAGGGCACCGTGTCCGTCAGTGTTGGTCATTGGTTGCTCCGGTGGAAGAGGATTTGATCTCGGCGCCGAGTCGGCCGTGACGAGCAGGGCTCACGGTAGCGGTAGCCGCGGCGGGTCGGGGACGGCGGCTGGCGCCTGTTCGCTCTCGCCGAGCAGAGGGACGAAGCGGCACTCGCCCAGATCCTGCCGGGTCCAGCTTGGGTCTCCACGGGTGAGGCACCAGAGTCGCTCGCCCTGCGGTCCGATTACCGGCGCGACTAGCTTTCCGGGGAGTGCGACCTGGCTCATCAG
>JBAWFE010000053.1:0-17245 GCA_049591595.1 Candidatus Dormiibacterota bacterium
CGAAAGCGCCCAGAAGTGAGGTGGGGTCCAGAGAAAGACCACCGCGAACAGCGCGAGCCCCACGGGACCTATCCCGTGGGTGACGGCGGCCCAGCCGACCAGGGGCGGAATCGCCCCGGAGGCTCCGCCGATCACGATGTTGGACTTGGTCGACCGCTTCAGCCAGAACGTGTACACAAAGACGTAGAACGCACCCCCAAACGCTGAGAGCACAGCCGCCAGCGGATTCACCAAGGCCAAGAACAGCAGAAATCCCAGGACGCTGAGTCCGACCCCGAAGGCCAGCGCCGCCTCAGGACGAATCCGACCGGACGGGAGTGGCCGGTGTCGGGTCCGGCCCATCACCGCATCGATGTCACGGTCAAACCAACAGTTGACGGCCGCCGCGCCGCCTGACGCACATGCGCCTCCGGCCAGCGCGGCCGCACTCAGTTCGAGCCCTGGCCAGCCACGGGCGGCGATCACCATGGCTAGAAACTCCGTGACCAGCAAGAGGCTCATGACGCCCGGCTTGGTCAGGCTGGCGTAATCCGACAACAAGGCTCCGATCGGACGGCGTGGAGCCGCCGCTTCAGAGTGGACCCAGGCGCTAGCCGACGAATTCAGGGATGCGCTCGCGTGCGCCGCCGGAACCGTCTCGACGATCGAGTCAGCGATGGGAATGAACCTCCCGATTACCTGCGCCCAGCTGCCCCGGTGCTCGCGCCGCACCGACCCCCATCTTCTCAGACCCACCGTCGCCGCCCAGTCCCGGCCCGCGCGAGCCTCCCCAGCCTTCAGCCCTCGTAGGACTAGCGACTAAAGGAAGTAGCAGACAACCCAAGCCAGCAAGACGATAGCGCCCAGAAACAGCGCGAACATCTGGTAGGAGTAAGCCAGCGCCGAGATTGGAGTGGCTACCTCCTCGATGGCGTCCGGTCCGGGCATCGCGATGGGATGGGTCGCTTCGTAACCCGCTCGATTAGCCAGGCTTAGGACCCACAGCGCAAGGGCACCAATCTGGACCGTGACGACGATCTGCATCGCAAAGAAGCAACTCGCGTAGGCCCCGCTGTCGATGCCGTAGCCGACGTGCGACAGCTGCCAGATCTGCACCACAATCGCCGCCACCATGAACAGGGCGGCCAATCTGCCGGTGTTGGTGAAGGAAGCAAGAGTTCGTTGGCTCTCCAGGTTCTTTAGCCCAGATTGGGCCAGGAGTATTCCAATCGTCACCAGCGCAGCAGCGGCGATTCCCAGGGCCAGATTGGGGGGATGGATCCCCTTCGGCTGCCACATGTGGTCCATGTTCGCCTGCTGCAGAAAGAAGAACGCGAAGAAGAGTGGGAGGCAGAAGAAGAAGTCGGCGCCGATGAGCAGCCAGGTGCCGACCAAGGTGATCCGAGCCACCTGATCAGGAGAGTGGGCACGCCCGCCAGCTCGCAGTGTGCCGGTTGCCGCTGTGTTGTCGGAAATCATCTCGGTACCGTCCTCAGATGGCTGGAGCTGGAGTGGGTATTTGTCCGGTGTCGGGCCACTCGGCTATCGGTCGAGAGGCACCCGGGCCATATTCGTAAGGACCGGAAACGATGGTGGGAATTCGGGGGAAGTTGTCCGCCGGGATGGGCGTGGCGATCTGCCACTCCAAAGAGCGGGACTCCCAGGGGTTGACCGGGGCACGCTCCTTCTGGAAGGCCCATGAATAAACGATGTTGTAGAGCCAGATGAGATTCGAGAGCCCGAACAGGAACCCATTCACGGAGATCCAGATGTTGATCCCGTGCAGGTCAGCCGCATACACCGGGCTGCGTCGCACCTGACCTAGATAGCCGGCCGCGAACATGGGCAGGAAAGTGGTGTTGAAAAAGATGAACGCGGTCCAGAAGTGCCACTTTCCGATCCGTGCATTGAGCATCTTTCCGGTGACCTTGGGGAACCAGAAATAGCTGGCCGCGTAGAGGGCGAAGATCTCGCCACCGACAATCGTGTAGTGGAAGTGACCTACCACGAAGAAGCTGTCGTGCAGTGTCACGTCGAGAGGTACGTCAGAGAGGAACACTCCGGTCAGGCCGCCGATCAGAAAATTGAACATCACCGCCAAGGCAAACAGCAGCGGCAACTTGATTCGCAGATCGGCCTTCCACAGCGTGCCGAGCATATTTAGGAATATCACCCCGGTTGGTATCGAGATCAGTTCTGTCGCCGTCATGAAGAAGGGTCTGAGGCCAGGCGCGATTCCACTAGTGAAGATGTGGTGATTCCACACGAACCAACTCATAAGCGACACGCCGAGCATGCCGGCCACGGCCAATCGATAGCCAAACAGCGGTTTTCTGGCGAACACCGGGAGTATCTCCAGCACCACTCCGAAGGCGGGGAGTATGAAGATGTACACCTCAGGATGGCCGAAGAACCAGAACATCTCCTGATAGAGCAACCCGCTTCCGCCTCCAGCTGCTTCGAAGAAGGAAGAGTGCACAGCGCGATCCAAACCGACCATCATCAACGTGCACGCCAAGACCGGAGGTGCGAGAGCTGAGAGGAACTCAACGGCGATCATTGACCAAGCAAAGATCGGCATCCGGCTCCAGGTCATCCCCGGAGCCCGCATGACGAAAATCGTGGTGAGCAGGTTGATGCCCGCGATCGCCGCGGCAATGCCGATAAACGCGAAGCCGACGATGGCCCCGTCCATTCCGGCACGAGCCTGGACCGAAAGCGGCGCGTAGAGCCACCAGCCAGTCGGGAATCCTCCGCCGAATCCAGCAAAGATTGTCGAGTAAAGAATCAGCGCACCTAGCGGGACCAGCCAGAACGCGAATGACTCAAGCCTTGGAAACGCCATGCGCTTGGCGCCGATCATGATCGGGATGAAGTAGTTCCCAAAGGCACCGATGATCACCAGAGTGGCCACGAACATCATCAGCAAGCCGTGCAACCCCACCAGGGTTTCGTACTGGCCGGCTGGCCAAGGACCACCACCGTTGGGATACAGCATCTCCGTCCGGATCATCATCGCCTGAAAACCCGCCAGGAAGAACATCAGCACGACGCCGACGCCGAACTGAATACCCACTACCTTGTGGTCCAGGGAGATTCCAAAGTATTCGGTCCAACCCTTGGACTCGGCAGTCTTCACTATGCTGGCGCTCGGGCGGCCGCGGAGGCGAAGGATCACATCATTCGCGAAGCCCAGCGTGATCAGAAAGGCAGCGGAACCAGCCAAGTAACCGAGCAGGATTCCCGCATCGCCGTTGTCAGTGGTGTCGAGCTGAGCCCCGATCCAGTAGGCGACTGCCCCGACGACGATCCCCACGATGCACGCAGTTACCAGGTTCTGGGTCAGGAACAGACGGCGCGGGGAGAAACTAACCGGCGCCCGGCCACTAGCGATCGCTGTCTGGCTCAACTCACTCTCCCCATGGCAATGGTCCAGCGCTCTGCGGCTCCTTGGATTGTCGTCAGGCTACTGCGCAAACTACCTATCATCTTCAGCTTCCGTAGATCAGCGGCTCTGGATAATAAGTCAAGGCGAATTTGGGCAGGTTCTTGGTCTCGGGTCCGTATGTGGCCTCGGCGTAGCTGAGCCACGACGCGAAGGCAGTCGGGGCCAGCGCCTCCCCCGCCTGTGATCCGATGTCGGTCATGTACCCATGCCAGAGACCGCACAGCTCACCGCAGCGCACATTGATGATGGTGGGCGTGGTTACATAGGTGTACGCGACGTTATTGACACCCTGGTTGGCGTCTAGCTTTACGCCCAGCTGATAGGCCCAGAACTGATGGGTGACATCCAGCGAGGTGACGTCGAACTGGATGAGCCGTCCGGTGGGAATCCGCAATTGCTGGGACTCGAACCCACCTTCCTGCGGATAGCGGTAGGTGAACTGCCACTGCTGGGCAATCACCTGGACGATAAACGGATGATGCTGGGCTCCGGACGCCAGCGCCGACGCCGGAACTACTAGCGCGGGATCAGTCTGGCCTTCGAGCTCGATGACTCCGAAGCCCGCTGCGAACATCACCAGGACGACGCAGGAACTGATCCATCCCGCCTGCAGTGGCACGTTGGACCGGGAGCGGCCTCCAGTCTGCGGTTCGTGGGACTGACCTGGTCGACTAAACATGATCGCGAAGTAGGCACCGAAGACCACGACGGCCATCCCGACGTCCCCTGCGATGATCGCGAACACCTGGCTGGTCACGGTTTGGTCAGCGGCTGTAGTGGTCGCGTAGCCGGGGGGTATGTGCAACACGAGCGCGACCAGAAGGTCCCAGATCAAGGACAAGACCGCGACGATGAGCCCCGGGATGACGAGGTGCCGTCGAGTGGTCAAGTTACCGCTCTCCTTTGGTTCGGTTGGTTCTGGGGCGGCCCGCAATTGGGCCGACAGCTCCGGTCAGACGATCTGTATGTAGCCGTCCATGTATCCGACAGTCTGCATAGGCCCGCCGTTGCCAAACATGTAGCCCGCCGCGCACGGTACGAAGCACTGCCAATGCACGGTCTTGGGAGCCCCGGTCTTGAACGAGAAGGTGATGGTTTGGTGAGTGTTGTGAGGATTGGTCAAGTCCGCCGGGTAGGTCGACTGGGTGATCCCCGCCAGTGGGACGTTCAGTCCAATGTCGGGAATCGAGAAAGTGTGCGCTGGCAGGTTGGGATTCATGTAGCGGATGGCCTTGCCGTTCATGTACTCGACTCCGCCGATTGTGCCCCGCACCATGCTAATGAAGGGGTTGCGGAGCCCAGTCTCGCTGTCATATTCCCAGATGGTCACGTGGACCACGGAGTGGGCGGGAACCCGCCAGACCGTCGAGTTGACCCATTTCCCGTCCTGGCGGATCAGGTACGCCACCCAACTGGGGTGGGTGCCGAAGTCGATCGAGCCGGTAGTCGCCAGGAACAGGTGGGTGGTGACTTGGCCGGAGGAGTTGGTCGTAGTCGGCGCGACGACCATCTTAGGGTTGTAGGAGAGCCAGATCGTGACATACAGGGCGAGTCCCACGACCCCGATGAGAAGACTGGCGCCGACGATGAGCAGCTTCCTTCCGACGCTCATTGAGGATCTTCCCCTCCTGGTAGAGGCGCCACCGGACACGCCGAGTTCGACCGCGGCTGAGGATGGCGCCCTCTCTGGTTACCCAAGACGCCGTTTAGGCTACGCCGCCGCAAGTGCCGTGTCAACCGTTTGCAGTCGCCTTGGCTGAACTGGGGCGGAGAAGAGGGAAACATGACCGTCCAGTCGGGTTTCTCACCCACCTTCGCGAGCTCGCGGAACGTCAGCAGGGTGCAAGGTAGCTGAGGGCCTTGACACATCGACGAACCGCTTCTACTCTCGGCAACAGGACAACGGGTACTGCATACGGGCGCGCCGGATCTGGACCAGTTGACAACCGCACCGTTGATCGAGTTCACTCTCTTCGGATAGGACTTCTGTAGGAGGACGGCATGTCTGCGTTCGGAGCGGTCCCCGGCCTGACGATCTTCACCCTGGCGTCGGTGATGTTGCTCGGAGCGACCTACCTGGGCTGTGCCACCTACATCAGCTTCTCCGGCGAAGCGCAGCGCTCCTGGCCGAAAGTTGTGATACCCGTGATGCTGGTATTCACCCTGACTACCTGCCTGGCCCTCATCTCAGCAATCGCCGAAAACCAGTTTGTAAACCGGGTCACGGGCGGCTGAAGCGCTAGAGACCCTCCGATCGACCGCGAGCTCCTAGCAGGGCGCCAGGAAGCTACGCCACGGCGCGGAACTTGAGGGGCTGCGGCCGACATCTCCAGGATGGTGTCCCCTTACGCGTCAGCGGAGTGCGCCCCCGGGCCACGACAGCCGGGGCCGGAGACGAGGCGAAGTTGCGGCGGCGCCGGCAGGAGCCGGGGATCGGTTCGGTCAGGAGCTCTCCACTCCTGAGCCACCTCTGCAACCAGAACTGTTACGTGCGTCTAGGGCGATGCAGCGACCGGAGCCTCAGGACGCCCTCACTCTGGCCAATCGGTACTCGGAGAGGATACCCGCGGGCTCGACCGCCAACTCGCTGGCCGGGACCGGCCGACCGATGTAGTACCCCTGGGCAAGATCGCACCCGACCCCGACGAGCATGTCCAGAGTGGTGACGTCCTCGATCCCCTCGGCCACCACCTGAAGTTGGAGCGCATGGGCCAGCTCGATGGTCGCCCCCACCAGGGCCAGGTCGCGGGCCCGGCCGGCGGAGAGCCGGGTGATGAAGCTGCGGTCGAGCTTCAGCTCGCTGAAATCCAGATCGGCCAGATAAGCCAAGGAGGTGAAGCCAGCTCCAAAGTCGTCGATCGACACGCCCAGCCCCAGCTGGCGCAGTTCGGCGATAGCTGCCTTGCTCGCTTCGAAATCTGCAATCACGGTCGTCTCGGTGAGCTCGATCATCAGAGATGAGGTGGGTAGCCGATGGTGGGCTAGCAGTTTCTGGACCAGACCGTTGAAACTCGGGTCGAGCAGATTGCTGACCGAGATGTTGACCGAGACCGTCAGGTCGCGCCCGGTCGCCCTCCAGGTGGCGCATTGAGCCAACGCCTGGTCAAGCACCCAGGTCGTCAATCGTCCCATCAGCCCGGCCTCCTCGGCCAGGGGAAGAAACTCCATCGGTGGGACAAATCCCAACCGGGGGTTGTTCCAACGGAGCAGCGCCTCCACTGCCGGTACTGCTCCGGTGCCCAGTTCAAGCTGAGGCTGATAGTGGAGGGTGAAGCTCCCCAGCTCGATCGCCGCCCATAGCTCCTTGACCAAACTGAGCTGGCTGCTGTCACGATCCAGCTCCTGGCGGTAGGTCTCGATCGCGGACTCGCTGCGCTTGGCCCGATACATCGCCAGGTCTCCGCAGCGCACCAAGCTGGCGCTGTCTGACGCATCCGCGGGAGCACTGGCGACTCCGATGCTGGCGCTGACCCGGACCACGACCTGGTTCAGCATGAATGGTTGCTGGACCCGGTCCATCAGCCGTTGGGCCACGGCCGTGACAATCTGCGGGTCCGCATTGACCACGACTACGGCCAGCTCGTCACCCCCCAGCCTCACCACCAGGTCGGAGCCGCGGAGCGCCCCCTGAAGGCGCGGGCCGAGCTGGCGCAGCACTTCGTCGCCGGCGGCATGCCCAAAGGTGTCGTTGATCTGCTTGAAGTGGTTGAGGTCGACGTACAGCAGGCTCAGGCTGCGCCGCGGAGTGCGGGGGTCCGCCTGCTCCTCGAAGAAGGCGTCCAGCACGCTAAATAGCTGCCGCCGGTTGCCCAGACCGGTGAGCTCGTCGGTGACCGCTTGGCTGTGGCGCCGCTCGGTGAGAGTCCGTAGGCTGTGGGCGGAAAGCCCGAACCGGACGCTGGCCACTACGAGCGTGACAGTGGCCAGCCAGACGGCTGCCTCGCTGGGATGCTCCCAGGGGGCTAGCAGCAAGATCGCTAGTCCACATCCAGCCCCCAGGCCGGGCAGGAAGAAGCCCGGAGCCCTGCCGTGGCTCAGCAAATTGACTGGGCGGGGCGTCACCCACATCGCCATGGCAGCCAGCAGCATTGCCGCGGGCGCGGCGACGTCGCTGATGACCCGGCCGAACTGCGACGGCCCAGTGCCCAACAGTAGATTGAAGGTGCCGCCGATCACGATGATTCCGCAGGCGCTCGCCAGCAGATTCCATTGCAATCCGGGCCGGCGACCAAGGCTCGCGGTCACTCCGACGACCATGGCCAGCAGGACTAGTCCACCGATGGGATAGGCCAGGTTGGTGGCGACCCCCAGCGGTGTCCCGCTCCAGGACAAGATCATCTTGAACGCGAAGCAGGCGCAGAGCGCGGCCGCTCCCAGCCCCGACACCGCTCCGTCGAGCCAGGCGGAGGGGACCAGGCTCCCAGTGTCCCGGCGCATCAAAAGCACGAGCGCCGCGTAGGCGAGAGGGTAGAAGCTCAGATAGAAGGCGTCGCCCAGCGAGGGAGCCGGCTGGGTGCCGCCCCCCTGGGCGAGCACCGCCGTGCCGATGGCCCCGGCGAAGAAGGCCACCCCCAGGAGTAAGGGGATGGTCCGATCTCGACGCCAGGTCCGGGCCGCGGCCAAGCAGAGCAGGCCGGCGGCAAGCTCGGCGGCGCTGACCAGCCACCCGTCCAGCAGCGGCGAATAGGAAGTCGGGCTGCGGAGCAGACGGGAGATCAGATATCCGATCACCAGCAAGCCCAGCAGCCCAAAGCCAAGCCAAATCGAGCTGGGTCGGCGCGCTAGCCGCCAGGAGCCGACGCGCCGTCGAGCCGCATCAAGGGTGTCGAACACGCGAGGAGTCTACAGTTGGGATTTTGAGGCTAGAACGCGGTCGGCTGACGAGATCGCCACAAGATCGTCACCCGATTGAACTTCCCTGGGCATGGGAACCTCGACTCTGTGGAACGCCCGAGGGGCCAGGATGCCTCGGACCGCGCTGGCGTCCGGTCTGAAGTTCGACTTCCGGTCAGTTTCGGCTCCTAGAACTCGAGGTCGCTCCACATGCCATCTGGGGGAAGCCTTGAAAACTGACATCGAGGCGCAAACGCCGCATCTAAAACCCTTGGAGGGCCCGCGTCGGGCTGCGAAGGTCTACCTGACTGGCCGGTAGCGGTCGCTCCTTTCCCGCATGGCCCATCGCCGCAAACTGGTCAAGGAGTCGACGCGAGCGCTATTCGTATCCGTGACAGCAGGATTGCCTGTTCCTCGCCAGTGGTGATCCGCAGACGGTGAAAAGTGCTGGCAAGCCTGACGTCGACGTAGAGTTCGCCGAGATCCTCGTGAAAGTGAAGGAACGCCCGGGATCCGCGAGAGAAGTAGCCCCGTTTGCGTTCCCGCAATTGAGGCAGAGCACGCAACTCCGCCAGCAGTGCTTCCAGCTGATCAAGGTCGTGCTCCGTCGCATGCCGCACTTGCCAAGGATGGCCCTGTACAGGACCGCAATGCAAGAACCGACCTCTACCGCCGGGCCGCGAACTCCAGTTGGACCGGGACCCGTGACAAGGTAGGGGATTGCCCCACCATCCTGGGCGCGAATCTTGATCACGCCGCGGTCCCGGTTGGCCTCACCCAACTGGGAGAGATCGCAGGTCAACGCGCCGACTGGTCAGCAACTGGACCCACAAATCCCCGACTGCCGGTTCGGCCACGGCCAGTGAGCTGACCGCGCTGCCATCAACCGCTCGTTCGGGCACCTCGCGACCCTTGCGGGGTCTCCGCCACGCCGGGACGTGCAGCGATGCACCAGCAGGCTTAGCTCCGGATCTACACTTTGCCCCGGAGCCGCTGGCGCAGGTTGACGCGAGGCTCGATCGCTACCGATCTCTGTGGGCGCGACGCCTCGTCGCCCGGCTCACCGAGATCACCCGAGTGACGGTTGGACGAAGGAGGCAACTATGACCGAGAAGCCAGAGGCCGCCATTGAAGGGACGGTGCACTCGGTTGGTGGTGAGGGAGTTGTCCGCATGAAGGCCAGGTACAAGACCGACGTCGATGACCTGTGGAAGGCGCTCACTGATCCACAGCGCTTGGTCCGCTGGTACGGGAAGGTAGAAGGCGACCTCCGCCTCGGCGGCGAGTTCACCGCCACCGTCTTCGGAAGCGGGTGGGACGGCCGGGGCCGAATCGACGTGTGTCTTCCTCCATGGAAGGCAGAAGTGACCATGTGGGAAGAGGTAGGCGCGGAAGGCGTCGTGGCGGCGGAGCTGGTCGCCGACGGCGACCACACGGGCCTCGTGATTGAGAGGCGAGGAGTGCCTCTAGACAAGCTCTTCGCATACGGAGCTGGATGGCAGGCGCACCTGGAGGACCTTGCGGCTCATCTCACCGGCCAGGAGCGCCCGGACTGGGCCACCGCCTGGAGCTCCAGATGGGACGAGCTCGCTCCGTCCTATCGCGAGATGAAGGTCGTACCGCTTGAGCGCTGACGCGCCCGTGGCGCGGGTCGAACCCTGTCCGCTGGACCGGCTCTCCCCCTAGGGCAGCCGCCCCTGACCAAAGTGGACACCAGCGAACCGCTCTGAGATCAGAACAAGGAGCCGACGGGGAGAGTCGAACTCCCGACCAGCTGTTTACAAAACAGCTGCTCTACCACTGAGCTACGTCGGCGAAGTCGGGGCAGTTCGGCAGTATAGGCAGCGCATAGCCGGTCAGCTGCCGCCTGCCGAGGACCCCGGGTATGTGAACTGGCGCTGCCGTGCCATCTCGTACATGAGCAAGCCGCCGGCGACAGCGACGTTCAGCGACTGCACTCGACCACCCATCGGGATCGACACCAGCTGGTCGCAGTGCCGTCGGGTCAGGGTCCGGAGTCCTTCGCCCTCCGCGCCGACGACAAGTGCCACCTGCGACCGCAGGTCGACCTGGTCGCAGCGGCGATCGCCCGCCGCATCCAGCCCCACCACCGAGACCCCGAGATCCGCCAGCTCGCGCAGGGTTTGAACCAAGTTGACCACCCGGACCAGCTGGAGGTGCTCGATCGCCCCCGAGCTGGCCTTGGCCGCCGCCGCGGAGAGAGGCGCCGTGCGATGTCGCGGCAAGATCAGAGCCGTCACCCCCAGCACCTCCGCGCTACGCGCCAGCGACCCCAGGTTCTGGGGATCCTGGACTCCGTCAAGACAGAGGAAGACCGGCGGCCAGCTGGGATTCTGCTCCGCCAGCAGACGCCGGAGGATGTCGCGGTTGGCGAGTTGGCGGCCGTCGAAGTAGGCTGCCACTCCTTGGTGGTGCTCGGTATGGGCGATGTCGTTCAGCCGGCCCCGGGCCGTGATTTCCTGAAGGACCCCGGCCAGTTGGGCGAGGTCGATGATCTCCCCCAACCGCTCATCGGAGCCGAGGCCCGGAGCCAGCAGCAGTCGGCGGATTCGCCGTCCCGCCCGCAGGGCCTCCAGAACCGGGTTGCGTCCGTAGAGAATCTCGGGCATCAGACCCGATGCCAGCGGGTGCCTTCCTTGGTGTCCTCGACTACGATGCCCAGTTCGAGCAGCTGATCGCGGATCCGGTCCGCCTTCGAGAAGTTCCCCTTGCGCCGGGCCTCCTCTCGACGGCCCAGAGCCTGTTGCTCCTCCGGGCTGAGCTGGGAATCCTCAGAGACAGCCGCCCGCTCAATGACGGCGAGCCGGCTGTCCGCGCTGCGCAGGGTGGAGAGGGTGGCTCCACAGCCGTCGCCGCCGGCCCGTCCCTCGTCCAGGAGCCGATTGCCCTCCCTGACCAGATCGTGAAGTGAGCCGAGGGCCAACGGGAGGTTCAAGTCATCGTCCATGGCGGCCTCGAACCGATCACGGGCTCGCTGGGCGGCCACCGTCAGCGGGTCTCCCGACCCGGCGGTCTTGAGCTCGCCACCGTGGGCGGCGGCACACCGCCGCCAGAAGGTGGCCAGCCGGTCGAGGGATTCGGACGCCCCCACCAGGTCCTCCTCGCGGAAGTGCAGCCGCTGCCGGTAATGGGTGTTGCCGAGCAGGTGGTAGCGCACGGCGAGCGGGCTGTGGCCCCGCTCGATCAGGGTCGGAAGGGTCAGGAAGTTGCCCTGGGACTTGGCCATCTTGTTGCCGCCCTCCACCACGAGATGCTCAACATGAAACCAGAGACGGACAAATGGCTGGCCAGTGGCTGCCTCCGACTGGGCGATCTCATTCTCGTGGTGGGGAAACTTGTTGTCGACGCCTCCGCAGTGAATGTCGATTGACTCCCCCAGCAACTCCATCGCCATCGCCGAACACTCCAGGTGCCACCCTGGGCGACCCCAGCCGAAAGGAGAGGGCCAAGCCGCCAAGTCCCCCTCGGAGCCCGCCTTCCAGAGCGCGAAATCTCTGACCGCCTCCTTCGCCTCGTACTCGTCGGAATCGATCCGACCGCTGGCCCCGGCGCTGAGCCCCTTCACGTCCAACCGCGAGAGCCTGCCGTAGCTGGGGAAGGTGGACAGCCGGAAGTACACCGATCCCTCGCTCTCGTAGGCGTGACCGGTCGTCACCAAGCGCTCGACCAGCGCCAGCATCGGCCCCAGGTACTCGGTCGCCCTGGGGAACTGCTCGGCTCTCTCGATCCCGAGCAGGTCCAGGTCCCGAAAGAAGTCTTCGATGAAGGGAGCGGTGAATTCGGCCAGGGTCTCTCCCCTGGCCGTGGCCTTGGCGATGATCTTGTCGTCAACGTCGGTGATGTTCATCACCTGCTCCACCTTCAGGTGGCGCGCCTCCAGGTGCCGGCGGAGCAGGTCCTCGGCCAGATAGGTCCGAAAATTGCCGATGTGGGCACGGTCGTGAACGGTGGGCCCGCAGGTGTACATCTGGACCCGGCCGGGGTGCAACGGCTGGAGTACTTCCACGTCCTGGGTCAGGCTGTTGTAGAGGCGAATGGGCATGCCCGGCTTATGTTATTCCCGATCAGTCCGACTTCCGGTGCCCACCCGGGCGACGGCGAGAGCCGCCATTCCCTCTCCACGCCCGGTGAGCCCCAGACCGTCGCTCGACTTCACCTTTACGGAGACGCGAGCCAGCTCCAGCCCGAGGACCGAGCCGACAGCGGTGGCCATCGCCTGACGGAACGGTCCTAGCCTGGGCGCCTCGGCGACCACCGTCCCGTCCAAGCCCCAGATCTCGATCCCCTCGGCTGCCAGGAGCTCACCGACTCGGCGCAGCAGATCGAGGGAAGAGGCGCCGCGCCAGCGCTCGTCGGTGGAGGGGAAGTGCTCACCGATGTCGCCCAGACCAGCTGCCCCGAGCAGGGCATCGGCTAAGGCATGGCAGAGCACGTCACCGTCGGAATGCCCCAGCAATCCTTGCTCATAGGCGATCTCGACACCGCCCAGCCAGATCGGCCCTGGACCTCCGAAGCGATGGACGTCGACCCCCAGGCCAACTCCTGGCAGGGGCCGCCCGCTCACTGGCGAGCCCAGGCAGCGTTACCCAGCCAGGACCGCAGGGCCAGGATGTCCTCGGTCCTGGTCACCTTGAGATTGCGGGGATCGCCCAGCACGGTGGCAACGGGCTCGCCCAGAGCCAGAACCAGGGCAGCGTCGTCGTCGGCATCCAGCCCGCTGTCTGTGGCCGACTGGTGGGCCTGCATCAGGAGTTCACGCCTAAACGCCTGGGGAGTCTGAATCGCTGCCAGATCGGCTCGGGGCAACACCTGCTCTAATCGGCCAGAGCTGACCACGCCAGTGCTGTCGGCCACCGGAACACAGGCGGTGGCGGCCCCCACTTCCCGAGCCGCTCGAAGGACTTTGGCGCAGAGCTCAGAGGTGACCCCAGGCCGAGCCCCGTCGTGGACCAGGACCATCTCCCTGGTACAGAGTCCCAGCCCGCGAAAGACCGACTCCTGCCGGCGGGCGCCACCCTCTACGCAGCGGCATCCGAGCCGGGGGGCCGCGGAAGAGGCCAGCTCCATGACCCGGCGGTGCTCCCGCACATCAGTGACAACCACCAACTCGTCCACCCCGCTGCTCGGGTCGCCGAGCGCTTGGAGCACCCAGGCCAGCACCGGCTGGCCGCTCAGGTCAGCCCAGAGCTTGGGCCCGCCGAATCTGGCGCCGGATCCCGCCGCCGGCACCAGGGCAGTGGTCCCGGGAGCTGCTTCGCCCAAGCTCAGGACCTACGGGTGGCCGCGGGCTTGGACTTTCGCCCGGGATCTGGCGGCGGCCCTGCCTCCTCACCCTCAAGCTCGGGAGCCTGCACGAACACCATCCGGCCAGAGGCGGTCTGGATCACGCTCCTCACGGTCGTGGTGAGCCGCTCGCCCAGGTGACTGCGCCCCCCCTCCACCACCAGCATGGTTCCGTCCGGGAGGTAGCCGACTCCTTGATCCGCCTCCCTCCCCTCCTTGACCACCTCGACCTCCAGCTTCTCGCCGGGCACCAGGGCCGGGCGCAGAGCGGTGGCCAGCTGGTTGAGATTGAGTACCGTCAGCCCTTCGATCTGGGCCACCCGGTCGAGGTTGAAGTCAACCGTCAGCAGCGCCGCACGCTGTTCTCGAGCCAGCCGCACCAGCCGGGAGTCCACCTCTGGCATCGAGGGGTAGTCCACCTGCGGAAACTCCAGGTCTAATCCCGGCAGCGAGCGCAGCTCTTCGAGCATCGCGAGACCCCGCCTTCCCCTGGCCCGGCGGATGGGGTCTGCGGAATCGGCTACCGACTGCAGTTCGGCTAGGACGAACTGGGGAACCAGAAGTTCATAGAGGCAGAAACCGGCCCGAGCCAGATCCAGGAGCCGGCCGTCGATGATCGCGCTGGTGTCCACCACCACCCGTGCCAGCGGAGCGGCGACGCCCCCCAGAGGTAGGCCGAGACGGGCAAGCTCACGCCGACGTCGGCGTCCGACCGAGACCCCGAGCGGCACCAGGATGAAGGCCACACCCACCGCCACCAGCCAGCCCAATCCCCCGGGCAATCCGGAGGCAATCAGAGCCACCAAGGCCGCGATGACCAGTGCCACGACGACCCCTGCCAGGGCCCCGATCAGTTCGGGAAGCGGGATATTGGCCAGCTCCTCCTCAGCCCACGCATAGGGGCGGACGCTGAGGGCCGGACCCAGGAGGTAGCCAATTCCACACCCCAACGCCAGCCCTACGACCAGGACCACCGTCTTGGACTCCCAGCCGGTGAAGGATCCCTTGAAGGTGGTGAGGATCACCGTGGCGTACAGAGTCCCCAGCACCGCTCCCACGGACATCCCCAAGAGGCTGGCGATCCGCGAGGCGCGCGCACTCCCGAGGCGCACTCCCGACGTCGGGTCGGCGCTGTCGGCGGCGGCTACGGTTCCGGGTGTCTCCCCGGCGTCAGACTGGTCCGCCACCGTCGCCGCCAGTCGGACCGGCGGCCCCCGCCCCGGCTGGCTCAACCGCTGCAGGTTGCTCCACCACCGCCTCGGGCGGCGGCGGACCGGGCACCACGTGGGTGGCGATGTTGCCGTCTTCCACGTCGATGGTGACCAGGTCTCCGGGGGTGAACTCGATCTTCAGCAACTCCTCGCTGAGGGGATCCTCGATCTCGGACTGGATGACCCGGCGCAGCGGGCGGGCCCCGAACTGCTTGTCGAAACCACGTTCCGCGAGCAGGTCTTTCGCCTGATCGGTGACCAGTAGGCTCAGGCCCTGCCGCTGAAGGTGCTCGCGGACCCGTACCAGCATGAGGTCGACGATCTGGCGCGTCTCATGGGTGCGAAGGCGATGGAAGACCACCACCGCATCGACCCGGTTGAGGAACTCAGGACGGAAGCTGCGCTTCAATTCGTCAGTGATGCGCTCCCGCATTTTGCTGTGCTCTTGATCCTCGCCGCTCCGACCGGGGACGCCCGTCTGGAAGCCCATCGACAGGTTCGAGCCCACCCCTTGAATGCCCAGGTTGCTGGTCATGATCACGATGGTGTTGGCGAAGCTGACCACCTTGCCCTTGGCGTCGGTGAGGCGGCCGTCCTCGAGGATCTGCAGCAGCATGTTGAAGAAGTCGGGGTGGGCCTTCTCGATCTCATCGAAGAGGACAACACTGTAGGGACGACGACGGACTGCCTCGGTCAGCTGCCCACCCTCGTCGTAGCCGACGTAGCCGGGCGGAGAGCCCACCAGGCGAGCAGTGCTGTGGCGCTCAGCGAACTCCGACATGTCGAGCCGGATCAGAGCGTCGTCGTTGTCGAAGAGGAAGGAGGCCAGAGCCCGCGCCAGCTCCGTCTTGCCCACTCCGGTGGGACCAAGGAAGATGAAGGACCCGATCGGACGCCGAGGGTCCTTGAGTCCAGCGCGGGCTCGGCGAACCGCCTGGCAGACGATCTTTACCGCCTCCTCTTGCCCAATCAAGCGCTTGTGGATCTCCGACTCCATGGCCAGAAGGCGCTGGGTCTCGGCCTCCACCAGACGGCTGACCGGGACCCCAGTCCAGGAGGAGACGATGTCGGCGATATTCTCCTCGTTCACTTCGGGCACGGTCTTGCCCAACTCATCGCGCCAGGCGGCCTCTTCAATCGCGTACTCCGCCTTGAGCAGTTTCGCCTCTTCGTCCAGCTTGGTGGCGGCCTCGTAGTCCTGCTTCTCGACCGCCTCGTCCTTACGGGTTTGGAGTGACCGCACGTGGCGCTGCTTGACACGCAGCTCGGGGGGAGTCGTGGTCAACTTCATCCGCACCCGAGCCGAGGCCTCGTCGATCAAGTCTATCGCCTTGTCCGGCCAAGAGCGGTCACTGACGTAACGCCCTGAGAGCTCGGCTGCGGCCCGCACAGCGGCGTCGCTGATCGTCACTCGGTGATGCTTCTCGTAGAGGCTGCGCACCCCGCAGAGGATCTCGATGGTCTCCTCCAGCTTGGGCTCCTCCACGAAGACCGGCTGGAAGCGGCGCTCCAGAGCGGCGTCCTTCTCTATGTACTTGCGATACTCGTTGAGGGTGGTGGCCCCGATGCACTGGATCTCCCCGCGAGCTAGCGCCGGCTTGAGGATATTGGCGGCATCGATGGCCCCTTCGGCAGCTCCCGCTCCGACCAGGGTGTGCAACTCATCGATGAAGAGCACCACCTCTTTGGAGGAGCGGATCTCGTCAAGGATCTTCTTGAGTCGTTCCTCGAACTCGCCTCGGTACTTGGTGCCGGCAACCAGGCCACCCATGTCCAAGGTGAGCACCCGCTTGTTGGCGAGCGACTCAGGAATCTCCTGGTTCACGATAGCCTGGGCCAATCCCTCGGCGATCGCGGTCTTGCCGACCCCGGGCTCGCCGATGAGGGCCGGGTTGTTCTTGGTGCGCCGGGAGAGGATCTGCACCACGCGCTCGATCTCCATCTCCCGCCCGATGACCGGGTCCAGCTGATTCTTGGTGGCAAGCTCAGTCAGGTCACGGCAGAACTGGTCCAACAAGGGCGTCTTGCTCGACTTCTTGCGCTCGGGGGGCGGTTCGTCCTCAAGGCCCTGATCCTTGAGCAGCGAATCCAGCTCATGGCGGACTTTGTCCAGGTTCGCCCCCAGGTCCTCCAGCACGTGGGCAGCGATGCCTTCGCCCTCGATCAGCAGTCCCAACAGCAGATGCTCGGTGCCGACATAGGTGTTGTTCATCCGCTTCGCCTCTTCGAAGGCAATCTCGATCACCCTCTTGACCCTGGAGGTCGAGATGATCTGCTGCGCGGTGTACCGCTCGTTGCGGTGTCGCATTGAGCCGATTGTGTCCCGGACCTGGTCGATCTCCACACCAAGGTTCGCCAGCACTTTGGCGGCGAGCCCTTCCTCCTCGCGCAGCAACCCGAGCAAGAGGTGCTCCGTGCCGATGTACGAGTGGTGCGACTTCTCCGCCTCGTCCTGCGCCAGAGTCAGGAC
>JBAWFE010000054.1:0-5670 GCA_049591595.1 Candidatus Dormiibacterota bacterium
CGTTGCGGACGCAGTTGGAATCTTGACCGGAGCGCTAGCGCAAGCAGCGGTCCAGACTACCATCATCACCAACCCGACCGTCAACACGGCCTGCTGCGACCGTCCCCATCCGGCCACCTGACGCCCCCGTGAAACCTGGCGAGGGAAGAAAGATAGTCGCTGGCAAGTGGCTTGAACAACCCCTCGGCGCGCCGACTTCAGCGCCCACTGAGTGGAAGCTCTGTGATCCGAAGCCCCAGCTCCTGGGCGGCTTGGCGCAGGCAGCTCGCCAACCATCCCTCGTCTCCTGGAGCCAGCGTCAGGACGGCAGTGCCACGCTCGCCCGAGTCGGGGTTGAGCGATGGGCCTAGCACCGCCACCGGGTCGTCGAGGTATCTCTGGATCCGCTGGCAGAGCTCGGGGTCGCCCTCCAATTGGACTGGAAATCCCCAAGCCTCCACAAGCGCGCGGCCCCCGGTCTCCTGGAGCCGAAAACGCTGGTCCAACCTCCTCACCTCCCAAGCTCCCGGCCCACACCGCGACGAATCAGCTGCAGCGACTCCCACGGCCGCTCCGGCGCCAGGGCCGGCCGGCGGGCTCCGATCGCCCGGTCTGAGCTGCGCCAGGGTTCCAGCAGCACCCGCTCGCCCTCCACGAGTGCCGGTCGGCTGTGCTCGGCCCTGGTGAACGGGGCATGGATATACCGAAAGATCTCCGCCGGCGTCTCTGAGATTGAGTCCTCCGCGTACCTAGAGACGCCTCGGCGCCTCCGCAGCGCGGCGTCGACATCCTCGAGGACCAGTCCGCAGTCATCCAGCTCGCGATTGAGCCGGACAGGGTCCTCCCGGCGGAGCCGACCCAAAAGCTGATCCGTGCCCACCAGCCCCAATGATCCGCGAGACTTGGTGCGTCGGCGCTTGAAGGCGCTCACGTCGCGCATCAAATCGCGGTCCAGCTGAAAAGTCGACGGAAGCGCGGGACTTCCCAAAGAGAGGTCTCCGTTCCAACTGGAGTCGAGCTGGCGCAGCCGCTTCAGGTAGTAGGCGCTGAGAGTGGACACCTGCCGCCCGACCGGCCCGTAGGGAACCGGGTCGTCGAGCGGATGGGGGAGCCATCCGGACGCTGCAATCAGCGACACCGCGTCGCGCAGCCGCACCCCGCCGCGCGGGTCCTCGACCAGCGCGTGACCGGCTTCGTGGACCAGAGTGGCCCGCATCAGGTCGTATCCAAGGTCCCGGTGCCACCCCTGGTTTCGGAGGGCGGGGATCAGCGACCAGTCCCGGTTGACCCGCATGGTTCCATCCCGCCAGGTCCCCAGCGTGTCCGACGGGAAGGTGTCTGCGGAGTCCAACCGGACCTCGTCGATTACCCCGCGAAGGATGTCCTTGACCTGGAGTGGGAGCCGATCGATCGACTCCCAGATCTGGCCAGCGCGCTCTTCAGCCCCCTCTGGACCGTCCGGCGAGAGGTGGACCCGGAGGTTGAACTGTTCCGCCGCCCAGGTGGCATCCGGCAACGCCAGCCGCCGATACGTCTCCAACCGACCGTACTGCCGATCGGAGCGATAGGGGCTGAGCGGAACCAACTCCTCCACGCTGCCCCTGTCCGTCCGCGCGGGAGAACGGGGGCGAGGTGCGCAGGGCGATCAGCTCATGTCGGGCCAGGCCGGGGTCTCTGTCTCCCCGCCTTCGCCCTCTTCGCCTCCCACCTTCTGGTGGAACCGGGCCGCCACCATCTGCTGGGCCATTGCCTTGGGAATCCCGAACTTGACCAGCGAGCGGACCTCGTCCGCCATGACCTTGTCGCGGGCGGTCTCCACGGCCGTGATCAGATCGTCGAGCGAGATCGTGGTCTGCTTCACCTTGCCATGGTACCCGGCAAAGGCCGAGCCCAAGCGCCGCCCGGGGTCACGCTAGCTGACCCTGTTGCCATGCCGTCGCCGGGATCAGGCCACGGCCGCCGCAGGCAGGACGACCTGGGGATTGAGGCAGAAACCCTCGTAGTCGATCGGCTCGGTGATCGAGGGATGCTCGCCGCAGACCGGGCACTCCGGGTCGCGCCGCAGGCGGAAAGTGTTGAACTCCATGGCCAGGGCGTCGACATGCAGCAGCCGGCCGCTCAGCGTCTCCCCGATGCCCAGGATCAGCTTCACCACCTCGGTCGCCTGGATCAGGCCGACCAACCCCGGCAGGACCCCGAGCACACCCGCCTCCGAGCAGCTGGGAGCCTCCTCCGGAGGTGGGGGGGCCGGGTAGCGACAGCGGTAGCAGGCCGACTCGAAGGGAATCATGGTCGTGACCTGGCCCTCGAATCGGAAGATCCCGCCGTCGACCAACGGCTTGCGCAGGAAGATCGCCACATCGTTGGCCAGGTAGCGGGTTGGGAAGTTGTCGCTGCCATTCACGATCACGTCGTACCGGCCGAAAAGCTCGGCGGCATTAGAACTGTCCAGGTGGAGGTTGTGCTCGACCACCTTCACCTCAGGGTTGAGGGCCTTCAGCGCGATCGCGGCCGACTCCGTCTTGAGCATCCCCAGCCGATCCACGGTGTGAACGATCTGCCGCTGCAGATTGCTCAACTCCACCCGGTCGAAGTCGACCAGCCCGATGGTCCCGACCCCGGCAGCGGCGAGGTAATACGCAACCGGAGCCCCCAGGCCCCCCGCCCCCAACAGCAGGACCTTTGCTCCCAAGAGCTTCGCCTGACCAACTTCACCTACTTCGCTGAGCAGGAAATGGCGGCTATAGCGCTCGCGCTGCTCCTGGGTGAAGGCGTGGGGCACCGAGAACGGCAGGCCCTGGTCCTTCCAGGCGTTGAAGCCACCCTGTAGGGAGACCACGTCGGAGTAGCCCATCGAGCGCAGGGTCTTAGCCGCCAGCAGGGAGCGAACGCCGGAGGCGCAGTAGACGGCGATCGGAGTCGAGCGGTCGGGGATGGTCGACTCGACCCGCAGCTCGAGGAAGCCGCGGGGGATGAGTAGAGCGTCCGGCAGCACTCCCTGGGCGACCTCCTCCGGCTCTCTGACGTCGATCAGTTGGCGCCCACCATCGCTGGCCAGTCGGATCCGTAGCTCCTGAGGCGCCACCTCTGGGACCTCATGACGCGCCTGGTCGATCAATTCCCGCGAACTCAAAGCCATCTGAACGGTGCACTCCCACGGAAGAGGCGGAGTTGAAAATCCGACCCGCTACCAAAGAATACCCGAGGAGGACTGGCTCGAATCAGGCCGGAAGGCGGCGCATGCTCCCGGCCATCACGTGAATGTGGAGGTGGGGGACGGTCTGGCCGCCCGCCGAGCCAACGCTGACGTAGAAGCGGTAGCCCTCCTCGTGGCCGAGATCGGCGGCCACCTCGTTGGCCACTTGACTGAGGCGGAGCCAGAGTTCGGCGTCGGAATCCTGCAGCTTGCGGAGATCCTCGATGTGCCGCTCGGGAACGACCAGGACGTGGGTCTCGGCGACCGGGTGGATGTCCTTGAAGGCGATGATTCCCCGCTCCCGGTGAACCTCGTCGGAAGGTAGCTCTCCGGCGACGATCCGGCAGAAGAGGCAGTCCGTGTTCACCTCGCCATCATAGGTCGGAGGGGGCCCGCTCTCGGAGCGCCTCGGAAGCTAGACCTTGCCGCTCACCAGCTCCAGGCCAACCTCATCGAGCCGCCCGATGTCGTCGTCCACCAGCACCACATCGCGGCCGGCCCGGTCGAGCAGGCTGGCGGCGACGGCAGCTCGATAGCCGGCAGCGCAGTGCACCCAGGTGGGCCGGTCGGGAAGTTCCGCCATCCTGGTCGGGAGGTCAGGTAGATGGATGTTGATCGCGTTCTTTATGTGGCGCTCCCGCCACTCGTCGGGACGGCGGGCGTCGAGGATCTGGACATCCTGGGAGCGGAGCGCCTCGGCCAGACCCTGGAAGTCGGTCACCTGGTATGAGGAGCTCCCGAGGGCGGCCTGCAGCTCACTCAACGGAGTGGACGACCAGCCAGCTAACCAGTCGATTCCGATCCGGGCCAGGTCGCGGCAGGCCCGGCAGACCACGACTCGTGAGCTGGACACAAGAGTGAGTGGAGCTCCCCACGGAACCACCCAGCCCACATAGGTCGCTAGCTGCTCGCCGGTCGGGAAGTTCACGGTGCCCGCCACATGGGAGGGACCGAACTCGGTCCGCGGCCGTAGATCGATCACCCACTCGCCGCCCAGGATGCGTCTGCCGACCTCGGAGACGTCGATCTCAGGAGGCAGCGCGAGGTCGGGCGCCGCCGCCCCCTCCAGATTGAGTGGCCCCATGTGAGCGTAGTAGCGGGGGTACAGCGAGTACCCCGCCAGGAGCGCCCTCACGAAGCCCTCCTCGTCGTCGGTCATCGCCGGGTTGGTGGCTCGCTGGGTTCCGATGGTGTGGTTGGGCTCCGTCGCCGGGGTGGGCCCGCTGGCGCAGAAGCTGCCGAAGCCGTGCGTCGGGTAAAGCTCCAACTCCGACGGGAGAGCGGCCAGACGCAGAGCCGATCGATGCTGGGCGCGGGCCAGCTCCTCGGTGAGGCTGGGAGAGACCAGGTCGGTGCGGCCAACCGACCCGTAGAGAAGCGAGCCGCCGCTGAAGAGTGCTCGGGGTAGGTTCTCAGCCCCAACCAAGAATGAGAGGTGGCTCGAAGTGTGGCCCGGGGTGGCCAGCGCCTGGAGGGTCATCGAGCCGACGTCAACCCGGTCTCCCTCGCCAACCGGCTGGCGCTGGAAGGAGACGTCGTCGGCGGCGGCGACCAGATACCGAGCTCCAACCGCCTGGGAAAGCGACCATCCACCCGAGACGTAGTCGTTGTGGATGTGGGTCTCGGCCACACAGCTGATCTTGACCCGGGCCGATTCGGCTAGGGCGAGTACTCGATCGGTATCTCGCTGGGGATCCACCACGATGCCCTGCTGGCCATCGTGGATGAGATAGGTCCGGTCGCCGAGTTCCGGCGTCTCCAGGGTTACGACCTCGACCAACCTGTGGCCTCCTGAAATCCACCTGCCGCACCAACGAGCTGGCAGCATCGCCCAGCGCGACGGTCGACCCCCTCTCGAGGCCGACGAACGCCGCTAGTGTGACAGACGATCCTTGTGGGCAGACCGAGCAGAGGCTGAGAGATTGCTGGGAAGTCAAGCGGCTCTGCGTACCTCCGAGAGCGCCTGCTACGGTCGGGCAGTCACGGCGTCCGGGGGGACTCGGCGAGGAGCCGGTGCCCCGCGTAAGGCTCGCCCGGAGTCGTCGGGTGGCCTCCGATCTGAGGAGGGTCTGACCACGAAGTCGATGGTATTTGCGGCCGGCGCGGCACCAGGGCACTTGTCCTGATGAGCTCCCCGCCCGGCAACCTGGTCGATCTCGCCCCGCTGTTGGACGAGTTGCGGGCGCAACTGGCCGGCCGCGTCCGGGCGAGCAAACGACCCTACCGGCTTGGGGTCGTGGTCGAAGAGGGGAACGTCGCCGGTGGCTCGTTCGCCCGATCACTGGAGCGCGAAGCGATCGCCGGAGGCGTTCAGGTCGTGCACCGGACGGTGCCCCGGGATGACGCGGAGACCACCCTGACGGTGCTCGACGCCCTGGTGGTGGATCCCACCGTCAACGGGGTGGTCGTGGTTCAGCCGGTGCAGTCGCTGCCGGCGGGCGTGGTCGCGGCACACCTTCCCGCCAGCAAGGACGTGGAGGCCGTGACCCCGGCGG
>JBAWFE010000055.1:0-22638 GCA_049591595.1 Candidatus Dormiibacterota bacterium
CCCAAGGACGGGAAGCTTGCGCCTCCCCCGGGAGACGACTCCCCCGCTCTTCCTTAGGGCAGTTCGGTCACTCCCACCCGCGCGCCCGGAGCGACCGCTCCGGCTCCAATACCGTCATCGGGGTCGAGGTCGAGGAGGAACTGCTGGCACCGGGTCGCCTCATCGTCCTCGCCGATGGCAGCGGCAGCCGCCATCAGCAGGTAGAGGCTCCGCAGGAAGCCGCGGTTGGTTGCTTCCGCCCAGTACACCTGGCCAGTGCCTCCCCAGCCGTTCTTGCGCAGCCGATCGAGACCCCGGTGGTACCCCACGCGAGCGAAGGCATAGGCGGCGACCGGATCCCCGCCCACAAAGGCGGCCTCCGAGAGCCGGGCCCAGCCGTCCAGGAACGACGGGTAGTTGGCACAGAGTTCGCTGAGCGGCGTCTTGAGCCCCTCGCTAGGGACGCCGCCCGAAGGCCCCAGGATCTCGTCCAGGCGGGCGAGCGCCAGGGGGTCCTCCCCGGGAAGCACCGTCCTGTGCGCCTGCTGGATTTGGTGCCCATGCGGCGCGACCGGAAGGCTGGTCAGGGGACGCTGTGGGTTCGAAGGATGCTCTGGTGTGTTGCTCACGGATCCCCTTTGATGGCCGCCATCTGCGGCGAATGTGGTACCCCGTAGCGGATTCGAACCGCTGATCTCCGCCTTGAGAGGGCGGTGTCCTTGGCCACTAGACGAACGGGGCGAGAGTGCTCACGGCAGTCCCGGCTCCTCCACAACCCAGTATATGGGCGCTCATTGATCGCCCCAGGGCGCCTCGGTCCGATCTGGTTGCCAGATGGTGAGCGCCGCGTCGATCAACGCCGCATGGCTCTGCACCTGCGGATAGTTGCCCCACAGCGCACCTGTCCCGGGATCGGCGACCTCGGACAGTTGTCCGGACGGCCCGGCCAGCTGGCAGATGGCCAGGAGGCGGGCCTCGGCGGCGGACAGGTGGCCGAGTAACGCCTCGGAAGTCGCCGCCCAGACCCCGGGGAAGATGAATGGGAAGCAGGGCGCGGCGAGGCCATCTCTCTCCGGGGAGTGGCGGGCCATCAGAGGACCTCTTCCCAGCTCCCGGGAGACCCGACGCAAGGTCGACTCCGCTGCGGGCTCGTTTGGGCGGATGAATGAGACCAGGTAGGCGGCGAGCAAGGCGGAATCGGCTGTCGAATCCTGGAACGACATCACCAGCTCGCCACCCGGGCCCCGCCCTTTGCTCACGACCTCGCGCCGGATCGCTGTCGCCTCCTCTTGCCAAGCGGTCACCCAACCCGCGACCCGGCCCCGCTCGGCGAGCAGAATGGCGCTCCGAAGAGCCGACCACGCCATGACCTTGCTATGCACGTAGTCGTGCGGTATCCCACGTACTTCCCAAATTCCGTGATCCGGAAGCCGCCACCAGCGGGCCGCAGCATCAGCCAGGGCCGGGACCCGCCTCAGCAGCTCGTCGGGGCAGTGGTCCATCAGATCCAGCTCCAAAGCCAGCCGCGTGACCTCTCCGAGGGTGTCCAACTGCACCTGGCCGGCCGCGCCGTTGCCGATTCGAACAAGCGCTCCCGAGTAACCCCGCAGCTGGCTCAACGTGTGCTCGGGCGGGAGTTCGCCTCCGGAGATTCGGCGCACCGGTGGCGTCAGGTCGGGTCGCTCGCCAAGCATTGCGGCGAGGCGCCGGGCCACCGCCGCCGACTCGGGGAAGGCTCCTGCATGACAGAGTGCGATTCCGGCGTCGGCACAGTCCCTGAGCCAGGCGTAGCGGTAATCCCAGGCCCTCTCGCTACCTGGCCACTGAGGTATCGAAGTGACCGGCGAGGCGACCAGGAGACCGGACTCCTTCTCCTGCAGTCCACGCAAGGTCAGAAGCGAGCGGTCAACCGCGTTGACCGCCCAGACGGGACCATTCCCTAGGAGGTGCCCCAGTGCCGGCGACTGGTGCAAGTTCTCCAACCAGGTGCGGTCCTCGACGATGGCCTCGCTCAGCAGTTCCCTGGATTGCGCGATCGCATTTCGGGGCGCCTCAGCGGTCATGGCCAGGCGGAGCGGAAGCTCTCCCCTCTCTCCGGGTGCCCCCAGCCAGATGACCATCCCGTGAGGTGGGAGCTCGGCGACCAACCCTCCTGAGCTCAGTTCAGCTGGCGCGCTCACGGTCAGAGCCAGAGGCCCTCCTGGGCCATCTGGTAGAGCTCCGTGGCCCAGCTCCGCTCCGAAGCGTGTTGCCCCCCATCTGGCCCCACTCCCTGCGCTGGGGGCGGAGAGCGAGATGTCGATGAGTTCCCCCGATGGACCGTCGACCAGCCAGACAAGCGCGCTCGAGCCGGTGCCGTCGTCCAGCAGGCCGCACTGGATCTGCAGGCCGTTAGGGAAGGCGAACAGGATGACTCGAGACTGCCCTGCCCAAGAGACCGATCTTCGGGAACCACGAGCGGCGTTCACCCCTACCGACCCGCCGCGACCGGCGTCGAGAAGGGCGGCTAGGCGGAGAGGGCTATCGAACTGGGGCCAGCACCAGAAGTCACACCTGCCCTCGGAGTGGACCAGGGCGGCGGTCCGCCCGTCTGCAAGACAGAAGTACTCCTTCACTGGCCGATCAAGGGCAGCGACCAGATCCACCGGCGACGGCTCGGGACCCACGCCCCCAGGCTAACCAGCAGAGCCGGATGTGGTACCAGTTGGGGCTAAGCGGACTGAAGAAGGGCGCCGATCTGGGCGATCTTGCTTGCCCAGAGTGGGTCGCTGGCGTAGTCCACGTTCATTCCGGCCGGGGTCGCCCCGTTATAGAACTGTCCAGTCGCGACTGTGCCCGGCTGACCCCCATAACTGGGAACCTGAGAGCCCGGCGGTGTCAGGTAGTACACCGAGACAAACCAGGAAACGAAGGAGATGCAGTCCTGGTCGCTAGAGAAGCTTTGGCCGTCCGCAAACGGGTCGGCGTCGTAGGCGCCGAACCCGAACAAGTTGTGCTTCTGCAGATAGAGCTGTGAAGTTCCGTCTCCGGTCTCCAAGATCGCGTCCGAGACCAGATAGATCGCGCTTACGTGGTCTATCTGCTCTGCCTGAAGGAAGTAGCTAGCGTCGCCCTCCAGAGGGCCTTGCAGGAACTCCTGAATTTGACCCAAGGTGATTCCGCTCGGAAGGGTCAAGTTGGTGTTAACCGTGAACGGACCGCCTGTCTGGGGTGGCCCTCCCGGAGTTGGAGTACCAGTGGGAACTGTCGGAGTGGAAGCGGTTGACGGCTTAGGAGTTGGACTGGTACTGGCGGAGCCCGGCGAGGACTTTGAATCAGTTCCTGTCTGACCCTGCGGCTGGCTGGCAGCTTCACTCGCCTGGGTAGCTTGGAACTCAGCCACCAGCTCCTCCGCTTGCAGTCGAGCTTCAGTACCCGCCGCCTGTTTCTGCTCCACCTGGAGGGCGGCCTCGCTGGACTGCTCGTTGCGAACGTCCTGAGCCAACTTCAGCAGAAGCTGGCGCTGCGACTGGGTGAGCTGATCCAATGCGATCTCGGTGTCCAGTGCGGAGTTGAAGTCCGGGCTGGCCAGGACCGAGAGCAGTCCGTTGGGAGCGCCGGTGTACTCCGCGGACAACAGATTTGCCAGCTGGCGGCGCTCCTGTCCGATCTGAGACTTATCGTTGGCGATCGCCGCGCGCGCCGTCTGCACCTCGGCGTCGAGGTTGATCATCTCCGACTTGGCCTTGGCTACCAGTGCCGCTAGGGTCGTCGGGGAGTTCGAGGTCGAGTTGGAATTGGCACTCACCAATGGTGCGCCGGTACCCGCGATCCAAGCCAGCGCGCCCACGCCGGCGATGACCGCGGCCACCGCAGTTTGCCCCCACTTCTTGGCCCCGTCCACAAGGAGCCATTCTTCGGTGGCATCGGGAGATCAGCTCCCCATGTCGCAGCCCCGCTTCCGGAACGTAACTGGAACTAAAGGCGAGGTCTCGCCCGACCCCTAGACTCGATCTTGTGGATCCCCCAGCGTCGGCGACCCTGGTGCTCGCTGAAGATGAGCCCATGATCGGCCGGATCCTGGAATTCAAGCTAACGATGGAAGGACACAACCTCATCTGGGTGCGCAGTGCTGGGGAGGCCGAAGCCCTGGTCCGAGAGGGCGGAGTGGACTTGCTGCTATGCGACGTCACGCTGGAGGAGGACGGTCGGGAGCTCTGCCGCCGTCTCATCGCCGAGGGGTTGGAGCCGCCTTCAGGAATTGTCCTGATGCCCGAACAACGGGACCTGGAGGGCCGGGATAAGGCACTTGCCGCAGGAGCTCGAGAAGCGATCATCAAGCCCTTCAAGCCGACGGTGGTGGCTGCCACCATCCGACGACTGCTAGGCCAGGAGGTCTGACTCACCCGCGACCTGTCCCGGGCGGGAGCCCGGTACCGGGACCGTCAGGTCATTCGAGAACAGCGGCCCGCCCTACCTCGGATCTTCAGGTAATTCACGATTAGGATGTCGAGATGACCAGCCGAGTCACCGAGATCATCATCGACAGCCGCGATCCGCTCACTCTCGCCAAGTGGTGGGCCGAGGTTCTCGACTACCAGGTGGCCCCCCCTGCCAAGGAAGGCTGGGTCGGGATATCCGCCTGGTCGACCGAAGAAACGCGTCCGAGCGAGGACGCCTACCGCTCCGCTGCTCAAGTGCCCAGGATCGTGTTCGTACCGGTACCAGAACCGAAGACGGTGAAGAACCGGATGCACCTCGATCTCTGGGCGATCGACCGGACTCAAGAGGAGGAGGTGGCCCGGTTAGAGTCGCTCGGCGCTCGGCAGGTGGACATCGGCCAGCGCGACGTTTCCTGGGTGGTGATGGCCGATCCCGAGGGCAACGAGTTCTGCATCCTCGGCTAGCCCCGTACCTGATAGCTGCTTCGATCGCCTGGGGAGCGGCGCCCAGGCCGGGACCGTCGGCTAGGAGACTGTCGGAAAGAAGCTTGGTTTAAGGGCAGCCCGCGCCTCCTCCAGCAATACCTGAACCAGTTCACCGGCCGGCAGGGGTCGGGCCAGCTCGTGGGCCTGGCCAGCCCAGAGGTGCATGTCGTCGAGCTGCTCCTGCCGGCGGGCCGCCACCCGCAGGGGAGCGGTCAGGTAGTGAACCTCCGGATAAGCAGCCGGCGCCAGCGCGCTGAATTCATCGATGAAGGCGTTCTGCAATCCCCTGGCCCGGCGACCCGTGAAGGCGCGGGTGACCACCGTCCGATGCGGGCCCTCCAGCGCGCCGGCGTGAATCGGGGAGGTGCCCGCCTCCGGACAGCGCAGGAAGGCGGTGCCCAACATCGCCGCGCAAGCACCGGCAACGAGGACGGCGGCGACGCCCGCCCCATCTCCCAGGCCGCCAGAGGCCACCATCGGAAGATCGTCTCGGCGCCGGATCAGCCGCAGCAGTGGCAGTAGCCCCAACTCCTCGTCCTCCGGCCGATCGGTGAATCCACCCCGGTGCGCTCCCGCCTCCCAGCCCTGGACCACCAGACCGTCCGCCCCCGCTGCGGCCGCCTGCTGGCCCTCGCCGACGGACGTGACCGTTACCAGGACAAGAACCCCAGCCCGCTGCAATCGGTCCACGACCTCAGTCGGCGGGAGACCGAAGGTGAATGAGACCAACAGGGGTCGTTCTGAAAGAACCAGCTCTAACTTCGCGGCGAAGTCGTCGTCGGAGTGGATCGGCTCACCGAGGGTCACCCCGAGGGCCCCGGCTCGCGTGGCCAGCGCCTTCGCATATTCCGGTATGCGAGCCACCTCGGCGGTCGACACCGCGATCGGCACGAAGAGGTTGACCCCGAACTGCGTGTTCGAGAGGTGCCGGACGGCGTGGATCTCCTCCGCCAGCTGCGCAGCGGTCTTGTACCCTCCGGCCAGAAAACCCAGCCCACCCGCTTCGCCCACGGCGGCGACCAGTTGCGGGGTGCTAGGCCCTCCTCCCATTGGGGCCACCATCACCCTGGCCTCGACCCCGGCCAGCCGCAACTCAGCCATCAGTCGACAGCTCGACGGCCCGGCCGCTACACCACACTCGTCCGGCTCCATCAGGTGGCAGTTGTCTCATCCGCTCCTTCTCCTCCGCCAGACCCGTGCGCGCGGCTACTTACTCACTCCGGTCGCGCCCAGTTGCTGCAGCAGCTCAAACCGGTAGATCCCGGTGTCGTGACCATCGCCCCATATGACCTTTAGCCCGTAGTTCCCTACCAGCAGGATGTCGGCCAGCTCGTCCTCGCCCGGATGGAGTTCGGGATCCAGCTGGAACCGTCCCGGCCGGCCGAGCTCGCCGGTACAAATGGCACAGGGGCACGAGCGCCGCAGGATGGCGAAGGGGATCGCCTGACCAAGTCCGTCCATCCACTCCACCAGCAGGGCGCGAGCCGCCTCGTCGTAGCCGAACCTTCGGGGCGTGCTGCTGTCGAGCGAGGGCGCGGGAGTTGGACTATCGGCCACGGCAACTATTTTGGCCGCTGTCCAGGGTGCTGTGAGCCGAGGACCACCTCGCGCCCGAATAACTGACATTGACCGCTAGAGTCCACCCCGTATGCTGCCCCCCGATGGGGAAAACCGGTGAGCAGCTTGAGCTGGACGAGATCGGCGCCGACCCGGGAACGCCAATCGACCGCAACCTGGCCCTCGAACTGGTCCGGGTAACTGAGGGGGCGGCGATGTCGGCCGCTCGCTGGATGGGTCGAGACGACAAGATTGCCGCCGACCGGGCCGCGGTCGAGTCGATGCGCCGCAGCCTGTCCCATGTCGACATGGCTGGGATCGTCAAGATCGGCGAAGGGGAGAAGGACAAGGCCCCGATGCTCTATATCGGGGAACAGATTGGCAACGGCAACCCTCCCTTGGTGGACGTCGCCGTGGATCCGATCGACGGCACCCGCCTGGTGGCCCGAGGCCTGCCCGGAGGAATTGCTACCGTCGCCCTCTCGGAGCGCGACACCCTCCTCAAGACTCACTGCGCCTACATGGAGAAGCTGGTGGTGGGCCCCCGGGCGCGAGGGGTGATCGATCTGCGGGTCTCCCACACCGAGAACCTGCAGCGGATCGCCGCTGCTGAGTCCCGCCCGGTGCACGACCTCACGGTGGTGGTGCTGGACCGGCCCCGCCATGAGGAGCTGCTCAAGGAGATACGGGCCACCGGGGCCCGGGTCAAATTGATCACCGACGGGGATGTCGCCGCCGGCGTCATGGCGGCGCTTCCCGAACGAACCGGGCTGGACGTCCTGCTCGGCATCGGCGGCGCCACCGAGGCGGTCCTAACCGCCTGCGCCGTGCGCTGCATTCAGGGCGACATGCAGTGCCGGCTCTGGCCCAGGGACGACGATGAGCGCGAGCTCATCCGGGGCGAGGGGTTCTCGGAGGAGCAGATCTTCGGGGCGGAGGATTTGTGTGGCGGCGAGAACATCTTCTTCGCCGCGACGGGGATCACTGATGGAGAGCTGCTGGGCGGGGTGAGGTTCACTGGCGAGACAGTCGAGACCCACTCCGTGGTGATGCGCTCATACAGCGGCACCGTGCGCTGGATCGACGCGTACCACAACCTGGCCCAGCTGAAGCTCCGCAACGAGATGTCCCGGCTCGCTGACTGACGCCGGCGCGCCCGAGGTCACATGCCTCCGGGAGCGTCCTCCAATCGGAAGCCTGCTCCGTCAGCTCCGCAGACGATGCAACGGTCTGGCGGCTCCAGCCCCCGCTGGGTGCCGCCGCACTTGCCGCAGACCCACTGGTGGCGGGCGAAGAAGGTGACCAGGTCAGTGCGGGAGATGAGGCCGACCAGCTTGCCGTGTCGGACCACCGGCAGCCTCCGGATCCGCTGGGCCATCAGCACCTCGGCCGCCTTACTTAGCGGGACATCCTCCTCGATGGTCCTCGGCTCGGACGACATGATGTCGGCGACCGTGATCCCGGGCTTGAGGACAACATCCATCTCACTGACCACGCCAACCACGCGATGGTGATCGTCCAGCACCGGCATGCCGGTGATGTGGTGCTGGCCGAGCATCTCCGCCACCTCGGTCACCTTGGCCTCAGGGCCGATGGTGATCACGGCCCGGGTCATCACCGCGGCCACGGTGGCCTCGGCCGGGCGGCGCGGCGCGGTCGGTGGGGCCATCGGAGTGTCTCCTAGGTTCAAACTGGAGGAGGTCGGGCGCTGGGCGCCCGTGATCGCGCAGCGTAACGCCGGGTGACCGGCTTCGGGTAATGCTGGCGGCCAGACACCCCCCAGCCACCCGTTTGCTAATGTGCCGCAATCACCATTCAGAGTTGAGTAGAGAGGTCTTCATGAGCAAGGTAGCCGACCCCTATTCGCCTTCCGCCCGGCACACGCGGTTCAACCCCTCGCAGGAGGAACTTCGGGAGCTGACCGCGAAGATGCCGACCGCCCGCCTCACCGCCTACGACAACTACAACGTGCAGACCGAGGTGCTGGCCCGGAGTACCGGCTCCACCTACATCATCACCGATACCCCCGAGATCACCTCTGGCCAGACGATCAGCTCCGACGAGGGCCGGCGGGTGGCCCGGCTCCAGGAGGAGTACCTCCTAGGCCAGGACGTGATCGTGATCGACGGATACGTCAACAACGACCCGGAGTTCCGCTCCCCAGTCCGACTGGTGATCGAAGAGGCCGGGGCCAACATCGCCGGCATGCAGGACCACCTTCTCTTCAAGGACGAGCAACTAGGAGAGGAGTTCCACCCCGACTTCACGCTGATCTACACCCCCACCCTGACCATGCCCGGGTACCCGGAGGATCGGCTGATCACGGTAGATCTGGAGCAGGGAATCACCAGGGTGTTCAACTCCGACTACTTCGGAGAGTCCAAGAAGGGACTCCTGCGGATGTGGAACAAGCTGGTCTATGACCGGGGCGGCCTGCCCCTGCACGCGGGGTGCAAGGTGATCCCCACCGACCAGGGCGAGCGGACCCTGCTCATCGTCGGGCTATCGGGAACCGGCAAGACCACCACCACGTTCACCAGGCAGAACGACAGCAAGCCGGTCCAGGACGACTTCGTGGCGCTGATGCCCGGAGGGATCGTCTACGGCTCTGAAAACGGCTGCTTCGCCAAGACCTACGCGCTCAGCGCCGAGGACGAGCCGACCATCCATGGAGCCGTGACGTCTCGGGGCGCGTTCTTAGAGAACGTCTCACAGCAGCAGGTCGGCGGCCCTGTCGACTTCTTCGATCAGACCTACACCCAGAACGGTCGGGCTGTCTTCCCGATGGAGGCGTTGGGTTGGTCGCGAGACGCCCGCGACATCGCCCCCGTCTCCTCCTTGCTGATTCTCAACCGCAACGACGGGATCATCCCGGCGGTGGCCCGGCTCTCGGTGGCCCAAGCCGCCGCCTACTTCATGCTGGGTGAGACCAAGGGCACGGCGGCGGGAGGGGTCGCGGAGGCCGGGAAATCGCTCAGGGTCCCCGGGACCAACCCCTTCTTCCCACTCCTGCACGCGCAGCAGGGCAACCGTTTCCGGGAGCTACATGCCGACGGAAGCTTCGAGGTCTTCCTGCTCAATACCGGCTGGGTCGGTGGCGGCGATGGCGATCCTCGCGCGAAGAAGATCCGCATCCCCCACTCGTCGGCCGTGGTCAAGGCCATTGCCGAGGGAACAATCACCTGGGAGCGGGATCCCGACTTCGGTTACGAGGTGGCCGCCTCGGTACCCGGCATCGACGACCACGAGCTGCTTCAGCCGCGCCTCTTGTACCAGCGGCAGGGCCGCGCCGATGAGCACCAGGCGATCGTCGAGCGGCTGCGCCGGGAGCGCGCCGAATACCTGGGTAAGTACCCGGGCCTGGACCCAGAGATCCTGAAGGCCGTCGCCGGCTGATGGTCGTGCCAGAGCCCTGCGCTCTGGTGGTGATCGACGTCCAAGTAGGCTTCGACAACCCCTTCTGGGGCCGGCGCAACAACCCTGGCTGCGAGGCCAACGTCGAGGCCCTGGTTCGGGTTTGGCGGGAGCGCGGGCAGCTGGTCGTCTTCGTTCGTCACGACTCGGACGAGGGGCCCAGCTCCCCGCTCGCTCCGGGGCAACCGGGAAACGCATTCAAGTCGGCTGTCAGCGGAGAACCGGACCTCCTGATCACCAAGCAGGTCCACTCGGCGTTCTACGGCCGCCCCAACCTCGATGAATGGCTGCAAGGGAGAAAAGTGGCGGCCGTGGTGATCTGTGGTATCGCCACCGATCACTGTTGCGAGACCACCGCCCGGATGGCCGGTGACCTCGGCTACCAGACGTATTTCGCCCTGGACGCGACCTGTGCGTTCGATCGCCTGGGACCCGACGGGGGGTGGGTGAGCGCCGATGAGATCTGCCGAGCCACCGCCGCCAGCCTGCACGACGAGTTCGCGACGGTGGTCACCTCCGCGGAGCTGGTCGCAGGGTGACCGAGGACTCGAAAAGGGCAGGATTATTTGCTGAAATCGACCATCGTATGGCGTCGTCTGCGGTGCAGTATCGTTCTGTTTGAGGACCTTGACCGTCGGCTTCCGATGACCCGGACGCAACGACGCTTCCGCCCTTCTTCACAACCCAGGTAGGGACCGCTGATGACAACTGTGAGTGTGCGCTACATCGTTGATGACGTCGACGCAGCCATTGCCTTTTACTGCACCCATCTGGGCTTCGCAGAACAGATGCATCCCGCGCCCACCTTCGCGATTTTGGCGAGAGACGGACTTCGCCTGCTGCTCAGCGCGCCCAGTGCCCAGGCGGGCGGCGGGCAGGTTCTGGCGGACGGGACCCGTCCTGGGCCGGGCGGCTGGAACCGCATCTCACTCCAGGTCTCGAACCTGGCCGCGCAGGTCGAGACGCTTCGCCTGGCCGGGGTCCATTTCCGCAATGACCTTGTGGCCGGGGTGGGCGGCCTGCAGATCCTGCTCGACGACCCGTCGGGGAATCCGATCGAGTTGTTCCAGCCCACGCTCCCCGAGGCCAAGGACGGCTAGTGCTGCGCCGCGCAGCTAGGGCACGATGCTGTAGGGGGTCGGCTGGCGACCATCCAAGTCGGTGAAGCCGTAGCTCCGTGCCAGGTCGCCGACGGCCAAAGTTTGGCCTGAGCGCCGACCGACGGCCGGGTCCAGTGCCTGCGCCGGCACCGCGTTCTGCTCGGCGTGGACGCAGATGCAGAGGTCGTAGCCCCGGCCTGCGGGATAGGTCTCGGAGTCCCGATTGCCACCTCGGGGTGGCAAACTCCCTGGGTGAGTTTCTCTGGCGGTGACCCGTCGCTGTGAGCGACCAGCCTGTGGGTCGACCCTCCAAGCAGGAGTACTTCCTGCTGCTGGCGCTGGCGGCGCGCACCAGAGCTGACTGCCTCGGGCGCCGGGTCGGTGCGGTGGTGGTGCGCGACGACCGGGTGATCAGCACGGGATACAACGGCACCCCCATCGGGATGCCGAACTGTTCAGAGGACGGTTGCCACCGCTGCGCCAATCGGGACTCCGAGACCTATCCCGCAGGCCGGGGCTACGACCTCTGCATCTGCGTCCACGCCGAGCAGAACGCGGTGCTGGCGGCGGCGCGGTTCGGTCAGTCGACACTGGGAGCGACCCTCTACTCCACCATGCGGCCCTGCTTCGGCTGCCTCAAGGAGTCGCTCCAGGCGGGTATCGCAGCGGTGCACTATCTGGAGGACTGGCAGGTGCCCCCAGGCGACGACGATGCTGCCCTGGCCGCCCAGTACGCCGCCCTGCGCTCCCGCTTCCAGGACTTCAGCCAGGCCCGGATCCCGGATCACCGGCTGACCCGGCTGCTGGCTGAGGAGAGGGTGGGGACCGAGCCGTGAACCAGGACGACCGCTGCGAAACCCCCGAGGTTGGCGGTCGGTGGCCGGTGGCGCTGCTCACGGTTAGCGACGAGGGATCTGCCGGGAGGCGCCAGGACACAAGTGGCGACTGGCTCGCCAGCCGCCTGCTGGAGCTGCCGGGAGAGCTGGTCTCGCGCGGACTCCTGCCCGACGAACCAGATCAGGTGGCCGACTGGCTACGCCGGGCGATGGCCGAGCTGCACCCGGCTCTGATCGCCTGCACCGGCGGCACCGGGCTTCATCCCCGGGATCGGACCCCTGAAGCGGTGCGCTCGGTTGGCGAGTACGACGTGCCCGGCTTCGCCGAGGCGATGCGGGCCGCTGGGCTGACGCACACCCCCCACGCAATGCTCTCTCGCCAGGTGGCGGTGGTGAGCGGCCGCACCCTGGTGCTCGCCCTCCCGGGAGCGCTCAAGGCCACCAGCGAGAGCCTGGAAGCGATCTGGGCTGCCCTGCCCCACGCCCTCGAGATGATCGCCGGTCTGCCGCAGGCCAGCACCGAGTCCGGCCACCAAGGGACGGTCCCAGCCAGCTGATTCGGCCTGCCACCTACACTCTGATGGTGGTGCTGCGGGGTGTGGTGTTCGACCTCTTCGGCACCCTGGTCGAAGGTTGGGGGCAGCAGACCGGTGCCCGTAAATCCGCGGAGATCGCCGAGATTCTGGGGGTTCCGCCGCCGGCCTTCCAAGCGCTGATGGAAACCACCTACACCCTCCGGGCCAATGGCCAGCTGGGGGCTCCGGCGGAGATGATGCGCCGACTCAGCGCCATGGCTGGCGTTGAGCCACCCGAGGCCGCCTTGGAACAGGCGGCCGTCCACCGAATGGAGCAGTTCCGTGCGGTGTTGCAGGAGCCCCGACCAGGGGTCACCGCCCTGCTGAAAGAGCTGCGCGAGCGCAATTTCCGGATAGGTCTCATCAGTGACTGCTCCGGCGAGACGCCCCTCATTTGGGCACAGCTGCAATGGTCCATGCCGATAGCAGCAGCTGTCTTCTCCTGGTGTGAGGGGGTGCGCAAGCCCAACCTGCTGCTGTACCAAAGGGTGAGCGAATTGCTCCAGCTGGCGCCGTCCGAGTGCCTGTATGTCGGGGACGGAGGAAGTCAGGAGCTGAGCGGCGCCGAGCGGTCAGGGATGCGGGCCTGCCGGCTGCTGGCGCCACGGCCGGATGGCGAGACCCTCTTGCAGTACGACCCGGACCCTCAGTGGTCGGGAAAGACCGTCTCCAGTCTCTCCGAGATCCTGCCCCTGCTGGAGGACTGATCCCGCCGGAAGGCCCGGCCGCTATGCTCGCTCGGGGGGCTTAGGTAAACGCGTTTCTGCGGGGAGGCATGCCTGTGGCCCAAGCCGAGGCTCAACGCAAGCTAGTCACGCTGATTCCGGGGGACGGGATCGGACCCGAGGTGGTCCAAGCGACCCAGGCAGTGATTGAGGCCTCCGGGGCCGCCATCGACTGGGAGGAGCATCCGGCTGGGGCCAGCATCTTCCGACAGGGCCTGCCCTCGGGTGTGCCCCAGGAAACCATCGAGTCGGCGCGACGCACCGGGGTGGTGCTCAAAGGTCCTTTGGAAACCCCGGTGGGATTCGGCGAGAAGAGTGCCAACGTGACGCTGCGAAAACTGTTCGAGACGTACGCCAACATTCGCCCGGTGCGTGAGCTGCCGGGAGTTGCCACGCCCTACAGCGGCCGCGGCATCGACCTGGTCGTGGTGCGCGAAAATATCGAGGACCTGTATGCGGGAATCGAGTACATGCAGACGCCGGGAGTTGCCGAGAGTCTCAAGCTAATTTCCCGCAAAGGATGCGAGAAAATCGTGCGCATGGGCTTCGAGTTCGCCCGCTCCGAGAGCCGACACACCGTGCATTGCGCCACCAAATCCAACATCATGAAATTCAGCGAGGGCCTGCTGAAGCGCACTTTTGAAGAGATCGCGCCCGAGTACCCCGACATCGAGTCCTACCACATAATCATCGACAACTGCGCCCATCAGCTGGTGAAGCGACCCGAGCAGTTCGATGTCATCGTCACCACCAACATGAACGGTGACATCATCAGCGACCTCAGCTCGGCTCTGGTGGGCGGATTGGGCTTCGCTCCCTCGGCCAACCTTGGCAACGATGTGGCCATCTTCGAAGCGGTGCACGGTTCGGCACCGAAATACGCAGGCAAGAACGTCATCAATCCCACCGCGCTGATCCTCACCGGCGTGATGATGCTGCGCTACCTAGGCGAGGTGGAGGCCGCTGAGAAGGTCGAGCACGCGATCTTGCTCACTCTGGAGTCCGGGGTCAAGACCCAGGACATCGCGGGTGGTGGAAAGGCCGCCTCCACCACGGAGTACACCGAGGCGATCATCTCCCACCTCGGTGAGCGATCCACCGACTGGTCGGTGCGGGAGCATCATCCCCTGCAGCTACCGAAGGTCTCCGCCGACTACGCCCTGGTGCATGCCCGGGACCGGCATGACATCGGTCTGGACGTCTTCATCGAGTCGGAACTATCGCCACAGGACCTGGGCCACAGCCTGGAATCAGCCACCGAGGGAACCGCACTGCGGCTGGCCACGATCAGCAACCGCGGCACCCAGGTGTACCCGGCGACCGGCGGGGCAACGACGGACTGCATCGACCACTGGCCGTGTCGCTTTCTGATTCGCGACCTGACTGGAGATCTGCAGGACGCCGATGTGATCGCGCTACTGCAGCGGGTTTCCCAAGAGCATCACTGGGTGCACATCGAGCGGCTGCCCGTGTTTGACGGAGAGCGCGGCTTCACCAAGGCACAGGGCGAGGACTGACCCTGGCCTAAGACCCGGTCCTGCCGAGCGGGACCGGGTCTAGCTGACAGCCTGCAGGACGGCCGCCGCGTGCCCGGCCGGGGTAACCGACTCCCAAACCCTCTCGACTCGCCCGTCGGCACCGATCATAAATGTGGCCCGCGCCACACTCCCAACGGGCCGTTCCGGGCTCGACTTCCAGGCCCCGAAGAGCTCCGCAACCCGGTGGTCCGGGTCGGCGAGAAGAGGAAGATCGGGGGCTCCGCAGGCCTCGGCGAACTTGGCCTTGGCGTCGACATCGCCCACCGAGCAGCCGAAAACCTGTACCTGGTGCTGGGCGAACTCGGGGAGAGCCCGGCCGAACTCTCCCGTCTCGATGGTGCAGCCCGGAGTGTTGTCCTTGGGGTAGAAGTAGATAACCCACCGCTGCCCGCGCAGCTCGGCGGTGTCGGCGGTCTGGCCGGTGCCCGCCGGGAGCGTGAAGTCGGGTACTTGGTCACCGGGCTGCAACATCACTTCCTCCTGCTCTGGCCTGACGTACCGAGGGACGCTACCACGCTACTCCGGGTCACGAGGAGAGCAGCTGTCGAGCTTGCAGGGCGACGCTCAGCACCACCCTCGTCTCGGCGTCGTCCAGGGAGGAGCCCAGCAGCTCCTCGATCCGCTGCACCCGGTAGGCCAGGGTGTTGATGTGCACCTGCAGTTGGCGGCCCGCGGCCCGCTGGTTCCAGCGCTGGGCCACCAGGGCCTCAAGGGTGGGCAGGAGCGGGGTGCGATGGCGCTGGGCGTAGGCCAGGATCGGACCCAGGGTCTCGTCCACGAACCGGCGCAGGACGCCGGGGTCTCGGACCTCCAACAGCAGCCGCAGGGCGCCCAGGGAGCGGTAGGAGGTGACCTGCCCGGCACCGCCGGCGCGACGCGAGAGCCGGAGAGCCTGGCGCGCCTCCTCGTGGGCCCGCGAGAGCTCCAGGGCCGAGGTGGCCAGGTTGCCCATGCCCACCGAGAAGCAGAGCCGCCTGCCTAATCCCTGAGCCAGCACCAGGATCGACCGGGAGAACTCCTCCAGGCCGGCAGGCGTTGGCTCCGCCAAACCGTTTCTGGGAGTCGAGGAACGGGCTGGGATCAGCAGCACCGAATAGGTCGCTCGGGCCACCACCAGGGAACCGGGAAACCGGCGCCGGGTCAGCTCGCTGAGATCGCGCTGCAGCCGCTCCTGGAGCGGCTGGGTCTGAAACTTGCCCAGGGTGCGTTCGTCGTCAGGCTCCAGGACCAGCACCCAGCCCTGGTCGGGAATCCGGTAGCCCAGCCGTTCCGCCCGGACCGCCAGCCGCGCGATGTCCTCGGGGCTCTGACCGGGGGTCAGCAGCCCCTCCAGCAGATCGCCGCGCAGCCGACGCTCCACCTCGGCCGCCGCCCGTTCCTTGAGCAGCTCCAAAGCCACCACCGTGGCACCGTGCTCCAGGGCTCGACGTTTGCCCGCTCCGGCGGTGGCCACGGTGCCCTCGACCGCCAGCACTGCGACCAGCTCCTCGCCGGCGCGCACCGGGGTGAGGATGAGATCGATCCGCGGACGGGTAAGGCTGATCCCGACCGGTCCCGCGGCCGCGGGACCGGTGAGCGACGGCGGAATCTGGAGTCGGCGCGCCGCGAGTCCCGGCCCGGCGCCGTGCTCCAGGTGGAAGCCGAGCGGGTCGTAGAGCCCGACTTCGCCGCCGGCCAGGCCGGCGATGGCATCGAGGATCTTGGGCAGCCCGGCTCCGGAGAGCGCCAGCTCAGTGAAGCGTTCATGCACGGTCTGAGAGAGTTGGATCTCGACCAGCTGCAGCTCCAGCCTGTGCTGCAGCTCACTGCGCTCGAGGACGCCGGCCAATGCGCCCGCGATGGCGGATAGGACGGCCAGCTCGTCCGGGCGGAACTCTCGGCGCTCGACGGTCTGGACATTCAGGACACCGACCATGCGGGGTCCGGCGAGGATCGGGACCGAGAGCATCGATGTGAAGCGCTCCTCATCCAGGCCCTCGATCCACTCGAAATGCGGATCGGTAGCCACGTCGGCCACCGAGAGCGGCTCCCGAGCCGCCGCAACGGCGCCGGTTATTCCCTTACCGGGGGCGAGGACGACCTGGCCCACGGCCGCCTGATTGAGCCCGTTGGTGGCCGTCAGAACCAGCCCCTCCCGGGCCTGGTCGTAGAGGTACAGCGAGCAAACGTCGGCTTCGAGAACTCCCGTCGTCTCCCGCAGCACCAGGGAGAGTAGCTCGTCCCGCTCCATGGTGGAGGCAGCCTCCACCGCCAGCTTCTGCAGGTAGAGGAGCTCCCTGAGCTCCCGTTCCCGGGCGGCTCCCGTCCGAGCGGCGGCGGCCACTTCAGCCGTTTCCCGGTGCCTCTGCCGCGGTGCCCGGTCGGCGGAGTTCGCCTGAGCGACCGCCCCGCTTGTTCAGCAGTGCGATCGGCCCAATCTCCGCCCAGGGATCCAGGCTCTTGACCATGTCGATGACCGTCAGTGCGGCGACGCTGACTGCTGTAAGAGCCTCCATCTCGACCCCGGTCGTGCCGTGGCACCGCACCGTCGCCCGGAGCTGGATTCGATCGGGATCCGTGGCCAGATCCGCCTCCACGGCCACATGGGTCAGGGTCAGCGGGTGGCAGAGCGGGATGAGCTCCGGGGTGCGCTTGGCACCCATGATCCCGGCCAACCGGGCAATCTCGAGGACATCTCCCTTGGTAATGGACCCCTTCGAGACCGCATCCCAGGCCGCCCGGCTGAGCCGCACCGCGCCGTCGGCAGTCGCCTCACGGTCGGTGCTGGGTCGGTCCCCGACATCGACCATCCTGGCCCTCCCCCGGGCGTCCAGGTGGCTGAGGCCCGAAGGGTTCTCTTCAGTCATGAGCTGGCGGCGCAGGCATTGACCCCCTTGGCCACCGTCCCCTCTCCGAAGCTGACCCCCACGATCAGGTCGTTGGGTCGAGCTGCCTCGCAGGAGAAGGTCAAACTCCTGCCCACGTCAATCAACCCGAGCGACAAGGAGGGGTGGAACCCGCGGGCTAGGGCCTGCGGTATGAGCGTAGGAAGCCCCATCTGGCCGATCGAGAGTCCGGCGAACTTGAGCCTGATGGTGGACGTCCCTAGGCCCCCGAAATCCACCGGGCCGCTGATCACCAGCGGTCGATTGAGGATGGTGGTCTGGCCGCTCACCACCACCTTTCCCTGGAGCACGTGAACCTCCAGCTGGGAGAGACCGTCGTAGGTGGTCAAGGTATCCGCCAGAAGCCCGGTCGCCTCCGCATTGGTCAGATGCACCAGCGCCACCGGCTGGCCGTCGGAAAGCGCGGAGGCTACCGCCTGCGCCGCACTCAACTGAAGGGCTGACGGCGGCGCCGGGCTCACCGGGGGGTAGTCCGGAGGGGTGGTCCATTGGTGGACGGCGTAAAACGCCAGTCCCACCACCACGACAACCGGGATCAGGCAGCCCAGGCAATTGAGGGTGCAGCCCCGCCGAATCGCTCCGGGCAACTCAGCTGGCCCGACTACTGGCGGCCTGCCAGGCAGCGAAGGCCCGCCGGTGGGATGAGAACACCAGCTCAGGCAGATGCCCTGGATCAAAGCAACCCAGCTCGGGTGCCTCAGGAGTGGGAGTGGGCTCTCCGGCGGTCAGCCGACCCCGGTATGCGAGCACCACCAGCCCCCCTTCCTCGGTCACGACGTGGAAGACCCCGGCGAGCTCTTCGACCTGGGCGTCGCACCCGGTCTCCTCACGACACTCCCTAGCCGCTCCGAAGGCCGGGTCTTCGTCATCGTCTACATAGCCTCCGGGAAACGCCCATCCACCGAGACCGGGCGAGATACCGCGGCGGATGACCAGGAGCCGCCCTTCAGGATCGCTGGCGATCAGAGCAGTTGCCACCTTTGGTCCCTTCCAGGCCACGAAATCACAGTTGGAGCAGGCCGGTAGGTCGCGTCCCTCAATCTGCCGGAGTCGCAGCGCGGCTCCGCAGTTGGGACAGAAGCGAAACTCGGTCTTCATCGGCCCCGTGAACCCCTGGTCATCGCTGCCGTCTCCTCCCGACCAGGTCCCGCCGATGGCCCCTCGCCTGAGTGCGTGGAGCGGCAAAGACCGCCTCCGAGGCCATCAGATGATACGTGGCCGAACTGGGAACTCCGAAGCGGTTAAGGGTCGGTCAGGTGCCGCAGGTGGTCTCGGTTCCAATCCAATGGGTCCTCCAGCGACCCAGTGCCGCGAGCGATCGCCTTCCCCCCGAAGCGGTCTCGAAGTCCGTCCAGCGCCACATCCAAGCGCTCGCCGCGGTCATTAGCCCGCTCGAACAGGCTCATCTGCCGGGCTTCGCTCAGCCCCTCGGTTCCGACCCCCAGGAGGCGCACCGCGAGGCCCTCACTCCAGTTCTCATGGAAGAGCTCCAAGGCCAGACCCTGTAACTCCTGGTCGGCATAGGTCGGCTCGGGCAGCTGGCGCCGCCTGATGACAGTCTCGAAGTTCGCAAAGCGCATCTTGATCGTCACCGCGTGGGCGATGAGGGAGGAGGCGCGGAGGCGTCGCCCCACTCCGGCGGAGAGCGCGCCGATCTGCGCCTCCAGCTCGTCTCTTGAGGTCAGATCCTCGGCGTAGGTCTCCTCACGACTGACCGACTTGGGAATACCGGGGAGCGTTACCTCGGTTGGATCGACGCCGCGGGCTCGCAGCTGGAGCCCGGCGGCATTTGGCCCGAGAGTCTCCTGGAGCAGGGAGCTCGGTGCCTGGGCCAGCCGGCCGAGCGTGTCGATGCCGAGGAGATGGAGCTTGGCGGTGGTCTTGGGGCCAGCGCCCGGTAGACGCTCAACCGCCAAGGGAGCCAGGAACTCGGCCTCCTCTCCCGGGAGCACGATCACCCTCCCGCGGGGCTTGCGCAGGTCAGACGCCACTTTCGCCACGACCTTGGTGGTGGCCACCCCGACTGAGCAGGGAAGTCCCAGTTCCGAGTCCAACCTGTCGCTGATCGCGTGGGCAGCCGCCTCACCGCCGCCGCTCAGGGCCTCGGTGCCGGTCAGGTCGAGGTACGCCTCGTCCAGCGAACCGGGTTCGACCATTGGGGTGAATTCCGCGAAGATCGAGAAGACCTGGTGGGAGATCCGGGCGTACTCGGCGATGTCAACCGGTAGAACGACCAGCTCGGGGCAGAGCCCAAAGGCCCGGCCCAGCGGCAGTGCCGAGTGAACCCCAAAGCGCCTTGCTTCATAAGAGGCTGCCGCGACAACTCCGCGGCCGGGCTGCCGCAGCTCACCGGGATGAGACTCGCGGCCACCGCCCACCACCAGCGGCTTGCCCACCAACTCCGGTCGGCGGAGCAGCTCGCAGGAGACGAAGAAGGCGTCCAGGTCCACGTGCAGGATCGTTCGCGTCCTCGCCATCGGCTCGGGCCCGCTGGGTCAGCTGCCCTTTTTGAAGGTCCGGCCGGCCAGCGCCTCGACCGGTTCCAGCTGCGCCGTGACCCACTCCTTCTCCTCACTCCGCATGGCCGCAAGCTCCCCCATCACCTCCTGGAGGATCTCGGCCCGGGCGACCGTGCGCGGCTCCCCGACCCGTCGCTTGAACTCGGCTCCCTCTCCCTTCAGGCTGCGTGGCGAGATGGTGACTCGAAGGGGAATTCCCCGCAGATCAGCGTCGGCAAATTTGACCCCGGGGCTGGCGTCTCGATCGTCGTACAGAACCTCGACGCCGACCTCCAGCAGCTCTCGGTACGTGGACTCGGCGAGCTGAACGACCGGCTCGTCGTGACCTACCGAGATCAGCGCCACCTCGAACGGCGCCACCCCGATCGGCAGCGTCAGCCCGCGATCATCGTGGTGCTCCTCGGCGACGCACGCCAGCAACCGGCCCAGCCCGATCCCGTAGGAGCCCATCACCACTGGCAGCTGCTGGCCGGCCTCGTCGTTGAAGAGCGCCCCGAGTTTGACGCTGTATTGGGTGCCCAGCTGGAAGATGTTGCCGTACTCAATCCCCCGCCGGATGCGCAGAGGAGCCCCGCAGTTGCTGCATGGGTCCCCTTCGCTGGCTGCGGCCAGCCGGGCCACCCGATCCACCCGACAATCGCGGGCCAGATTGAAGTTGCGCAGGTGCCAGCCTGCCCGGTTGGCTCCGGTCACCAAATTGCGGCGGCGGGTGATCACCTCATCGGCAATCACCACTGCCGAATCCTCCGCCAGCCCGCGGGGTGACATGTAGCCCGCCACTCCCCCCGCCCGCTCCACCTCCTCTGCCGTGGCGGGGCGAAGATCGACGGCGCCCGTGGCGTTGCGCAGCTGGGCAAGGTTGACCTCCGCCGGACCCGGGACCAGCGCCACCACCAGCTTGAGGGGCTGGCCGCGCTGGAGCTCAGCCATGAAGGCCACTGACTTGGCGATCCGCGAGGGGTCCACTTTGAGGAACTCCGAAATCTGAGCCACGGTGGCCGCGCCGGGCGTCTCCACCTCCTCGATCTCTCGCTCCGGCTCCGTCTCGGCTTCGGGGAGCGCGGTCTCCGCCACCTCCTGGTTGGCGGCGTAGCCGCAGCTGTCACAGAAGACCAGGGTGTCCTCCCCGACGTCGGTGAGGTACATGAACTCGTGGGCCAGGTGGCCCCCGTGCACCCCTACGTCACTGAGCACCGCCACCACCGGGACCCGCGCGCGCGCAGCGATCCTGAAGTACGCCCTGAAGTGGGCGATGTAGGCGCGTTCCAGCCCCGCCTGGTCACGATCCAGCGAGTAGGAGTCCTTCATGGTGAACTCCCTGGTACGCAGCAGCCCGCCCCTGGCCCGGGGTTCGTCTCGGAACTTGGTCTGAATGTGATAGACGATCCGGGGCAGATCCCTGTAGGAGCTCACGTTCGAGGCGGTCAGTTCGGCCACCACCTCTTCGTGGGATAGCGCCAAAGCCATGTCGCGGCCCCTCCGGTCCTGGAAGCGAAGCAGCACCTGGTCGATGTGATCCCAGCGCCCGCTTCGCTGCCACAGCTCCGCCGGTTGGACCACCGGCATGGAAAGCTCCTGGCCGCCCAGAGCGTTCATCTCCTCCCTGAGGATCTGGCGAATCTTCTGCTCTGTGCGCCAGCCCATCGGCAGATAACTGAAGATCCCGGTCGCCAGCTGCTGCACAAAGCCGGCCCGGAGCAACAGTTGATGGGACTCCAGCTCCTCGGTGGGGGCGCTGCGCCTCGTCGAGCCGAATAGGGCGCTAACTCGCATCGCTCAAGTGTACGGAGCCCCCTGACCTCGCCTGAGATCGCGGAGCGGCGCCTCCGGGCTCAGTCGAGGCGGTCCAAAAGATCGCTCCACGCTGTCAGCTGATCCGCTCCCGCCTCAGGCGCTCTGGCGCCGGGCGCCAGGATCGCCTTGATCCCGGCGGCGGTGGCTCCTTTTATGTCAGCCTCCCACTCGTCGCCGATGAACCACACCGATCGGGCCGGTAGCCCGAGCCTGTGCAGCATCTCGGCGAAGATCCTCGGGTCCGGTTTGCGCCAGCCGATTTCGCTGGAGAAGAGAACCGCGTCGAAGTAACCGACCAGCTGGAATCGCTCGAGCTGCTCATGCATCTGACGGGACGGGAATGGGGCATTGGAGCAGAGCGCGAGTCGGATCCCCTGTTCCTTCAGTTGAGCCAGAATCGCACGGGCCGGTTCGATCGGCGCGACCCCTTCGACCCAGGCCCGCTGCACGGTTACCCCAACCAGCTCGCTCAGCTGATCAGACGGCCATCGACCCAGCAACAGGTGCATCCCCAGCTGGTGCAGCTCCTCGAAGTCGACCTCGCGCCACCGATTGGCTCTCTGTCGCTCATCGATGAGTTGGTCCACCAGCTGGTCGAGCGCCAGAGCAAATTCCCCTGGGGTACCAACCCACTTGCTGCTGCCGAGATCGAGCTCCTCAGCCAGGGTTTCACCGGCGGCCGCGATGGCCGCGTCCGGTCTGGTGAAGTCGACGAGAGTATGGCCGTAGTCGAAGCCGATGCCGATGGGGCGCTCCGCCAGAGTCACCCGCCAGTGCTGGCCTCGGGCGGCCGCCGTCCTCCCCTGGGC
>JBAWFE010000056.1:0-2789 GCA_049591595.1 Candidatus Dormiibacterota bacterium
CGCTAGGGGTGATCACGACCCAAACTCGCGCTTACACCGAGGTCGGCACCGATGGGGTTCCTGTGACCTCGGGGGTCGCGGTGAGCCCTGACGGCCGCTACGCCATCCTGGCCGGGTCGGGCATCCAGTTCGGCGACGGGTTAGTGATCTTCGATATCGCTGACGGGGCCAGCTGGACCTTCCCGTTGGATCAGGTTCCAGGCGAGGTTTACGCGGTACCGGTGGTGGCCAGCCAGGGGCTCACGGTCTCCAGCCTGGCATCGTCGTTGAACACCCCGTGGCGCGCCTTCCGCTCGCCGCAGCTGGCCGCCGCCAACCTTGCGATCACCATCCCCCTGGTGCTCCTGGTCACCTTTCCGTCCTCACTCTTCAACCACACCGTCCAGGAGAACTACGAAGAGATCCGCGAACAGGCGGAGCGCCGTCTGCGGATGCTCCGGCGGCTGCGCGAGCGTTACTCCAAGCCCGCTGACCGACGCTTCGCCACCTGGCTCTTCGGCGGCACCCTGGCGCTGGGGGCGCTGCTGGACGCGCTGCTCAGCCCTAACTTCGGATTGAACGGCACCTCGGCGGTGAGCTTTCTGGCAACGGCTGTGGCCATCCTGGTCAGCCTGATGGTCGTTCCACTAGTCGACTACATCTACCGGCGTCGGCGAGGCCTGGACCGCACCTGGCAATTCCACGCCATCCCCATGGGCCTCGCGGTGGCCGCCATCTGCGTGTTGGTATCTCGCCTCAGCGGCTTCCAGCCCGGTTACTTCTATGGCCTGGTCTGCGGAGTGGTCTTTGCTACCCAGCTTCGCCGAAACGAACAGGGCCACGTCGCGGCCCTGGGCGCCCTCGCCTACCTGTCGGTTGGGGTCGTCGCCTGGTTCTTGTGGGCCCTGGTTCGCGGGCCCGCCCAGTTCCCGGGAGCGGCCCCGCCGCTCATCTTCCTCGACGATCTGCTGGCGTCGGTGTTCGTGGGGGGAGTGGTCGGAAATGTGCTCGCGCTCCTCCCGCTTCGATTCACCCCGGGGGGAACAGTGGCGTCCTGGCACAAGGGGGCCTGGGCCGCGGTCTTTGGAACCGCCCTGTTCGGAGTGGTCCAAATCTTCCTCCACCCGGAACCGGGGGCGGTGCATGTCGGCAACTCCCCGCTGGTCACCGTCATCGTCCTCTTTGTGGTCTTCGGCCTCGGGTCGGTCGGACTTCACCGCTACTTCCTCTGGGAGGAGCGCCCGAGCCGGACCCGAGTCGCCCCGTCCGGGGGCGGGGCCATCGCTCCAGTCTCCGCTGGTCCGGAGGCACCGGGGGGTCTGGAGGCGGCTGAGGAGGGCGGAGCAGCGGCGCCGCCGCCCAGGTGAGGTGCTCTCCCGGTCGGGCTGGCGCCAGCCGGGCTCGCCCGCCTGGCGGGGACTCCGTTTCTTCAACTCACCGATTCGGACCTAAGCGGCCGCAGTCCTGTGACCGGGCCCTGGGGTTCGCTCGGAGATCCGGAGTCAGACGGTAAGCGATGCCCCGGTGAGCGCTGCGGACTCCTCGCTGCAGAGCCAGCCGATGACCTCTGCCACCGCCGCCGGGGAGACGGCGTGGCGCATCGCCTCCGCACTTCGTTCTGCCCGATTGGCCGGGGTATCGATGAGGGTTGGCAGCAGTACGTTTACCCGCACCTGCTCTGCCTTGAGCTCGGCGGCCAAGACCTGGCTGAGCCGAAGTACCGCCGCGTTGGAGACGGCGTAGGCGGCGGACCCGGCACCTCCTTCCACCGCCTGTCGAGCAGAGATGTTGACGATTCCCCCGCCACCCCCGGCGGCAATTCGGCGACCGCCCTCTCGGCAGGACCACCAGCAGCTGTCGAGATTGAGCCGAAGCAGAAACCGGTAGTCGTCCTCGCTGGTCTCCAGCGCTCGGCTGGCGCGATACCCGCCGGTGATGTTGACCAACCAGCGCACCCGCTCGCCAAGGCCGTCGATACGCGCCCAGAGCTGCTCAGTCTGCTCCCGGTCGGTGAGGTCGGCCTGCTCCCAGCTCACATTCGGGACCGCCTGCTCCAGCTGCTCTCTATTCTCTCGGGGAGCGGCGACGCCGATCACCCGGTCTCCCCGCTCTGCCAACAGGTTTGCAACTGCTGGCCCCAAGCCTCCGCTGGCTCCGCAAACGACAGTCAGCTCCGACATCGACCACCACCTCCCGCTCAGTCCAATCGAATCAAATCTGCCGGCTACCGATAGTACCGGCCGAGTTCGACGGGTGAGTGGCCCGGGTCGGATGGGATACTCAGGGGGTCATGGCTGACTTCCACACCATCGCTGACGGCACAGTCGACGACCTGCTTGAGCTGACCCCTGAGGAGGCCACCTCTCTGGGCGACCACCGGTTCGACGACCGGGTCTCAGACCGCAGCTTCGCGGGAGGCGAAGCCGCAGTTCGGCGGCTCCGGAGCCGCCAGCGAGAGCTCTCCGCCGTCGACCAGAGCTCACTTGACCCGGAGAGCCGGCTGGACTTTGCCATGCTGGCCAACCAATTGGAGTTCGAGATCTTCCGCGAGCAGGAGGTCCGGGCTCCGAGCTGGAATCCCCTCGTCTACAACCCCGGTGACGGCCTCTTCTCGCTGCTGGCACAGGAGACCCAGCCGCCCGAGGCCAGGCTGCGGGGAGTCTGCGGACGGCTAGAGACCCTGCCGCACGTGGTGGAGTTGGCGATTCAGCAGCTGGAGAACCCCCCGCATCCCCATGTCGAGACCGCGCTCCAGCAGCACCCCGGCGTAGTCCATCTGGTGCAGGGGGAGGTCGACCGACTGGTAGCCC
>JBAWFE010000057.1:0-22298 GCA_049591595.1 Candidatus Dormiibacterota bacterium
AGGCAGCTGAAACCTCTTCGCTCTCGGGCAGATCATGACGCCAGAGGTCGCGGTCCTGGACGTACCGCAGCAGCGCCGGAACCGGCGACTCGTGGAGATACTGCCAGGCCATCACCGCACCGCTGCGGTTCATGTCGAATACGCAGTATGGGAGGTCCGAAAGCTCGCTGGCCGCGGACCGGTGGTGGTCGAGGACCACCAGGCTCGCCGAGGTCTCAGCCAACTGCTCGGTGGTTCCTCGGTCATAGGCGAAGTCAGCCATCAGGACGTGGCGACCCTTGGTCTTTGGGGGTGGGTCGCCGTGGCTTACTGGCACGTAGTCAGCATCCTCGCCGTACCGTTTCCAAGCAGCGAAGGCTGCCCCGAATCCGTCGGGACAGTCGCCGTGATACACGACCAGCGGACGAGAACTCGGCTCGGCAGCAGCGCCGGTGCGCTCGGGTGAAGACATCACCATCACGGTACCCCTCTCTTCGGCGGTCATCGCATTAGTTGGAGGGGTAGAGGAACTGCATGACTCCCTCAGTGTTTGGGACTATGCGCCTGTCCTGGGTGCCTGAGCCTTCATCGACCACGTTGTCCTCTTCCACTTCGAATTCGGCGCCAGTAGGCCCGAGCCCGACCGCGATTACCCAGGCGACGTGACCCAGGTCGGAATAATACCCGCCCGGGTCAAAAACCACGATCGAGTTCACCCTGGGCGTCGACCCGGTGGGATAAGTGTTCGCATGTACATCATCGCCATACCAATCCTCGGCGTTCCCGTGCCAGGGGATATACGCCTGCGTGGCCACGAACCACGTGCACTGACCTACTGGAGTGTAGGAGTCCTCGTAGAGGTCCGGTCCGGTGTAGCAGGGATTGCTCGAATTGGGGCGACACGTGCTCACGATCTGGCCCCCCGAACCAACACCGTTCCCGTCTTCCGAGGCGTCCGCCTCAGCCTGCAGCATCACGATTTGGCTAGAAATCTGCTGAACCTGAGCGGCGATCGTCCCTGCCTGGCCAGTCAGACTGTTCTCCTCGGCGCTGAATGCGTTCTCCTGAGTTTGCAGTTGATTTTCCTGACCCTGGACGCTCGTGACCAAGGTGGCCACCTGCTGCTCCTGCGTCTGCTGTTGGGCCTGAAGTCTTTTGAGCGCGTTTGCATCTGCGATCAATTGCTTTGTCAGAGAATCGAACTGCTGCCGCACAGTCTGAAGGTCGACGGTATCGTCCACTATCTTGGATATGCTCGAACTATTAGCGATAGCTGCCGCGAAGGAGTCGCTGCCGTTCCTTTGGTAGAGAACGGTCACGAGATCGGCAAGCTCGGTGCGGTCCTTGGCCATCTGGGCCTGGGTCGCTACGAGCTGGTCCTTGGTCTCCGCCAAGTTCGCATTCACTTGGCTCAATTCCGTCTCGTCTTGGGTGAGTGTCGCTTGAACAGTGTTGATCTGCGTCTGAGTGGCCGCAGCCTGCTGCCCTGCCGACGAGGCCTGACCCTGCAAAGAGTTGAGCTGCTGGAGCAAAGCCGCCTGCTGGGCTTGAAGCTGGGCAATTTGAGATGCGAAGCTCGCGGATGCTGGTCCAGTCGTCAAAAAGGATGCCGCCAGCGCGGCAATTCCGAACACGCCCAATTGGGCGGCGGCGCGTAGGGCTCGTTTAGTTCGGACTTGAGACATAGGCTAGGACGTGAGATGTGATTGTCTCGGCCTCCGACTCTAACAGCGATCACGGTAGCCTGCAAGTTCAGTGACAAGTTCGTACTGGAATCACGGACCACCGTCGGCGCTTGCTGGAGCCGTCACCTGTACTCATCGGCCTGGGCAGGCGTGACTGGTGCGGCTCGGCTCTCTTCGGCGGCACGGGCAAAAGGACCGGGCCCGGACACCAAGTCCGCTCTCGGAGCCGGGGCTGTTCTGGTGTAAAGGAGGACGGCCACAGCGGACCCCACTACCACCACCGCGAGCACCGGAGGGACATATCCCACCCAACCCACCAGTAGGGCGCCCGCTCCGATGGAGAGTGTCTGGAAAGCTCCAAACAGGACTCCGAATGCGGCGTTCACTCGACCCTGGAGGCGGAGCGGGGTGCGCCGCTGAATCAGGGTGTTGATGCCCACCAGCAGCCAAGGCAGACCGAACCCGAAGATCACCATTCCCACCCCCACTAGCAGCTCGGGCAGGAGGCCCCTCAGGAATGCCGGTGTCACCAGGAAGCTGGCTCCGACCGCCATCGCCGCGATGCCCAGCGCAGCGAGCTTGCGCTCCCCCAAACGCCGCATCGCCAAGGCCGCCGAGATCCCACCAGCGATAGCCCCAATGCCCTGAACTGAGATGAAAACCCCGATGAAAGACGCCGGACGGTGAAGACCGTGGGTGACAACGGCGAAGCCAGCGGTTTCCAGGAAACCAACTACCCCCACCACCAGCACCATGGCCAGCAGCACCTGCCGGAGCTCGAGGGTGCGCCAGATATGGCTGAACCCAGCGGTCGTCTCGGTGAGCCAGTGCCGCTCGTGCGGAGCCGGCCGGGGCTCCCGAAGCCGCATGGCCCAGAGCAGTCCGGGCACGATCAGGAAGGTCGCGGCGTCCAGCTCGGCGACCGCCGCACCCCCGATCAATGTGAAGAGACCCGCCCCTACAAGGGGAGTGACTAGTCGCATGCCCTCGGCCGTGAGCTGCAGGAAGCCGTTCGCCTGGCCCAGATCATCACTTGGAACCACGGTTACAACAAGTGCCGAGCCGGCCGCGCTAATGACAGTGCCCACGGCGCCGTAGACGAACATCACGAGGTAGATCAGCCACAAGTCGCCGGGCCTGTGCACCTGGGTCAGCGCCAACACAGTCCCTGCCCCAACCAGGTTGGCGACCGCTAGGAGTGAGCGCCTCCGGAATCGATCGGCGAGCACCCCGGCCAGAGGTGAGCAGACCACTGCCGGCAGCACCAAGAAGAAGAATGTCAGTCCGGCCTCGGCATTGCTTCCGGTCAGTACTCGGACCCAGATCGCGGCGGCCAGGTAAAGCACCCGGTCACCGAAGGTGGAGAAGACCGATCCCGCCAGATAGAGCCTGGCGTCCCGATTTGCCCAGAGCTGCCTCATCTCAGGCTGGTCCAGTCGACGGATTGCGCTGCCGCCGGCTCCGGCGCGCGGCCTGGCTGGGAACTGCCTCGGGAGGTCGGAACGGGTAGAAGAAGGTCAGAACCTCCACCGGCAGGGATCCATCCGGACGCAGCTCTGGATGGCTCAGCCGATCCTGAAATCGCATCAGGGTGGAGAACGTCTCCTTTTCGACGGCCTTAGCTTCCTCGGGGGTGATCCAGAGCACGAATTCGCTCTCCTGAGACGCGTCTTGCCACTCCTTGGGGTAGGAGGAACGTGTCGCCTCCCAGGTCTGCAGGCGCTGGAAATAACGCTCCCGGACCATCCGCCGTAGCACCGAGAGAGTCATGTCCATTTCCCGGTCCCCGGCGCCCTCCGACATCGTCATGCCGATCGTGCTCATCTTCCAGGGACGCGTGCGCCCGGGCCCGCCGCCGGCCTCCTCCACGAATCCGTAGCGCGCCAACTAGCGCAGATGGAACGAGCAGGTGGTGGGGGACTCGCCGATCCGCTCCGAAGCCTGGGTGGCGGTGAGCGGTCCGTCCAGGGTGAGCGTTTCGATCAGCGCTTGGCGGACTGGGTGCGACAGCGCCCGCATCGTCTGGGCGTCGGACACTCGCCGGAGCTTTGAGGATGGATCGACTTCAGGGCTTGGCAGAGTGGTCGTGGGTCGCGAGCTGTTCTTCGGGTCACCCCTGCCAACCTGGCAGACTGCGCTCGTGAAGGGGGAGCCGTCGGTGGCGCACGGGGGCCGCAGTGGTACCTGAGAGCTACGCCGGCTACTTCTCCGCGGGAGCTTCGGCGGCGGGTGCCCTGGTGGGACTGCTGTTCGTAGCCGTTTCGCTCCGGTCGGACTCAGTTTTCGGGGAGAGCTCGAGGGCGGGGGCCCGAGCCCTGGCGGGAAGCACTTTCACCTCGCTCGTCAACGCCTTCTTCATCTCATTTATGGCCCTGCTGCCGGGGATAAATCTGGGGTACCCAGCAGTGGTCCTGGCCCTGCTAAGCATCGTCCAGACGCTCCGGCTCCATCGCCATCTGGGCCGGGCCGATGCCCACCCGATCCTCATGACGCTCTCGCTCGCGGCCTTCGGCGGCCAGCTCGTCGAAGGGACTCTTCTGATCGCGAACCCTCACGCGCGAGGTGACCTGGATGCTCTGGCCTACCTGGTGGTTGCCTCCTTCGGCGTCGCCTTGACTCGTGCCTGGGCACTCATCCAGGGCCGCGAAGGGCGGCAGCGGCCGACCGCCTTCCCCGCCTCTGCGGCCGGGGATCGGGAGCCGCACCACACCTAGGCTCTAGATCGGCCACGGCGCGAATGGGCCAAGTGATACCGGATCGAGACTTCACGTGCCCGGGGACTCCGGGGCTGATGCCGCTGACAGGGGCCGTGGATGCCGGTTGAAGCTGGCATCGAGGTACGGAATTACGTCATCCCGGACGGTCACCTACTGCCGCAGCAGAACGGTGGACCAACTGGGGGAAGTAGCCGCGCAGGACCAAAACCACGGTGCGGCTGACCACCTCCACCAGGGCCATCACGATCAGGCACGGTGCCCAGGCGTCGATCGTGAGTTGGTGCTGGCTGCTGAACTGAGCAATTTGGGTACCCCCTCCGTTCTTGGCATAGAGGGCGAAGGCTAGGCGCGCGCTGACTCCGAGGATCCAGAAGACGACCGCTGGCCAAGTGGCCTTGGCATAGGGCACGCCACCGGGCCCCGGGTAAACCTTGGTGAATACGGCGCAGATGGTCCCCAAGGCAAGCCCCACCGCCGCCCCGCCGAGTACCAGGAGAAGGTCATTGCCGGTCGTCGGAATGCCATGGAGATAGGAGACCGCGGCGACAGCGACCAGCACGAGCGGTAGGTAGAGCATCAGTCCGGCCAGGCGCCGACCTCGGATCTGTCGGACAACGACCAGGATTAGCAGCCCGCTCAGCAGGTATTCGGAGAGTGGCATGACTCAATTTTGCCCGACTGGCAAGGCGGATCGCGCCCGTGCCGGAGATCGAGGGGGTCTCGCGCTTATCTCCAGGTGGGGCTCAGGTCGTAACCGCGGTCAGGACCGGCTAGCAATCGAGACGATCCTGTGGCATTTTCGTTCACCAGAATCGAATTCCGGGCAGCAGAATCGGATTGAACCGTGAATACGAGACTGAGTTCGGCTCCCCCTTCATTGTCCGAGGACCGCGCCATCCCGGACCATCCCTCGGCGCCGGTTCTGCGAGCGGAGGGAGTGAGCCGCCTCTTGCGTCGTTCCCTTCCGTTCATGGCGCTGGCGGTCATCGCGGACGTGAGTGCTGCGCTCCCGGCTGGCCCGCGGTACGTCTATCCGTTCGTCGTGGGAACGATCCTGCTGGGGTTGGTCTGTGTCACCAACTTCCTACCTTGGCACCACTTTGCTCAATGGACGGCGGTCCTGCCTTCTCTGCTCTACGTGATCTCCGCTGCGCTGATCATCGCCTCGGTAGGCACCATCCAGACGGGAATGGTGCCGATCTTCCTTGTCCCCATACTTTGGACTGCGCTCTATCTGCGCAAGTGGCAATCGGCGGTGGTCGTCAGCTCGTGCATCCTCGCAATCGTCGGGCTCTCCGTGTCGGAGCATGAGCCGATTATGGATCTGCTGCGGCGAGCGGCTTTCTGGGGGGCCACCAGCGTCGTCCTGACGGTCGCCACTCACGGACTCCGCGACCGGCTGGAGCGGGCCGTCGCCGAGCGCGGAGAGTCGCTGCGTCAGGCCGATGCACTGAGCGAAGCGGCCCAGCATCTGACCTCACTCCTGCAGCCTGACGACGTGCTCTCAGAGGCCTGCCAGCTGGCCGCGATCATGGTGTCGCCGCCGGGCGTCCCCGGACGCCGGGCAAAGTACTTCCGGATCGATGGGGACACTGCCAGCGGGGAGTGGGAATTTGACGAGACCGAGAACCGCTCCGAGTCCACCTACCCGCTGGCAGAGCATCCCTATCTGACCGAGGTGGTGCGCACGGGCCAGTCGGCCTGCGGCGCCTACGACCTGGCGGCGGCAGGACCCACTCTGCGGGCCAATCTGCTCAGCACCGGGACGACCCACGGGGCTTGGATTCCGATCGCGCCCAACGGGGTCCTCCACGGAGTGCTGACCGTCTCGGCCCGGGGAATGCCCATCTCCGACCAGCTGTTCGCCCGCGCGGTGTCCTTGGGTCACATCGTGGAGCTGGCGCTCTCCAACGCCTTAGCCTTGCAGAAGAGCAAAAAAGAGGCAGCGACCGATCCCCTCACCGGGCTCGCCAACCGCCGAGGCTTCGAGGTGGAGGTGGCCCAGCTGCGAGGGCGTCGGCCCTTCGCCGTGCTCGCGATCGATGTTGACGAGTTGAAGATGGTGAACGACAGCCGGGGCCATGCCACCGGCGACGCGCTGCTCGTCGGCATCGCCCAGGCCACGACCCGGGTCATGCGCCGGGGAGACCTGATGGCCCGCACCGGCGGAGATGAGTTTGCCTCATTCCTGGTGGATGCCTCCGAAGAGGGCGCGGTGAAGGCAGCCGAGAGGATCCTTGAGGCTCTCAGTCAGACCAGGATCGACGGGGTGATCCCGGCCGTCAGCATCGGCGTCGCCTGCGGCTCCCCAGATGATCAGTTGGCCCAGGTGCTGAGGGAGGCCGACGACGCCATGTACGTCGCCAAGCGCCAGGGCGGCCACTCATTCGTGCTGGCCGAGGCCACCCTCGCCGCCGTACGGGCTCGGTAGAAACCCCGCCTCACAGATTCGGCTCTAGCCTTCCTTCGTGGCGTCCGCCGAGGGCTCTACAGCTTCCTTCAGGGAATTGGCGGCCGAGGTAGCAGATTGCTTGGGGGTGGTGCGGTGAGCACGGCGCTGCTGAGTGACTTGAAGGATGTTTTCCATCTCCTTGCTTGGGGCCCGATGGGGAGGGCGCACCGGGACCAGCGAGGACTCAAGCCGACCTCGACGGGTACCCGACCAGGGTCCTGGCGGGGCATCGACCAGGGTGGCCAGGTGGTAGGCGAGACTCTCGTAGTTGACCCGCCATCCTCGGAAGTGCGGCCAGGCCTCCTCTGCCGTCCTCTCGGCGTCCCAGCCGACCTTCAGGACTCGGTTCACACCAAACTGGAATTCCTCGAAGGTGAGTTCGATGGGATCGTCGGGATGGGGGTCTGCCGGGAATTTGAATGCGGTAACCCGAGCAAGTGAGCGCAGGCAGACGACTCCCATCCGGAGGAAAGGACGCGTCGAGGCTGGGGCGGTGAGCGGATTGAGCGAGAGTTGCATCGCGGCGGCGTCCATGCATGAGAGCAGCGCCAGGGTCCAGGAGGTACGGGGCTCTGGAGATCGGAAGTAGAGCAGGGTCGTGTAGCTGGTGTGGCTTTCGGCGATATCGGCGGCCCACTCCTCCCAGTCGTGGTAGAGATCCGTCAGGTGTTCGAGATTGTCGATGAGGGCATGGCGGGCCAGGATCTCCGGCCCCCACGGCGGCGAGCCGCTGCTGCTGTCGAGCATGGTCACCAGGGTCTCCCGCTTGTTGAAGGAGCTATAGAGGGCCGGCAGATAGGCGATCTGGAGGGCGACAACGATCACCCCGGACGCCGACTCCAGAAAGGCGATCGCCGTCTCTAGGCCCGTTTCCGCACGGGCGATCCCCAGCGGAAGGATCGAGGAGGCGCTGAGTCGGACCGCCTCGGAGAAGTTACCGGAGCCACTTCCCCACAAGAGCAGACTGAATCCGGCTACAAGTAGACCAATCCAGACCACCAGCCGCAGGATGAGGAATAGTGGAGCCCCCTGGGCCAGGATGCTGTCTCGAGCCATGTAGTCGGACCTGGTACGGGCCACGAAGGCGGTAGCCCCCTGAACTGCCGACGCGACGACCGAGGAGATCCGAGAGGAAACCGCTCTGGGCACCATGACCGTCCGGATCACGCTGCCCAGAGTCCCCAGCGTGAGGAACAGTCCGGCGAGAACGCCGAGGAGGCGAACGGCAATCATCGCCTCCCCTTCTAGCAGATCGCTCCATGCGCAGGGCTTCGCACCTGGAAGGGCCAGATTCCCCGGTAGCAGCGGGCTCGACTACGGGCAGAACGAAAGTCCGAGTGGCGCTGGCCCGTCCAGATCAGTGACGGTCGGCTGGGGGAAGCTGCCGATAAGTCCGGCCAGTAGCAGCAGGCAGCCGCGGCACCCCGCGGGGCGCCTTCCGTGAGTTGGCCTCTAGCGCTGCGCCGGTGAGCCGCAGGACTGGTCCCAGCCAGTTTGCCCGGGCACTACCGGTTGGAGCAGCCGAGACCGCCGATTCCATCGGGACCACCCACCGGGTGCTGTTCACTCGTAACCGCCAACGTCCCAAGGTACGCTTCACCATCTCGATTTCCGTGTGCTCCACGGCTGAAGGCGCGGACTCGAAGGGGGCGTAGGAGGTCAGGCTCCGGTGACGACCCTGGCTCCACCACCACCAGCCCAGGCGCGCCGCTAGCGGAGCTGTCGCCAGCACGACGGTGGCCATGCGGGCCCTCGTGAGCGGTCGCGGGTTGGGACCCACCAACTCGGCGATCAGGGGGCGGCTCGGTGCGTTCTTCAACGTGGTCAGATGGTACCTGCAGGGCGTCGCCAGCGGACCGGTGATGCCCGGGCCGCCGAGGGCAGCGACCGACTTAGACCGGTGCCTGCTCCGAGGAGGGCGAGACAGTTGAGGGCGAATCCTCCATCTGCTCCAAGGCAGCGATCACCTCCCGGGTGAGGCCGGTTGGGGTGGAGGCACCCGCGGTCACACCCACTCGGTTGCAGCCGACAAACCATTCAGATCTCAGATCAGCGACGGTATCCACCAGATAAGCCGGACGCTTAGCCAGCTCGTGCACCACCTGCACCAGGCGTTGACTGTTGCTACTGCGGGAGCTGCCGACCACGATCACTACGTCGCAGTCCTTGGCGGCCTCGACGGCCGCCTGCTGACGGTCCTGGGTCGCGCTGCAGATCTCGTTGTGAACCTCGATGTGCGGGAACCGCTGACGGAGTCGATCGATGATCGACTGGGTGTCCCACACCGAGAGGGTGGTCTGAGTAGTCACCGCCAGCTTGGGTGTGGAGAGTTCCAAGGTGTCGACGTCCTCTAAGGACTGCACCAAGTGGATCTTGTCAGGTGCCTCGCCAAGTACGCCCTCTGGCTCCGGATGGCCAGCCTTGCCGATGTAAATTACGGTGTACCCTTCGCACGTCAGCCGCTGCACCAGGTCGTGGGTCCGTACCACGTCGCTGCAAGTGGCATCCACCACATTCAGGCCCTTGGCTCGGGCACGCTCCTTGACCTCCGGGGATACCCCATGCGCGGTAAGCACCACAGTTCCCTCGGTCACCTCTTCGAGAGCCTCCAGGCGGGAGGGGGCATCAATCAGCTTCACCCCCCGGTCGGCGAACTCCCTGGTCACGTGCTCGTTGTGGACCAGATAGCCGAGCATCGCCACCGACTCACCCTCGTGCTCTTCCGCAGCTTGGCGCAGAGCTCGGACTGCTTCTACCACGCCATGGCAGTACCCGCGAGGTCGAATCTTGACCACTTCCACGTCTCGATCGTAGCAGTAGCTGCGGCGTGCCTCGATCTCAAACTTGCTCCCCAACGGACCCACGGCTACCGGTCTCGAGACGGTTCGGCGTAACTGCGGGCCGGACGAACCACCCGTGGCCAGCGGAACTTGCGCTCTGCCTCCCCGACCGGCTCCAGCTCCGAAAGAACCTTGGCGGGAGCTCGAGAACGCGACTTTGGAAGCGGCGGGTCATCGCCGGGATCTGACCGGTTCAGGTTGCGCCGGACAGTGGTCGGTCGCCGGGACGCCTCAACTACGGTCTCCAGCCAGGCCCAGGCCCGGTAGGCCGCATATCCCCCCATGGCCAAGAGAGTTAACGATCCGACCCCATTGAGGAGGCCGGCCAAAGGAGGAACGACGATGGAGAGCGCGGCGCACGCTCCGACCAGCGCCAGCGCCGACTTCACCCGACCCTTCCCCATCACCCATAGCTGTCCGCCTCCCCGCGCGTGGTGGGGCGGTTAGGATCCTGGCCAGATGCCCTCCACTCTGGCGGCCGGACATGGCCACGGCGCTCACGGACACCGGACCTGGCTCCACCTGCTCCCAGAAGACCAGACCTTTATCCCCGGAGCTGGGCAGTTGGAGGATACCGCCGACCTATTGGTTGAGTGTGGACTGGCGACTCGTGGCGCGGAGCCTGTCGACTTGCTGCCCGGACCCGCTTTCGCTCGACTCCTGCTGGCGCCGGGGCAGCTGCCCATGGCCGGAGTCGTCCGCGGCGAGGTCCGACTCGAGGCCGGAATTCTGCGCTGCTATCCGGACCCTGGGCCTGACGGCTTCGATACCGATCCGCCCCAGGGGTATGAGTCAGGGTGCCCCAGCTGTGGCAATCGGCTGGAGTTCTTTCGGTTGCGATTTCCCGTCCCCGACCCCATGCGCGGCGCCTGTCCTCGTTGTGCCGAGAGTTTCGACATCTCGGCACTCACCTGGGCGCCGCGGCTTCCGGTTGCTCGCGCAGAGCTGACCTTCGGAGACCTGGAGGGGCGGCCGACGCTGCGGGCGAGCGAATTCTTCGGCCAACTAGAGCGACTCTGGGGCACGGTGGTGGTAGAGGTGCACGTCACTCTCTGACTGCCCGGCTCACAACTCGGTCGCTGCCAGCCTTCGCGCGGCACGGGCCCAGCGTCGTCCTGCTCCCTCTGCGCTAGCGCCGTAATGCGAGGCGACGTTGAGGGCGCCCGGCACGCGCAGCATCAGGTACAGCGCGGCGAATGCATAAAGGATGCCGATTACTCCCTGTCCACGGGCAAACGCCAGCGCGATTGCACTACGCAGGACCAGCAATTGGCCGAATTGCATGAAAAGAGTGACGACAAAAAGCCGCAGCCACTGCCTTGAAAACGACCGAGTTTCGGGCAGTATCCAGGCGATGGCAGCGAGTGGTGCCGCAGCGCAGAGGACCGCCAATAGCGTGTAGCGGATCACGTACGCGAGCACCAGAATCACCACGGCAACCACCAAGGCTGCTGCGAACAGAAGCAAGAATATGTTGGTGGATGCCGACTGCAGAGCGGAGCCACTGAGTGGTGAGTCCCAGGGAAGTTGCGCGAGGCTGACACTTCCTCCACCCGCGACGACTGCGCTCAATGCGTTATTTAGGTTGATCGCTTGCTGGAGCAGCGGCAGGCTGACAAGCCCCGAAGCCAGTGCGACCAGCACCCGAGGCAGGACCACTTGCAGGTGGTGGCGGGCGTCGCCGGCACTCGCCACGGTGCGGAGCGAGCTGTAGAGGAAGACGGCTACCAGTAGGGCTCCAGCTGCGCCCAGCAGGACGTGGTTTAGCTGGGCCACTCCGGGCGTATCGGTGAAGGGATGGTGCGACAGCTGGCTAGCGGCGTCATAGGTACCGAAGAGATATGTCTGTAGCGCAGTGTTCAGAGCCTCTCGAGACGATGCAACGAACGAGCTGAGCGTTCCGCTGATCAGGTGAGTGAGCAGGGAGAGCGGATGGAGGTCGAAGGTGGGGAAGGTCAGCGCGACCAACCCTCACCCCAGGCTATGGGGGACTGCTGCCAGCAGAACGTGGGTTAGCACCCCGGCCAGCTCCACCCCCAACGTCCCGACGGCGATTCGGCCGAGCCATCGCTGCGCCTCCATGGCACTGTGCGGGTTGGGAGCGACCACTCGCCAGACAAAGGCGCTTACAAAGGCCAGGGTGCCGAGACTGCCGATGATCCCCTGACCGATCAGCACCCAGGAATTGAGCAACGAATTGAGCTCGCTCACGTGATGACTCCCTGCGGACCGAGATGCTCCCTCCCCTATGTCCGCCAGGACGGGGAACTGGTGCCAGTCAGCCGCAGTCGGCCGACCAGGGAGACTCGGCACTGGTGGCCACGATGGTCACCGGCCCGTCGTTTACAGAGTCGACGAGCATGTGGGCTCCAAACCTTCCCTGACTCACTCGGGCCACTCCCAGGCGGCGCAGTTCTTCGCCGAACGTCTGGTACAGATCCTGACCATGATCCGGCCCGGCCGCGGAGGCGAACGCCGGCCGATGTCCCCGACGGGTGTCGGCGAAGAGGGTGAACTGGCTCACCACCAGCGCCTCACCAGCAACGTCCAGCAGTGAGCGGTTCATCTTGCCTTCACCATCGGGGAAGATCCGCAGTTTGGCCAGACGGCCCGCGAAATGACCGGCAACGGCCGAGTCGTCGTTACGCGCCACTCCCAGGTAGATCACCAAGCCCGTGCGAATCGCCGCCACCAGCTCGCCATCGACGGTGACCCGGGCCTGCGCCACGCGCTGAACCACCGCCCGCAAGCGATCAGCCGATCGCCCGCAAGCTGCGGTAGATGCGCATCGCCTCGGCTTCCGCCTCGAGGAACCCCGGCGCCTGGTCCTGCATCCCGTGGATGGCGAAGCTCCACCAACCGGGCGAGCTGGCTGGGCCGGGCAGCGTCACCCCCCGGTAGCGGGGCGGGTAGAAGGTGATGGTGCCTCCCGGGAGCCGCTTGAAGATCGGTCCCGACACCATCACCTCATCGATGCCGCGGGGTCCACTCACCTCGCCTTCGACCACTGCCAGCTCACGCTGCTTGCGGATCGGGTTGTCCGGATCGGTGACCACCGCTCGGCCGCCCAGCGTGCGCGTCAGTTGGAGCAGGCCGAAGCAGACTGCCAGGGCGTCGGTCTCGTCGCCCGCCAACCGGACAAAGCCAGCCCCACAGATAGGATCCCCCGCCTCCGAGCGGAGGTGGCGCAGGTACTCCATCTCGAAGAGACCCGGCGAACTGTCAGTCGCCAGCCAGAGCGGATCCGAGCGCCAGACCCGCGAAGCGGAGAAGCCGGCAACCGCATGCCGCCACTCGGACGCGCTGGCTCGGCCGGGATTGGTCAGCCGCACGAAGATCACCCGACCCATGGAGATCGATTCTAGACAACGGCCCGCAATCGCTGGACAGCACCCGCCAGTTGCTCGCTCGGGTCAGGACGGAAGGTCGCTGCTGAGCAGCCGGTGATACTGCTCCGCGGTCTCGATCTGGATGGGCGATCGCCGCGGGCCAAGGAGAAGGAGGAACTGCCCACGGGTCGCTCGCTCCAACCACTGGCGCTGGTCGTCATCGAGGAGGAATCCCTGCTGGAGCCGGACCGCCGCCGCCGGATGTTGGCTGCCCAGGAGCATTGTCGCCGAGTTCACCGCCATCACCTCCCCAGGGGCGCTCCCCAGGAGATCTCCGGCTGACTGGGTCAGCAGCACCAGGGAACCCTGGTATTTGCGGATTCGGCGTGCCAGCTGAGCCATGAGCCGCTGCAGCGGCTCATTGTCTGCCAGCAGCCCCGCCTCATCCACGATCGCCTGCTTGTGCCCGTCTTGCGAGCGGATCCACGACCAGAGCCAGTGGGAAACCAGCAGGGTGGCGGCGGGCACCCAGGTGGCCGGTAGCTCGCGGAGGCCGACGGCGGCAGCAATCTCGACCGCGGGGCCCCGTCCGGGGGAGTTGAACAGCGCCCCGGGAGTGCCATCGAGCCACGGTATGAGCCTCACGGCTACCGCCTCACCGGCCTCGCTCTGGCGTAGTCGAGGGAGGCAGTCAGAAAGCACTGCCGTGCCGGAGCCAGCCTCGGCCAAGGTTCTTCTGACCGAGTCCGACACTTGACCAATCTCCGATGGGGAGAGCCGGCCGCAGAGCAGAGAGACCAGCTCCGCCACGGCGCTGGGAGCCTCGCCCGGCTCTGCCATCTCCAGCAGATTGAATCCGCACGGGGCGGACTCCCCCAGTGAGAGGTACTGACCACCCACCGCCTCGCACCACCGACGGTGCTCATTTTCTGGATCCAACACCACCGTTCGGACCCCGAGACGGACTGCCTCCAACCCCAGCAGTCCGCCTAGATAGGACTTGCCGCTTCCGGAGGCGGCAACCACCCCCAGATTGGCGTTCGGAAGGGCCGAGGTATCGTGCAGATTCAGCCACACGGGCGCCCCGGTCCTCAGGTGCCTGCCCAAATTGACCGCCCCGCTCGTCCGGCCATCCCAGTCGTCCAGCCAGGGCCAGAGGGACGCCAATTCCCTGCTTTGAACCACCCTTCGGGGACCGGATGGTTCGGTCGAGCGCAGCTCGGTTTGTAGCCTTGCTGGCGCCTGGCTACACCAGGCTGGTGCCAAGGCGCCCCTGAGGGCGGTCATCCTAGATCGCAACTGGCCCGCCACGCGGTGGGTCTCATCTGGGCTATCCGCGGCTACCGTCACAGTCATCGCCAGGTCGAATAGCTTTCCCTCGGATCTGGCGAGCACCTCCCGCAGCCGGGCCGCCGAGTCGAGTGCCGCCTGCAGCCGCGGGTCCCCTTCCTCTCCGCGCTCCCCCGCGGCCAGCTCTCTGGCCCTCAGCCCGAGCATGCGCCGGCGCAGAGTCCGGTCGGCTCCACCGGACGCCCGCGGCCAGATGTCCAGGACGAGATCGAAGTCCGCCGGCACTCCCACAAGTGCCCACAGCCAACCTGGGGCCACCGCCACTCCCGGCAGGCGCTCCAACCAGAAAGAGCTCAGGCAGCGACCACCGGCTAGGAGAAGGTTCGCTCGCTCCCGCCAAGGACCCTCACTCAGGAGCGGAGGCCGCTCCTGAGAGCTCAGCCATACAGGGGGCAGCGTTGGAAGCTCCCGGTCAGTTGGCGAACCGAGTGCGGTCAGGAAGACCCGTCGGCGAAAGATCGGTCGCTCGTCGTCCTCGGTGGCGAGGTGCTCGTCCTGGATCCGCTGCAATTCGAAGGAGATCCGAGCAGCTGCGGAGATCGCTTTCTGTGGTGTCCGTGACTCGCGCCGCGAACACACGAGGAGGCGCACCGGTTGCCGGAGCTGTTCGAGCCAGGTCGCCAGCTCACCGGCCAACTTTTGACGCTCTGGGGCAACCAGGTCCAGGAGGTCGGGGGCTTGGGTGCGCCAGGTTACCGGGGTTGAGATCGTCGCCGCATCGGATCTCACCAGGATCTCGAGGCGGCGAGCACCTCCCGAGCCAGCATTTTCACCCCATCCGAGGCCGGGGCGGTGGTCGCGGTCAGTGAGGCGCGTTTCCCGTCTCCAGGTCGCCCGTCGACCGGTACGGCGGCCGCCAGCCTGGCGCCAGCTCCGGCGATCTGGGTTCGCAGCCCGGCGGACGACTGCGCGCAGTTGAGGGCGACCAGTACGACGACTCCGGGAAAGCGTCGTCTCAGGAGGGCGACCTTGTCGGAGAACTCGTCACGGTAGCTCTCCTCGCCATCCCAGACCAGAATCAGCCCAACCAATCGAGAACCGAGAGGTCGGTTCTGGGGTCCTGTCCCCCAATCGAGGAGCATCGGTATCCGCCCGGCTTCGACCCGGGACGAGAACTCAGAACCGACCAGCTGCCCGTCACCACTCTCCTGTGCATTCGCTAGCAACTGGCTTTTGACGGCTCTGCACACCGTGGTGCAGCCGACTCCCGCCCGGAGCGACAGGAAGGCCACCAGGCCCGGGCCCTCGTCCTGACTCCCGGTGACCTCCGACTCGGTCGACCCTGGATCCGTATCGATCCAACGGGAGTGGAACTCCGCGGACGCCGAGGCGAGCCGGCTGGCAAATCCCAAGCACAGCCAACTCCATCGGGCGACCGACACTCCCTGAACCTTTCCCCAGCTCATGGTGCCCGTGGTGAGCGCGAGGAGCCCGGCGACACCCAGCCGCAGCGGGGTTGGCAGCGGCACCTCAGCTACCGCCCAGGCGCTGGCAGATCCGAGTCCCAAGAGCAGGAGCCGGTAGGCCGGAAGCCCCAGGGCAACCACTGCCTCGCCGTCCAGGTTGTCCGCAAATCGGAAGGTATCCATGTTGGCTCGGGGAAGTTCCCGCTCCAACGCAGTCCGCCGGGAGCCTCGAGCGGGGCCGACGTCAGCGCGGTCGGAAGACCTCCACCGCGAATCCGGTCTCCTGGCGAGGAAGCCTCGGGGGCTTGGTCACGCGGACCTGCACGCGCTGCACCTTGGGCAGAGCGACCACCGCCTCGGCGATGTGGGACGCCAGCGCCTCAACAAGGTGGAACTGGGCCTCCTCCACGATCGCCCTAACGACTTCGTACAGGTCCACATAGTTGACCGTGTCGGCCACCTCATCGGTGACCTGGGCCTGGCTGACGTCGGCTTCAACTTCCAGATCGACTAGAAATTCGCCGCCGGCCCGCCTCTCGGAGGCGGAGACCCCGTGGTGGCCGAAGAAACGCAGCCCGTTCAGCACCAACCGATCGGACCGCGGCCGGACGGACTCCCGATCGGTCGACCTCAAGCCGAACGTCTCCCCGGCGCCGTCAGTGGCCCTTGGGCTTCTTTTCGACCGCCTCGATGGAGTCGATGTGGACGACCTCACGTCGGTTGTCCCGGGTGGGAAACAGCACGACCAGGGTCTGTGAGAGAGCGGCGATCACCTGGCCGACATCACCGACCGAGATGCCGTCGATGACCTCGCCGGTGCTGTGGCGAACCACGTCGTTCACCTTCACCCAGGTGCCCGGAGGCCAGCGCATTTCGGGAGTCAGCTCCTCCGGACTGAGGTCCTCGATGGAGACCGCCCCCCGGTTGCCGCCCCAGGGACGGGTCGGGGAAGGTCGGGGCGCTACGCGGATGACCGGGGCGGGAGGCGCATCAGCCACGATTTCCGGCTCGGCTTCCTCTGCGATCTCCAACTCCTCCTCGTCATCGTCTACTTCAACCACGACCGGCTCCGCCGGATCTTCGGCGTCCAGGCTCGGACCGGGCTCTTCCGGTTTGGGCGTGCGCTTGGGACTCATGGGCACCAGATCACGGAATTGGGACCTGCCGCGGGGCCACCACCACTGGTTGACTCTGCAGTCATCTCAGCCTACCATGCGCTTCGCCGGAACTCAGGTTCGGGTTCACTCCTCGGTGATCGAGGTGACGCGCCACGGTTCGCGCTGGCCGTCCAGCACCATGCGCAGCTGGACCGCCTCGTTGGTTGTGCTAGGCGATGCCTCGGTGGTCAGAAAGCTGGTCCGATCGCGGTACCGCAGACGCACCGTGGCTTGGCTCTGGCCAGCGATCTCGGAGATCTCCAGGTTGAGCGACTCCCGGAACGGACTGACCTGGATTCCGGCCGACTGATAGGCGGTGAATCTGGCCTTGAGCTCGGCCAACGCGTCCCCAGCGAAGGCCTGCCCGAGGCGACTCATGTTGCCGCTCACGGCGGCGTCGTCCAGCACCGCCAAGATCCTCCGCATCTCGCTCCGGATCCGCTCGACCAGCTGGGGGTCGGGTGACTTGCGCCGCTTGGGCAAGTTGGGCATCTACTCCTGCTCCGCCCTGGGCCGCAACATCCGGAGCAGATCGGTCGGGAGGTAGGCCGAGGCCGATTGCAGGGGGCGGTCGGACACGTCGAGGATCACCGAACTCGGGTCTTCATCATCGAGAGCTTCGTCCAAGGACACCGGGGCCGGCGGCACCTGGACGGTCGGCGCGTCGGCCCAACCGAAGTCATCGCGCGGCGGGGAAGTCCCGTTGGGCCGACTGGCGTTCTGGACCTGGGCCGCCTTGAGCCGGCTGACCGATTCCTCCGCCTCCAGCCCGGATCCGGTCGGGATCTCCTCGTACCCCGGACGGCGGACGCCCTTGACGGTGCGGCCGACCAGCGCCACCGGGAGGCTCTCCAGATTCTGCAGCAGGGTCATGCCGGCTGCCTCCACCAGGCATTGCAGGGTGGGCAGTGGCCAGGGCGAGTCCCCGGGGAAGACGTAACAGCGATTGGCGGGAAAGTGGCGCAGCTGAGAGAGGACGGTGAATCCGGGGTTGCCGCTGCAGAGAACCGCCGCCGGCGGCTGGCCGCGGTCGAGCATGGCCCCGATCCGGGCCAGGCTGGTCGCTGGATCGGCCAGCTCGAGGTCCTCGACCGCTCCCACTACCTGGAAGGAGGGGACCAGTTCGGCGGCGCGGCGAGCCAGGCTGGCCTCGCCGACCACTACCAGGGTGTTCTGCTGATTGCGGTCTTTCACTTGAGGCTCGATCGTACCCTAGCCCCGCGCGATCAGTTGCCCGGAAACAAGCCCACGCAGCTCAGCTCGGCCGGAACTCCTCCCGGTGCACTGTCGACTGCTCCAGGCGGCGCCGGTCCAGTTCGACCCCCAGTCCGGGATCGCTCGGTACCGGCAGCGTCCCATCCCGGGACAGCTGGAAGGGCTGGAGCAGGATGTCCTGTTCGAAGTAGCGGTTGCTGGCGGAGGTGTCCCCGGGCAGCGTGAACCCTGGCAGCGATGCCAGCGCCAGATTGGCGGCCCGCCCGATCCCGGTCTCCAGCATCCCACCACACCACACCGGCCACCGCGCCTCCTGGCAGCTGTCGTGGAGCTGGACCGCCGAAATCAGGCCCCCGACCCGCCCCGCCTTGATGTTGAGGATCCGCCCCGAACCGAGCGCAATCGCCGCCCGGAGGTCGGCCAGCGACTCCACGCTCTCGTCTAGGCAGATCGACGTTTCGATCTGGGCCTGAAGCGCGGCGTGGTCGATGAGGTCGTCGTGCGCCAGGGGCTGCTCGATCATCATCAGGTCGAATTGGTCCAGCGCCCGCAGCTGGTCCAGATCGGCGAGAGAGTAGGCACTGTTGGCGTCCAACATCAGCGGGGTGGCAGGAAAGCGCTGTCGGACCGCCCGGGCCAACTCCACGTCGTAGCCCGGCTTGCACTTCAACTTGATCCGCTGGTATCCCTCACCCAGATAGCTTTCAATCGCGGTGAGAGTCGCTGCCAGCGACGGCTGGATTCCGATGCTGACTCCGCAGCTGATCCGCGAACGCGTTCCTCCCAAGATCTGGGCGAGGCTCCGACCGCTGGCCCGTCCCGCCTGATCTAGCAGGGCCATCTCTACTGCAGCCTTGGCCATGTGGTGGCCGCGCACCCACGCCCAGCCATCGGCGTGCCCCATCACGTCGGCGTTGGGGCCCCCGACCACCGAGGGCAGGATGTAGTCGCGCAGCGCCAGCAGGGCCCCGGCGCAGGTCTCCGAGGAGTACCCGGGCTCGATCCCGGCCGCACATTCACCGATGCCGGAAACCCCATCTCCCTCGACTTCGACCAAGAGCGCCCGGCGTACGGTCTGGGTGCCGAAGCTGGTGGTGAACGGGGAGACCAGCGGCAGCTCGACGACCCTTAGCCAGGCTCGCTCCACCCGAAGTGGTGGCAGGTCACCTGTCATCCCAACCTCCCCTCCCAAATTCGGACCAGCAATCCGGCCAGCAGCGCCGCCCTATCCGGGATGGAATCGGTCTGAACCCACTCGCCTTCAGCATGGGCGTTGCCCCCGACGATCCCGAGCCCATCCAGAGTCGGCACTCCCAGCGCCGCGGTGAAGTTACCGTCGCTGCCACCGCCTACCGCGGCTCCCTCGAGTTCGGTCCAGTTCAGCTGGGCCGCCACCTCCCGGGCCAAGGAGAAGAGCGCCCTCGAGGAGTCCAGCTCGAACGGTGGCCGATTGACCCCGCCCGTGACCTCCACAACCACCTCCGGAACGGTGGCCCGGAGCCGTTGCATCGCCTCCGAGATCCGGTCGGCCTCGGCGGCCGTGGCGAAGCGCACGTCGATCTCCAGTACGGCCAGGGCCGGGATCACATTGGTCCGGGTGCCGGCCTGGAGGACGGTCGGGGAGACAGTCGTGCCCAGCTCTGGTCGGGCCAGGGCTGCCACCTGGGCCACGAGAGGAGAGATCGCGACTAGCGAATTCACTCCCCGTTCGGGCTCCAATCCGGCGTGGGCGGCTCGGCCCCGCACGGTGACGCGGTACCCTCCGACGCCCTTGCGGGCGACCTTGACGGCCTGGCCGAGAGGGGGTTCCAGCACCAGCACGGCCCGGCAACCGCGGGACTCAGCCTCGATCAGCTCTCGGGAGCCTCCACTGCCCACCTCCTCATCCCCGGTCAGGAGCAGGGTGAGTCCACCTGAGAAGGCGCCCAGGCTGCGCAGTCCGGCCAGAGCCGCCAGAGCGACCACCACCCCGCCCTTCATGTCGAATACCCCGGGGCCTTCAACTAGTCCCTGTTCGACTTGGTAGAGGGGGTGGAATGATCCCTTCTCCCAGACCGTGTCGAGGTGGCCCAACATCAGTATTGGCGGGTCCGTTCGGTTGCCCCAGCGCAGCGCCAGGGACGGACCTCCTTCGCCCTCGATCAGCCGGGCTTCGGTCGGCTCCACCTCCGACCGGAAGAGGCGCTCCACGATCTGGGCACACGCTTCGATCGCTTGGGGATCTCCGCTGGGCGACTCGCAGCGGACCAACTCCTCCAGCGCCTCCAGCCACTTGGGCTGGCGCCCTCCGAGCCAGCGCCGCAGAGTGGGCAGATCGGGAGACCTGTCCGAGGGAGGCACCGGCAAAGTCTAAGTCGAGGCCTGGCTAACAGAAGCGGACTCAATTCGCCCTTATCAGCACCCGCCAGACGGCTGGGAACGGGGCTGGACGACCAGCTTATTTGCAGACCCACTCCCCGGACTCGCCGATCGAGAACATCTTGGCGGCGATATCTGATTGCTGGACCGGGTCCCAGATGTCGGTGCCGCCATGAGCGTGGAAGGTGGCGGGCATGAACTGGAAGAGCCCGCTGGCTCCCGAGGACTTGTTGACATCGGTGGGGTTTAGACCAGATTCACACTTGGCCACCCCGAGCAGCCAGCTGTAGGAGACGTCGTACTGCTGGGCCGCGGACCAGATGATCTGCATGATGGTGCCGACGGGTGGCTCCGGTACCGCCTGCCAGAAGGCCGAGCCGTAAGGCAATCCGGCGGCCACTGCGGGCGGTGGGGGTGGCGGCAGTACTTGAGCCTCTTGGAGGGGCAGGGTCACCTGGTAGTCGGTCACGGCCAGGACGCTGCGCGCCTGGCTGGCCACCTGCGCGATCGCGGCGGGGGTGGTTGAGGGTGGCCCGGTGGCCCCTCCAGTAGCGAGGGCGCCCACCACCGGCGCGCTGATGAGCAGGATGCTAGCCGCCGTGATCCAACGCAGGCGGCTCGCCAGGAGCGGAATCCGCCGGGTCGGAACCTTCTCCTCAGAAGAGCGAAGACTGAGCGCGACTCTGGGGGTGTAGGACGGCCAGGTCAGCTGGGCCAAATCAGGAGCTCGTTGTGGGCGGGTAGATGAAGCCGTCGAACCCGGAGCCCGAGTCGGGTACGACCCGGTAGTCGACCCGATCGAACCCTCCTCCTGAACCGTAGTAGTTCATCTCGGAGACTTCGAAGTTGTTTGGGGAGCCGGCTCCAGGTACGTCGACCGCGGTGACATAGGCGACGTGGCCAGCGTCAGACGCGCCCCCGGAGTCGGGCGGCCAGACCACGATCGCCCCCACCTCGGGAGTGCTGTCCTCCGCATGGCCGGCGGCGGCGGCGTTGGCCCACCATTGGTAGGCGTCCCCGCCCCAGTTCACATCCCAGCCGTTGGCCCGCCACTGGCCTGCCGCCCAGTAGGTGCAGGTACCGAAGGCGAATGCCCATTCACCGGTGCTAAGCGTGGGCGAGGGGTGGACCAGCTCGGCCATCAGTTCATTGGACTGGACCCCCAGCTCCCCCTCGATCGACTCGGCACTGGCCTCATCGGCGAGCAGCTGCTGGTCAGCCTTGGTGATCGACTGCTGGTCGTGCTGGATCGACTTCACCAGCTGAGTCACCTGGGAGGCGATGGCTTCAGGCAGGGTGGAGTTGTCGAAGAACTGGGTCATGTCGGGGGAGGCCAAGGCGGTGGCCACCTCAGCGCTACCGTTGCCATCGACGTAGGCGGTGCTTACCAGACTGACCAGCGCGGTGCGGTCCCCGGCTAGTTGGACCTGCAGAACCTGCTGGGTCGTCTGATCGTTACTCAACTGCTGGTTCAGCGAGTTGAGCTGGTCTTGGTTCGTCTCGATCTTGGTCAGTAGGATCTTCACCGAACTCGCGTCGGCAACCTCCCCCTGAGCCTCTAACTGCTCCAGCAGTGAGGTCAGAGCTTGCTGGTTGACGGAGTCGGTCGACTGCTGAGCTGTGGCCCCTAGGCCTGGTACGAAGATCGAGGAGACCCATACCAATCCGGCCACGCTGGCAGCAAGCCAGGCGCGCCCAGCAAAGCGGGCTCCGCGCATACGTCCTCCCACATAAGCGCGACCGTGCGAGGCTGGAAGGTAACCCATGGGCCGCGCCCCGGTCAACCTGGAGTACCCGCCCTAGCCGATCC
>JBAWFE010000058.1:0-60414 GCA_049591595.1 Candidatus Dormiibacterota bacterium
CTCGTGGTACGACTGGAGCGAAGGCGGTGAGGGATGCGGATCCGTCCCGCAACTCGATGCCCCGAGTCGACTTAGGTTTACACGTTGCCGTCACCAGGGTTTACAAGCCCCAGCCCCACAACCCTGAAAGGGACTCCGTTCGAAGTCCAGTTGGGCCTGATTGGCAACCTTCAAACAACCCCACCAAGCTAGTCTGGGCTCGAGTTCGGCAGGCAGGCCCGACACCCCCGCGTGGTACCAAGAGGTTCCGGTTCACGGCATCCCGCCGCGCCGGACCAAGTCACCAAAGCAGGGTGGGATCAAAGTACGACCACAGTTCGGTTCCTTACTTTTCTTGAGGCGATGACGACCTCATCTCCAGGGGCGGCCATTTCTCGGCCACAGTCCGGTCGACCCTGTCCGCTGGGATAGTCACATGGTGACAAAGGCTGAAGCTCTGGCTGACCCAGCTGAATTTCACAACGTCGAGGATCCGCTCGCCCAGTCCCTCGCCCGGCTTGAGTCTCCGCCAAAAGTTGGAGACGAACTGACCGCACTTGCGGTTCGGTTCTCGTATGTGCTTCCGGAGCCGCAACTGCTTTGCGTCCTTCGAGGCCTCGCTCCCTTGGTGGAGATTGGAGCAGGCACTGGTTACTGGGCGCATCGGCTGCGGCAAGCGTTGACCGACATCATCGCCTTCGACCAGTGCCCTCCGGGCGGCCAGCGCACCAACCGGTACCACCCAGGGGCTGCCACCTGGACGAGTGTGCTAGAGGGAGACCAGAAGGTGCTCGCCGCTCATTCTGACCGCACCCTATTCGTCTGCTGGCCGCCACTCTTTTCGTCGCTCGGGGACTGCCTGTCCTTCTACCTAGGCGACACGGTTGCGTGGCTCGGCGATACGGGAGTGCGAACCGCCCAACCAGCCGGCCTGTCGGAGCAGTTCCGGCAGGTGGCCGTCTATCCGGCGCGCGCGCTTGAGCCCTCGCCGAATGAGCCGGCGACGCTCGGCATCTGGAGCCGGCGTTGACTCCGAGCGCCCTGACCTCGCTGCGAATGATCCGTCGCACCCACCGGCGAGGCGAAGTCCCGTCTGAGGCGTGACTCGAGCCAGATGCAGACCAGGGGAGTTGATCAGCGCCCGCCGGGTTCACCGCTGCCCCGATTGGCGTACGACAATTTTTAGCCGGCTCTCCCTGGCACCAAATCGCAGAAGACGAATCCGTCCCGCGTGACCACTTCTCCCGATCGGCAGGGAATAGGAGCTGAGTACATGGGTGCCGCCCAGACAAACGTGTGGAACTCCCCCCGCTCACCGCACGGATCAACATCTTCGGGCAGCTCGTCCAGCAGACCCTCGTCGAATGGTCGGCCAGCGAAAGAGGCAGGCAGCACCCGGGGGTCGACACATACCAACGTTGCCCTGATTCCGGCAGAGATCATCTCTCTGGCCAAGGCGGCCGTGTCCCGGCCCCAGAGCGGGAAGACTCCGACTTTCCCGACTGCTTCCAAGCGTTCTTCTCGGTAGGCGCGGACGTCTTCCAGGTACAGGTCTGCGAAGGCCATGTGCTGGACGCGGAGGAGAGGCTCTGTTGCCAAAGCACTAGACATCCGCGACTGATAAACCGAGTTGGGGCAGTCGGGAGGGATCCAGACCTTGACGAGCGGCAACCCAAGCATCCGAGCCTGGCTGTCGAGGAGCTCCTCCCTAATCCCCGACATACTCACGCGACCATACCCCTCGGTGAGGGTGGTCAGGAGGGCGCACACCTCGAACTCGGGATCTCGCTGGAGCGACCACAGACCGAAGGCCGAGTCCTTCCCAGCGCTCCACGAGAAGATGACGGGAGTGGGCACGAGGGCAGTTCTCACCCAGGCAGCTAGGCTTCCTTGACCGCCTGGAGAGTGAAGCTGTGGGCTAACCTCCAGGGGCGGTCCGCCAAGCGAAATTCCCCGCCCTGAAGTTCTTCCATCTGACCCGGAAGCGCGTCCCAGGGAACGCTGTCGTGTTCTACCAAACCGGTGATCCGCAGACCGCATCGCAGCAGGGCGGTCACGATCTCTCCCAACCCGCGGCTCCACTCGTAGGCCGTGTTGTGCTGGAAGACCGCATCGGTCTCGACATACGTGCCGCCTTCGGTTTCGACCAATGGCTCAGGCACTCCAAAGTAGGGGTAGTCCAACACCAGCAGACCGTCAGGCCGAGGGTTGCATACCGACCCCAGCATCGGATGCGTATCTCGAATGAAAAGACGTCCTCCCGGTACTAGCAAGTCGGAGACGACCGCGGCCCAATTCTCGATGTCGGGCAGCCAGCAGAGTGCTCCGATCCCCGTGTAAACCAGGTCGAACGACCCGATACCGAGCGCGGTCACCGCGTCATAGAGATCGGCCTCGACGAAGTCCACGTCCAGATTGGTTGCGGCGGCCAGCCGACGCGCCTCACGCAGAGCGGCCGGCGAGAAGTCCAATCCCGTCATGCGGGCCCCGAGTCGAGCTAGTGAGATGGTGTCGGTGCCGATGTGGCACTGCAGGTGGACGCCTCGCGCGTCCTGAATACCTCCCAGGCGCGGAAGATCGAAACGGACCACCTCGCTTAGGTATGTCGGGTCTTCGATGAAGCGGTCGACGGCGTAGTCAGGGGACTTGGCGTGAGCCGGGGCGCGTTCGTCCCAGTTGGCCAGATTGGCGGCGCGATATTGGTCCACGGCGGGCGATTATCGCACCGGGTATCTCTCTCTCAACCAAGCGGGCGCTCTCGGTGCACTCCAAAACGGATCGCCCTCACAATCGTCATTCACCTAGGAGCAGAGGTCAACATCCTTGGCCGCTAGGACCTGGCTCACCGCGTCGACCAGCCGCGAACTCGATACCTGACCGTCTGCCACCGCGGCCACCATGGCGGCGTCGATGGCGCTTGTCACGTGCTCGGGGTCACCCAAACTGAACATGACCATGTCGGCTCCGGCAGCGATCGCGTCTACTGTCGCCTGAGCCACGCTGAGGCCGATGTCGGCGATGGCCAAGGCGCTCAGGGAGTCGGTCAGGATCAATCCCTGGTAGTGGAGTCGCCCGACCAAAAGGCCTTGTATCGCCGCCGATGAAATGCTGGCTGGAAGGGTGGTCAGCCCCGGAACGGAGGCGTTCGAAACCATGACGGCGGGCAGTCCCGCGTTTACCGCAGCTTCAAACGGAAGCAGCCCGCCGGTCTGGAGCGCCGAGTAGGGCAGAGTTGTCGCCGGCGCGTCGTCGGTGTTGGCACTGGCACCGCCCAGACCGGGGAAATGCTTGACCACCGGGATCAACCCTGCCGCCTCGAGCCCCTCCGCAAACGCCAACCCGTCATTGGTGGCCACCGTCGGATCGGGACTGAAGGACCGTGACCCGTCCGGGTCGGTCGAGCTGGGACCGACGCCACCGTCGATGTCCAGGACCGGAGCCAGGTCCATGGTCACGCCCTGTTGGAGCATGGCCCGCCCAACGGACTCCGCGGCGGCCTCGATTTGGGCTGGAGTCATGGTGCTGCCCATCTGGCGCGCCCAGGGCAACGATCCCACCAGGTTGGCCATCCGCTGGACCCCGCCGCCCTCCTCGTCGGTCATGACCAGCGGAACGACGCCCCTGGGCGATGCGGCCTCCAGGCGATTCAGCTGGGAGCCAAGATCGGCAGGGGCGGAGCTGCCGAACAACAGAATTCCGCCCACCCCCTGGTCAACCTCGGTTCTGACAGCTGCTACGTCGGTCTCCTGCACCGGTATCGCCACCACCTGCTCCGTCAGCTGGTTCACGCTCCACTTGGCTAACGCTGTCTGGTTGGAACAGGCTGGCACCGTGGGAGAGATCGATGGTGAGGGGCTCCCGGAGGGGCCAGTCGTCGGCCCCGACCCGCCGCAGGCGACGAGCAGCACACCGAATCCGGTAAGTGCAGCGCCCAGTCGAAGAAATCGACGGAGTCGGGGGGGCGGGTGCACGCCGCGAGCATATTCCCACCCTCGCGCGATAGCTCCAGCCAGACTGGGGGTGCGGGACCGGTCGGCGCTCGATCAGCCCTCGGCCACCGGCTTCGTCAGTCGGAGAAGCGCCGGAACGCCAGGCAGGCGTTGTGGCCGCCGAATCCGAATGAGTTGTTCAGCACCAGCCGCGGGTCCACGCGGCGCGTTCCCTCGGTGACGTAGTCCAGGTCACAGCCCGGATCCGGATCCTGGTAGTTGATGGTCGGCGGCACCCGACCGTCGACGATCGCCATCACCGAAAAGATCGACTCGATCGCTCCGGCCCCACCCAGGCTGTGGCCGGTCATCGACTTGGTCGAGGAGATCGGGATCTGCCGAGCGCGCTCTTCCCCGAGGGCCTGCTTGATCGCCGACGTCTCGGCGGCGTCGTTGAGTTCGGTGGAGGTGCCGTGGGCATTGATGTAGTCGACATCCTCGGGCCTCGCGCCGGCCTTCTCCAATGCCCGCGTCATGGCGTATCGAGCTCCCCGGCCACTCGGATCGGGCGCGGTCAGGTGATGGGCGTCGGCGGTGGCCCCGTAGCCAACGACCTCGGCCAGGATTCGAGCGCCCCGACGACGCGCGTGGTCGAGCTCCTCCAGGATCACGATCCCGCACGACTCGGCGACCACGAACCCGTCCCGCCCCTTGTCGAAGGGCCGGCTGGCGTGCTCGGGATCGTCGTTGCGTTGGGAGAGCGCCCGCATGGCCGCGAACGCTCCCACCGCCAGCGGGGTGACCGATGCCTCGCTGGCTCCGGCCACGCAGGCGACGGCGTCACCCCGGCGGATGATCTCGGTGGCTTCGCCGATGGCGTGGGCACCGGTGGCGCAGGCCGAGATCAATGCGAAGTTGGGCCCGCAGGCCTGGAGCTTCATCGCGATCTCACCCGCGGCGATATCGGCCAGGATCATCGGAACAGTGAAGGGGCTGAGCCTTCGGGGTCCGCGATCTCTCAGGGTATAGCTGGCCTCCTCGGTGACCTTGAGACCCCCGATTCCAGAGCCGACGATCACCCCCACCTCGTACCGGTTGGAGTCGTCGACGATCAGCCCGGACTGGTCCATCGCCTCTGTGGTGGCGGCCAGCGCGAACTGGGTGAAGCGAGCGGTTCGGTTGACCTGCTTCCGGTCAATGAAGTCGACGGGATCGAAGTCTAGGGCCTCGCCGGCCATCTGCGAGGCGAAAGGCTCGGGGTCGAAGGCTTGGATCCTGGCGATTCCGTTGCGCCCGGCCAGGAGCCCCTCCCAGGTCAGATCCACACCCACTGCCAGGGGAGTCACGGCGCCCATGCCGGTGATCACCACTCGGCGCGGCTGGTCTGGCGTCGGACCACTCACCGGGAGCCCTCCTTATGACCGTGGGCAGGCAGTTCTTCCCGAACCCGAGTCCCCTGGCTGGACTCGATATCAGCGGGGTCGTCGCTGACCACTCCGGTCGGCTGCCAGCGCAGAATCGCCCCGCCCCAGGTCAGCCCGGCTCCGAAGGCTACCAAACAGACCAGTTCGCCATCGTGGCATCGACCCATGCGTTCCGCATCGGCGAGCGCCAGCGGAATCGAGGCGGAGGAGGTGTTACCGAACCGATCGACATTGCAGGCAAAACGCTCGAATGGGACTCCCAGTCGGCCGGCCGCGGTAGCCAGGATCCGGGAGTTGGCCTGGTGAGGCACGAACAGGGAGATCGCATCCGGCTCAATCCCGGCTGCATCGGAGAGCCGAATCACGATCTGCTCCAGGATCTTGGTGCTGAAGCGGAAGACCTCCCGACCGTCCATGTGCACCACCCGATCCAGTGCCCTCGCTGACGCGGCGTACTCGGGAAGGGGACTTGCTGGAGTCTCCTCTGGAGGGGTGTACCGGATGGTGTCAAGTGCCCAGGCCCCGTCGCCATCGGCGCCTAGGTCCAGCGCGACGATCTCGGCCCCCTTCTGGTCAGGCCCTCCGATCAGGAAGGCGCCGGCGCCGTCTCCAAAGAGAACCGCAGTCGACCGATCGCTCCAGTCCAGGACCCGGCTGAAGATCTCAGCAGCGACTACCAAGACCGTGCGGCTGAGGCCTCCCTGGATCATCGACTGGGCCAGCGCGATCCCATAGAGGGCCCCGGAGCAGGCTGCCTGCAGATCGAAAGCTGGACCATGTGGGCAGCCGAGCTCGGCCTGCAGTCGGCAAGCCAGTGAGGGGAAGGTGGCATCCGGGGAGCTGCTGGAGCAGATCACCGTGTCGATCGACGACGGATCCAGCTCGGCCCCCACCAGGGCCGCCCTGGCGGCACGGGCGGCCAGTTCGACGAGTGTCAGATCAGGCTCGGCAACCCGCCGCTCCCGGATTCCGGTCCGAGACTGGATCCACTCATTCGAGGTATCGAGGAAAGCCTCGATCTCAGAATTGGCGACGCGGCAGCCTGGCACGGCGGTGCCGATTCCGACCACCCGACACCCTGGGAGAACCGGATGGCGGCCGTTGGCGCCGTTGGCGCCGACCTCTCCGTACCAGGGCAACCCCACACGCATTGAAGGCCCGAACAGCCCTCCTGGTTACGGCTTGCCGCCCTTTTCTTGCCGGAGCCGTAACCTTGCGGGGTGCTGCGGGACTCTGCTTGAGTCAGTGGTGACGTCGGAGCTGTGCTGTCGCACGGCGCCTCGAGTGCTGAGCTCGTGAGGGAGGAAGCGATGTCGGCGAGTCCCACCCACTCCCCGTCTCAGGCCGCCGTGGCCCTGGAGACCGGGCCGGTCGTCTGCGCCGTCTGCAGCTCCAGCCAGTCCGTGGAGGAGGCGACAGCGAATCTCTACGTCTGTCCTGCCTGCGGTGCCCATGCCCGCATCAGCGCCCACGAACGAATTCGACAGCTCGCGGACCCGGGCACTTTCAAGGTGTGGGATGAGGGGCTGGAGGGCCGGGATCGGCTGGGCTTCTTCGACACCCGAGCCTACGTGGATCGACTCGACGAGGCACGACTGAGGCAGCACCTGCCTGATGCCATCCTCAGCGGAGCAGCGGAGATCAACTCGATCCCGGTAGGGCTGGCGGCATTCGACTTCGGATTTTTGGGGGGAAGCCTCTCCACTGCAGTGGGAGAGCGCCTCGCCCGGGCCATCGAGGCCAGCGCCGAGGCTCGGATTCCCTTCGTCTGCGTCACCTCGTCAGGGGGGGCGCGGATGCAGGAGGGCGTCTTCTCTCTGATGCAGATGGCCAAGAGCGTCTCCGCCCTCCATGACCTGGCGGAGCGTCATCTTCCCTTCATCTCGATCCTGGTCGACCCCACCATGGGTGGCAGCATCGCCAGCTTCGCGGCTCTGGGCGACGTCATCCTGGCGGAGCCCAAGGCGATGATCGGGTTTACCGGGGCGAGGGTGATCACCCAGGCGACCTACGAGCAGCTGCCAGCCGGCTTCCAGACCAGTGAGTTCCATCACGCGAGGGGGCTCATCGACCAGGTCGTGGACCGGCGCCAGCTGCGCGAGGTGCTGTCTCAGCTACTGCGGGTGCTATCCGCTCCGCCGGGAGACATTGACCAGTCCGCCGCATGACCTCAGGTGATGGCGATGGAAGTGCCACCGTCGAGGAGCAGGCCTCGGCATGGGCTCAGGTGGAAGGGGCCCGTCACCCTGACCGCCCGTATTCCCTGGATCTGATCCAGCGCTGCCTCGACGACTTCATCGAACTCCACGGCGACCGCCAGGGTGGCGACGACGCCGCAATGGTGATCGGACTCGCCAGGCTCGGGGGGCGCCGGGTGGGGGTGGTCGCCAATCAGAAGGGGCGCACTCTGGAGGAGCGAGGTCGCCGCAACTTTGGCATGGCTCATCCCGAGGGTTACCGCAAGGCCCAGCGGCTCTTTGCCCTGGCCGGACGGCTCCAGCTGCCGGTGATCAGCTTCATCGACACCCCAGGGGCCTATCCCGGGGTGGCAGCGGAGGAGCGCGGCCAGGCCTGGGCGATCGCCCAGACCCTGGAGGCGCAGCTGGCGCTCCCAACTCCCTACCTCGCCGTTGTGATCGGGGAGGGAGGTAGTGGCGGAGCGCTGGCCACCCTGCTCGCCGACTCGGTGCTGATCCTGGAGCACGCGTTCTTGTCGGTAGCTTCGCCGGAGGCGGCGGCCGCGATCCTCTTTCGGGACGCCGGCCGCAAACAGAGCGCGGCCGCAGCGCTACGTCTGGAGGCAAAGAACCTCCTGGAATGGGGGATTGCCGACGAGATCGTGCCCGAGCCCCCAGGAGGTGCTCACACTGACTGGGACGCAACCGCTGCCCTGCTCCGACCCCGCCTGGAGGCGACGATGGAGAAGCTCGTCAGCCAGGGGGTTGACCCGGCCCGCCGACGAGAGCGGTACCGGCGTCTGGACGGGCTCTTCGCGGTCTGAGCAGACCGGCTAGGCTGCCGCAGCCTGCTTGAGCGCGTCCCACAAGGCGGCGACATCCTCCGGCTGGGTCCGGATGTTGCCTATGGCGGCGCGCAGCACCAGTTGGTCGCCCAGCACCGCGTGGGATATGAAGGCTTCACCTCCCTGGTTCACGCGGGCCATGATCTCGCGGTTGTGCTCTGCCAGCCGCGACTCGCTGATGACGCCGGGTGGACGGTGGCGAAAGCAAACCGTCGCCATCGGGACGGGAGCGCTCAGCTCCCAGCCAGGTGTGATCCTGATCCGACCTCGCAACCAGTGGGCCATCTGGACGTGCTGGCGGATCCGCTGGGCCAGGCCCTCCTGTCCGTAGTGGCGGAGTACGAACCAGAGCTTGAGAGCTCGCATCCGCCGCCCCAGCGAGACGCCATAGTCCATCAGGTTGCGCGATCCGAAGCCGCCCTCCCGGCCCACCTCTGGGGTGGCGAGGTACTCCGGGACCAGTGAGAATGCCTGCTTTAGCACCTCCGGCCGCGTGGTGTAGAGCACGGAGCAGTCGAGCTGGGTGAAGAGCCATTTGTGGGGGTTCACCACCAGCGATTCGGCGCGTTCCGCCCCCGCCAAGACTCCCCGCCACTCCGGGACGACCGCCATCGCACCGCCATGAGCGGCATCTATATGAAGCCACAGATCGAGCTCCTGGCACAGCTCCGCGATCTCGGGAACCGGGTCGATGCTGGTGGTGGCGGTGGTGCCGACCGTCGCCACCACGGCCATCGGCAAGGCTCCCCGAGCTTGGTCCTCCGATACCAGGCGATGGAGCTCCGCCACGTCCATGCGAAAGTCGGAATCGACGGGAACCGGTCGAAAGCTCTCCCGACCAAGCCCCAGGGTGATGACCGCCTTCTCCACCGAAGAGTGAGCCTGCTCGGACGCGTAGACCACGATCTGGGGCAGTTCCGGCCTCGCTGCAAGCCCTCTTTGGCGGATGTCCCGGCCGAGTCCCTCGCGAGCGGCGGCCAGGGCCACTAAGGTCGAGGCCGATGCGGTGTCGTTTATATGCCCGTCGAAGCTGTCTGGCAGCCCCATCATCCGGGCCAGCCACCGGCACACCACGAACTCCAGCTCGGTCGCCGCCGGCGATGTCCGCCAGAGCATAGCGTTCACGTTTATCCCCGCTGTCAGCATCTCGCCCAGGATCCCGGCGGCCGATCCTGAGCTGGTGAAGTAGGCGAAGAAACGGGGATGGGCCCAGTGGGTGATCCCCGGCAGGAGCAGGCTGTCGACATCGCGCAGGATCTGGTCCATCGGCTCACCCTGCACTGGGGCGTCGTCGGGCAGAGCGCTGGCTAGCTCCCCCGGCTGGACCCTTGAGAGTGGTGGCACGCTGGGGAGGCGTTCCAAGTAGTCGGCGATCTGATCGACGGTGGCGTGGGCCAGGGCTCGGAACTCATCCGAGTCCATGTCGCCCAGGAAGCCCTCGAGGTCTGGCATCGGAGCTCTCTCCGAGTCGGCGTCCAGATCGTCCACCGGGGCGTCCACGGTCCCCCCTTGCTTAGACGGTGGCTCGGGAGCGAGCGCTGTCGAAGGATTCCACCACGTCACGCGCATGCCGCTCGGCCCCGAGCGGGATCACGTGAAGACGCATCCCCGGTCGGCTCCCGATCTCAGCTGCGAGCTCGCGCGCCACCGCGACCCCCTCACCTTCGCGGATCCGCCCGGCCAGCGAGTCCGGTATCGGGCAGTCGGGCACCGCGCGCAGGACGAAATCCAAGTTGCGGGCGGCCCGCAGAATCCCCACGCTGGCGAAGATGCCCACCTGGGGCGGGAGGATGAGGGCTGCTTCTCGAAGGAAGTCGTCGAAGAGAGCCAGATCGAACACCATCTGGGTCTGGATGAAGTCCACTCCGGCGGCGATCTTGCGCTCCAGGAGAGCCAGCTCCCGACGTCGATCGGCGAAGGGATTGACCACGGCCCCTCGCATGATCCGGTTGGGGGCGGCCCACTCCGGTACCAACCGGAGAACTTCGGTCGCCCGCATCGCGGAGTCGACGGCGAGACCGCCCCGACGGTCCCCCTGAACGACCAGCACCCCGGCAACGCCCAGGGCCGATGCACCTGCCACTTGCTGGTGCAGTCCCAGTTGATTGCGATCTCGGCACGAGAGATGCAGCACCGGTCGCAACCCGAACCGCAGGCAGTCAGGAATCGCCGCCAGGGGTGAGAGGCGGGCTCGACCCATGTGGTTATCGGTGAGGCCCACCAGGTTGACCGCCCCGTTCAGATGGGTGAGGGCGCGCTGCACCAGCACCAGGCTGGCCCCTCTGGGCATGGAAAGTTCAGCAGATCTATGAGCGGTCGCTAGCAAGATCCCGTCAATATATGGGAGGTGAACAAGATGACATCCTCGTGCGCCGGCGGCGAAGTGGAGATCACCAGATGATCATGGTCGGTTCGGTCGGCGGAAATCGTGGCTGAGGCCGGTACTGCGGCGGCCGCAGCGCCAGCTCCACCCGCTTCCGGAGCCCCGGTGCTCGAGGCAAGGCATCTGGGCCGTTCCCTACCCCTCGGTGGAGAGCTGCTGCAGATCCTGCGCGACATCAACTTCACCATTCAACGGGGTGAGTTCGTCACTCTGGCGGGTCCCTCCGGAAGCGGCAAGAGCACACTCCTCGGATGCATCACAGGGCTGGACAGCCCGACCACCGGGCAGGTGCTGCTCAACGGCACCGACATCTCGACCATGCGGGAATCCCAGCTGGCGGGGATCCGCAATCGGACTGTCGGGATGGTCTTCCAGGCCTTCAATCTGATCCCCACCCTGACCGCGCGGGAGAACGTCGAGGTCCCGCTGTACGCGGGCAGCTGGCACGGCTCACCGTCTGATCGGGCCCAGGAGCTGCTGGGTCTGGTGGGACTGAGCCACCGCTTGGAGCACCGACCTAGCCAACTGTCCGGCGGCGAGCAGCAGCGGGTGGCGATCGCCCGGGCGCTGGCCACTGAGCCTCCGCTGCTGGTGGCGGATGAGCCAACCGGGAATCTGGCCGCAGCCCAAGGCAAGGAGATTCTGGACCTGCTCTGGGATCTGCGGGAGCGGCTCGGTACTACCTTGGTGATCGCCACACACGATCGCACGGTGGGTGAGTACGCCACCCGATGGCTGCAACTGGCGGACGGGGCCCTGATCAGCGACAGCCCCGGCCCTCGGGCCGGCTCCGGGTGAAGGCAGGGTTCTACTTCCGCTACGGGACCCGGTCGCTTCGCCGTGGCGGAAACCGAACGGTGCTGGCCGGCTTCTGCGTCGGGGTCGGGGTGATGGCGATTGTCGGCCTGCAGCTGGCGGCCGCCATGGTCACCACTTCGCTCACCGCCAACGTCCGCTCCGCAAACGGAGGGGATATCTCCGTCGTCTCGGTCGCCGTGCCATTCCCAGCAAGCCAGCTGAACCTCTTCCACAAGCTCCGCCGCGAGGACCGAATCACCGGCTACACGGCGGTGCGGGAGCTATCGGCGACCCTGATTCGGCCCAGCGGACAAGGTCTCTTCATCACCATCGACTCAGTGGAACCCGCCCACTTCCCGCTGGTGGGCAATCTCCAGCTCAAGTCCGGTGCCTTGGGGACCTTCCACCAGCTCCTCAACCGCCCCCACACCATGGTGCTCTCGGGGTCTGTCGCGAGCCTCCTCGGTGTGCGGGTCGGACAGTTGGTGAAGGTGAACGTTCCGGGGGCCAAGGCCGCCGTGCGATGGACCGTGGGCGGCGTCCTCTCTGGATCGCCGCCAGCTGGGCTCACCAACGACGTGCTGGTCACCAACGCCCAGCTCAACGGCGTGCTGGGTAAGGGAGTGGACACCGCCTACGCGGCGGTCTACGTGACCACCAAGAACTCCAGTGATGCGAACAGCGTCGCCAGCACAGTGCGCGACCAGATGCCACTCGCCACCGTCTCCACCGTCAAGCAGGCGCTTAACTCCGACAAGAGCGCCAGCCAGAGTCTGACCCAGTTCCTCTCGGTGGCCGGGCTGGCCGCGCTCCTGATCGGCGGGATCGGAATCATCAATGCGATGCAGGTTAGCCTGGCCCGGCGCCGGCTCGAGATCGCCATGCTCAAGACGACCGGCTATCGCCGTCAAGACCTCTACCTGCTCTTTGGTCTCGAGGCCGCCCTGCTGGGCCTGATGGGGGGCGTGGCCGGTGCCGCCGCCGGTATCGCCCTCTCAGACGCGGTGCGTGTACTGGTTCAGAACGTCGCCAGCGTGCAGATCGACTTCGTCCTCAGTCCCGAGGTGATCCTGGCTGGGGTCGGAATTGGAGTCGCCACTACCTGCATCTTCGCCATCCTGCCAATCGTCCGGCTGAGTAGGGTCCGGCCACTCGCGGTGCTGCGCGACATGCCCGGCGGCCCCACGGCTGGGGTGGTGGGCTCCAGTCTGGCCCTCCTGGCCCTGGTGGGTGCGCTCTTCTGGCTGTTGGCTACGGCCATCCTGGGCTCGCCTTGGCTGGCCTTCTGGTTGGTGTTGGGCACCGGCATCGCACTGGCGGTGCTGACCGGGATATTCAGCGTGGCGCTCCTGGTGGTCGGCCGCCTACCGGTGCCCGAACGGCTCAGCCCTTCCTACGTAATGCTGGTGGGGCTGGCGCTTCTGGTGTCGATCGGAATCGCCTCATTGCCCAGCCTGCGCGCCGTCGGAGCCCTCTTTATCGCAGCCGCACTGCTCGGGTTCATCGTGGTCTACGTGCCCCGGCCGGCGCGCTCGGTGATCCGGTTGGCCATGCGCAACGCGGCGCGGCAGCGCACCCGGACCGCCGCCACCGCGGTCGCGTTATTCGTGGGCGTGTTCGCGGTCGGTCTGATCCTCGTCTTAGGCACCGACATCCGTGGCGACCTCGACAGCTTCATCACCAAGGCGACCACCTACAACATCATCGCCGTGGCCCCCAGCAAGAGCTCAGACCGCCTGCTCAAGGCGGTGACAACTGTGCACGCCAAGTCGGAGCTCGCGACCGTCGCCACCCTGTCGTCCCCCGTATCCATCAACGGCCGTCCCTTCGTGCAGCTGGGAACGTCATCCACCCACCGCGGGCGGGCCCAGAGCGCGGTCTCGCTTTTGGACGGAATTCAGGGCTATCCAGTGCAGGACGGCGTCCTCCCGCAGGTGGACATAACCAGCGGTCGTCAGTTACGGGCCAGCGATGGCGCGAGCAACGGAGTGCTGGTGAGCTCGGCCCTCCGCGCCGCCCCCTACCGGCTTCACCCGGGGGCCACGATCGACGTTACCAATCCCTTCGCTGTGCACCCGACTACAGTCACCTTGAAGGTGGTCGGGTTCTACATACCGATTGTGACGAAAGGCAAGGGCATCGCGTTCAGCACTACCGTGGCCCCCATTCTGGGGCTGACTGCGACCGCCGCAGCCGTGGGTGGCGGCTCCTTCGAACAGGTCGTGGAGATGAAGTTCCCGCCCGATCGAGCTGACGCCGCCGCCACACAGTTGCGCAAGGCTGACCCCTCAGCCGAGGTGGTGAACCTGGCGGACTTCACCCTCATCATCGACCAGTTCCTCAATAACGCGATCATCTTCCTCACGGCCATCGCCTCTCTGGCCCTTTTGGCGGGAATCGTCATCGTGGCCAACTCTGTAGCGCTTTCTTTGATGGAGCGCCGTCGAGAGATCGGGGTGCAGAAGGCAGTGGGACTCAGCAACCGGGCCGTGTACGCTCAGGTATTGGTGGAGACCGCGACCGTCGCGTGGCTCGGCGCGACGTTCGGGATGGCGGCTATCGCCTTGGTCTTGGTGCCCTTGGGCAGGCTGGTGCTGAAGGTCACCCTCGGCATCCCAACACCGCTTGCCCTGGCCCTAGTATTGGGCGCCATCCTGGTCGCAGTCGGCACAGCAGCGCTAGTGGCTTGGCGGCCAGTGCGGATTCGCCCCCTCGAAGTCCTGCGCTACGAATAGGGACGCGACCCGGGTTCTCGCCTGGCGGTGGAATCTGCTCACCCTGCGCAGCGACCGGCAATATGTGCCCGCACTTCCCATGCTGCTGTCACTTGACCAGCACCGGAAGCCTATGTCCCCGAAGCCCCGCTGTTCCTGGCGCGGTCGCGGTAACCGCGATTTCCTCGAGTCGGCAGTCCGTTACGGGTAACCGCCACCGCCGCTCTGTGCACGCTGAAATACTTCCCAGATGAATCTAGCCTCAAAGCTCCAACTAAAGCCTGGTCAGCGGATACAAGTGGTGCTGAAACCGGAGTCAGTCGCATCGGAATTGGCTGGCTGCGAGATGGTCGCTGACGACCGCCAGGAGGCCGCACTGCTGGTGTTTGTTGCCAATCGCGCCACTCTTGAGGCGCACTCGGCGCAAATCCGGGCAGCCGTGATAGCGGAACGCCTGACGTGGGCTGCGTATCCCAAATCGGGAAAGCTCGGCACCGACCTAAATCGAGATTCGCTGGCCGCGCTCCTAGCAGAAGTCGCCATTCGTCCGGTTCGTCAGATTGCCGTCGATGACACTTGGTCGGCGCTGAGGTTCCGCGCAGGTTAGTCGGGCAATCGCGGCCCGCGGCGACGGTCAGGCGATTTGTGCATGGCTGGTGACCGACAGCTATCCGCGGACCACCGGCGACTGTACCGCGCAGCGGTCAACGAGGCCGCAAGTCTCAGTTCTGAGCTGATGGAGTGGACTCCTGGTCAGGCGGATTGGCCAGCGACACCCAGTGCTAAGAGGGTGCCGACCGGGTGATTCGGGAGGGGCGCTCAGTCGGGAAGTGTCTACAAACCCTTGACGCCCGCATGCGACTCGTGTATGACGCGTCCGGAGGTAGGTAGCTCCCTGTCCTGCTTTGTCCTGTCAAGTCGAACAGAGGCCGCATGAACATTCCGTTTCTCGAGGTTTCGCTAACTCGTCTCCTCTTGGGAACTCGGACCCTTGGATTGGCAGCGCTCGGGTTGGCCGCCGCGGCCGGGGTGTTGACAGGGTCCGAGCTCTACCTGTCAGTGCAAGCGGCTTCCGCGCTCTTGACCCACGGCGACATCTTCTTCTGGCCCGTTGTGCTGGGGCTGATCGGCCTCGCATTAGACGTGGGTGCCGCCGTCGTTGCGGTTATCGGCGGTGGGCTGATGCTGCTAAAGCGCCGCACTGGCCGCCGCTTGGTAGTGGCTGCCCTGGCTGCCGGGATTGCCGGCGAGACCGTCTTGGCCTTTGTTGACCGGGGGCAGTTCACAAGAACCACTTCGGCCATTTGGATTGGCCTACTGGTCGGGGCTTACATCCTTCTCATCGTGAGCGCCATCCTCCAGCGGAGACGGTGATCGGTCTCTCCTGAAAGCACCGAGTGCCGATCCGAAAGTTCCTAGACTTCGGGCTTTCCCTAGGCCCCGGAGGCCTTCTGACGGCTGCCGATCCGCTCGGCAGCCGCGGAGATAACGATGGGGGCCGCCATCCGAGCCGCCCTCATCGCAAGGTTGGCCCCGAGCGACCTACCGCGGGCCTTACCCGAGCGACCGCGGTCCACTGGGAGCGGTCCCTCGGCAGAAGCCTCGGCAAGCAGCTCCTGCAACCGCTCCCGCCATTGCTTGGGCATTTGGGCGATCCAATCAACGTCGGCGGGCGCCTCGAGGCTACGGCGCCGCCGGGCCCTTGTCACGTAGACGGCGCCGACCAGGACCACGACCGCCAGTCCGGCCGCCAGTTTGGGACCGTCCCTTCGTAATCGCTGCCTGGGATCGAGGTCATAGCGCAGGCGTGCCCCGAGACGGTCTGCACTGGCCTCCACCCGCCCCCGGGTAGCGACTACGGCTTGGCGCGCTTGCTCAGTCGACGTGCCCACTCGAGATCCTCTTCAAGGCTGGCCTTGGTCGCTTTGAACGGCCAGAGCCGACGGTTGGCCCAAATCACCGCCGCTCCCAGAAGCAGGAGCGCCAGACCGGCCGCTCCGACCACCCCGGCGACCAGGGTGTGGTTGGGTTGCCATTCCACCAGAGTCACCAATGCGAATATGAGAAAGAGGCCAGCCCCCAACAGAGCCACCACTGCCCCGATGGCGATCCGAACCAGCCTCCATACGGCTCCCTTCAATTCGGCCTTGGCCAGAGCCACCTCGTCCGTCACCAACTGGCGGACATCGTCGGTTAGGCCGTGGACCAACTCCACGACGGTCTGCTCCGGCACCTCAGGGCTGACCATCGCTGCAGCGTAGCGGATCGGGGGTCGAACTTCCGTGCCGCCTATGATCAGGTCGTGCCTGGCCCTGCAATCCAGTCCCTCGAGGAGCTGGCCGCCCCCCTCGTGCGCCTAGCGCGGTCAGGCAGTCTGCTGGTGGCGACCGACTTCGACGGCACCCTGGCTCCGGTTGTTCGGGACCCTCGTCGGGCCCGACCGCTGCCCGAGGCCGCCGCAGCTCTCACTGCTCTCGCCCGCCGAACTCCGGTGGCAGTTATCAGCGGACGGGACTTGGCCAACCTCTTCGTCCAGTGCCCACTGCCCGGTGTCTTGCTCTTGGGCAGTTACGGCCTGGAGCCTTGGCAGGAGGCGAGCAACCTGCCCCGACCACTGCCGCCGTCCAACCCCTCGCCCCGGTTGATGCGCATCGCGGCCGAACTACAGGAGTCGGTCGGACAGCTTGCCGGAGTCGATGTGGAGACCAAGACGCTGGGAGTGGCCGTCCACTACCGCAACGCCCCCGACCGTCATGCCGCCGGACTCGAGCTGCGCCGAATTCTCTCTGTGGTGTCCCATCGCGAGGAGCTGGAGCTGCTGCGGGGTAGGCGCGTGCTGGAGCTCCGCGACCGCCACGCCGGTGACAAAGGAACGGCCCTGGTGCAGTTGCTGGAACGCATCTCACCGCGGGGCTGCGTGTTTGCCGGCGACGACCTCGGCGATCTGCCGGCAATGGTCCAGCTGCACCGCCGCGGCCCCGAGCTGGAGCTGGCGCTCGCCTTTGGGGTTCTCAGTCCGGAGACTCCGGACCAAGTGCGTGAAGAGGCGGACGTCTGCCTGGACGGACCTGAGGAGTGGGCCAAACTGCTTACCGGAGTCCTGGAGGAGTTGGCCGCGGCCGCCTGACCTTGGAGGAGGTTGGGAGTCAGCGACCCACCAACTCGTTCAGATCCTGGAGTTGAGCCGTGATCCAGCGCACGATGTCGTGCTTGCGGACCGTCTGGCGCATGTGGCGGGCTCTGGTCGAGCGATCCCGCTTGGGCATGGTGAGGGCCGAGTGAAGCGCCTCCGCCGTCTGGTCGATGTCGAAGGGGTTGATGGTCAGAGCCTCGGTTCCGAGCTCCTCATAGCTTCCCGCGTTCTCGCTCAGCACCAGTACCCCGTCCTTGGTGTTGCAGAGCACGCCCTCTTTGGCCACCAGGTTCATCCCGTCGTAAATGGGATTGACCAGCAGGGCGTCGTAGGACTTGTAGGCGGCGACCGCCTTGAAGAGGTTCTCCTCCACCTCGAGGCGGATCGGCATCCAGCTGCCGGTCTGAAATCGTCGATTGACGTGGGCGGCGGCGCTCACCAGGGCGCCTAAGTAGGAGCGGTAGGCGTCGACGCTCTGGCGGCTGCGCTGGAGCAGCGCCCAGAATACGATCCGGCCCCGCAGCTCCGGATGGCTCTCCAGCAGCCGCTCGTAGGCGAGGAAGCCCCGGACGATGTTCTTGCTGAGGTCGGTGCGGTCTACCCGGAGGATCAGGAACTCCGGGCGCCAGGCAGCGATCAGCTCCTCCTGGCGCAGCACCTCCTGGTGGTTGGTGAGTTCGGCCATGGCGCGCACGTCGATCGAGATCGGATAGGCCCGAATCCAAACGCTGCGGCCCTCGTAGAACACCGTGGACTGACGGTGGTCCACCGCCAGCCCCAGGTTCTCCTCGCAGGTGAGGAGGAAGTTGCGGACGTCCAGGGAGGTCTGGAGTCCCACAATGTCGCTACCCAAGAGGCCGGTGAGGATGCCGTCGCGCATATGCCTGGGCAGGACTTTCCAGTACTGAGGGGTCGGCCAGGGGATGTGGATGAAGTGCTGGAGATGGGCCTGGGGAAGACGCTTCCTGACCATGCCAGGCAGGAGATAGAGGTGGTAGTCCTGGCTCAGGATCAGCGGCCGGCCGGTCGCCTTCTCGGCCAGCGCGACCACCCGGTCGGCAAACTCGGAGTTGACCTTGACATACCCGTCGCGCCAGGCCGTCTCGGTACGCGAGTCCAGGATCGGCTCCCGGCCCAGGTCCCAGAGGTAGTGCTGGATGAACCAGAGCAAGGGGTTGCTGATCTCCTTGTAGTAGAGGTCGTACGCCTCCTGATCTGGGTGAATGTAGGCGATCCGAAACTTGTTACCGTCCTCGGAGGAGACCTGGACCACCCCCTCCGAGTCGGCTCTGGCGGAGAGCCGCAAGTCGGACTCCCCCCTGGCGACCGCCACCCAAGGGGCGTCGCTGGCCTGGGCCAGTGCGGACATGGCTGTCACCAGCCCACCGCCACCTCTGGTGATCCGCTCTGCGCCACCTGGACCGAGTTGACTTTCGACCGGGGGTCGGTTGGCCACCACGATCGGCTGCCATCCGTGGAGCATTCGTCGCAGATACGGTTCGATCCCCGGCACCCGGGTAGGATGACGGACCCCGGGTCGGAACGGGATTCTCGCTATTGCAGGGGCGCGACCCGATAAAGTCGCTCGATGCGCATTGGGGTCGCCAAGGAACTCGTCTCAGACGAGCACCGCGTTGCGCTGGTGCCCGAGTCCGCCGCCCGGCTGATCGCCGTGGGGGTGGAGGTGGTGGCTGAAAAGGGCTCGGGTGAGAAGGCCTTCTTCCCCGACGCCGCCTACCAGGAGGCGGGGACCACCATCCTGACCACGCACCGCCAGGTTCTGACCAGCTCGGACCTGCTCCTCAAGGTCCGCCCGCCACTCACCCGCGGCCAGGGCACTGACGAGATCGCCATGCTGCCGAAGGGCGCGGTGCTGGTGGGAATGCTGCAACCGCTAACCCAGCCGGAGTTGATCGAGCAGCTGGCCAAGCGGGGGGTGACCGCCTTCAGCCTGGACCGGTTGCCCCGGATCAGCCGTGCCCAGGACATGGATGTGCTCTCCTCGATGAGCACGGTCTCCGGCTACCACGCGGTTCTGATCGCGGCCGCCCGCCTGCCCCGCTTCTTTCCCCTGTTGATGACTGCCGCCGGCACGGTGACCCCGGCTCGAGTCCTGGTGCTGGGTGCCGGGGTTGCCGGCCTGCAGGCGATCGCCACCGCTAGGAGGCTGGGCGGGGTGGTGCGGGCATTTGATGTTCGACCCCAGGTCAAAGAGCAGGTGGAGAGCCTGGGAGCCCAATTCGTCGATGTCGGCGAGCCGGTGGAGGCGGCCGAGGGACAGGGAGGTTACGCGGCCGAGGTGTCTGCGGCCTCCCAGAAGCGTGAGCAGGAGGCTCTGGCTCGTGAGGTCGCCGAGGCGGACGTGGTGATCACCACCGCCCTGGTTCCGGGTCGACGGGCACCGGTGCTGGTCACCAAGGCAGCGGTCGCCCAGATGCGCCCCGGCTCTGTGGTGGTCGACCTGGCCGCGGAGGCCGGTGGCAACTGCGAACTCACAGAGCCCGGTAAGGAGATCCAGAAGAACGGGGTCTGGATCCTGGGACCTTTGGACCTGCCTTCGCGGATGGCCTATCACGCGAGCCAGCTCTACTCCCGCAACCTCACCCGCTTCGCGCTCGGTCTGATCCATGACGGCGAGCTCCAGCTCAACTTCGAGGATGAGGTGATCTCGGCCACCTGCGTCGCCCACGACGGCCAGGTCATGTCGGGGGTCAGATCGTGAGCGCGTTCGGCGGCGCCCTGCTGATCGGGGTGTTCATTTTCGTGCTGGCGATCTTCATCGGCTTCGACCTGATCTCCAAGGTCCCGGCCACCCTGCACACCCCGCTGATGTCGGGCACCAACGCCATCCATGGCATCGTCTTGGTGGGAGCCCTGGCGATCGCCGCCGGGGCCCACGGCTCGCTGGGTACGGTGATCGCCTTTTTGGCGGTCTTGCTGGGCACCATCAACGTGGTGGGCGGTTTCGTGGTCACCGACCGCATGCTGCAAATGTTCAAGCGCCGACCTGAGCCCGAGCGACCGGCACCCAAGTGATCCACTACCCCCAGCTGGTAGCGCTCGGCTACTTGGTGACGGTGGTGCTTTTCGTATTCGGGATTCGGCTGCTGGGATCCCCAGCCACGGCCAGGAACGGAAACCGGCTAGCGGCGGTCGGGATGCTGGTCGCGCTGGTCGTCACCTTCGTCGGATTGGGGGCACTCCCCTGGTTCGCAGTGCTCCCGGCGCTGGTGGCCGGTGCTGTGATCGGCGCCGTGGCTGCACGCGCGGTGCGGATGACGGCCATGCCCCAAATGGTCGCGCTGTTCAACGGCATGGGAGGTGGTGCTGCCGCCCTGATCGGGGCGGACGAATTTGTCCGCCGGACCGCTCACCTGGCCGCGGGCACCTCGACCATCTCCCCGGGGACCGCGATCCCGATCATGCTTGGCTGCCTGATCGGCTCGATCAGCTTCTCCGGGAGCCTGATCGCGTTCTGCAAATTGCAGGGGATCATGCGGGGAAGCCCGCTCACCTTCCCCAACCAGCGCGTCGCCAACGGGCTCCTCCTGGCGGTGATCGTGGCGCTGGGAGTGGTGATGGTCGCCGCCGACGCATCCCCCTGGCTCTTCTTGGTGTACGAGCTCCTCGCTCTGAGCTTCGGAGTGGCCTTCGTGCTGCCCATCGGCGGAGCCGACATGCCGGTGATCATCTCCCTGCTTAACTCCTTCACGGGACTGGCGGCGGCGATCAGCGGATTCGTGCTCGACAACGAAGTCCTGATCGTCGCCGGAGCCCTGGTCGGCGCCTCGGGAACGATCCTCACCCAGCTGATGAGCCGGGCCATGAACCGATCCCTGGCCAACGTCCTCTTCAGCGCCTTCGGCAGCCAGGTGAGCGGTTCGGACGCCACCGCGACCAGCGCCGACCAGGCGATTCACAGCGTCACCGCCGAGGACGTGGCGATCCTGCTCGGCTACGCCCGCCAGGTGATCTTCGTGCCCGGCTACGGCATGGCGGTGGCCAAGGCCCAGCACGACGTCCGGGAGCTGGCGACCCAGCTGGAGAAGCGTGGGGTCACGGTCAAGTACGCGATCCACCCGGTAGCCGGCAGGATGCCGGGACACATGAATGTCCTGCTGGCCGAGGCTGACGTCCCCTATACCCAGCTCTATGAGATGGATGACATCAACCCCGACTTCGCCAGGACCGACGTGGCGGTGGTGATCGGGGCCAATGATGTGACCAATCCCGCCGCGCGCAGCAACGCCTCAAGCCCGATCTACGGCATGCCGATCCTCAACGTCGACCAGGCGGCCAACGTGGTGGTGCTGAAGCGCAGCATGAATCCTGGGTTCGCCGGCATCGAGAACGACCTCTACTACAACCCCAAGACCCTGATGCTCTTCGGCGACGCCCGGGATTCAGTGGTCCAGCTGATTGCCGCTCTCAAGGAGTTGGTGCCGGCGAAATAAGCGATGGATGCGGATCGAGACGAGCTCCGGGTGGCCGGGCTCAGCCCGGCTGGGTGGAAGAAGCACGGGATGTCCATCGCTCCCCCAGTCGGCCGGGCTGCGATCTCGGCGGAAGAGGAACGCGAGATGGCTTGCAACCGGTTCGCCGGCTGTACCGATCCGGTCGCCACCTTGGTGCAGATGGACGTGCCCACCAGCCAGGTTGTTCAGAGCACGACCTGCTGGGCGGTCTCGATGACGCCGGGTCCCGGTATGTCCTTTGTAGAAGGGGGGCCGGCTAGTCGCCACACTCCGAGGCCGCGCCCGGCCCACATGGTGGTCTTCCTGGACGCCCAGACCGGCCGCATGGTGATCACGCAGACCTGGAGCTGATCCCGGTCAGGGATCCGGCACGCGGCGCTCAGATGGGGCGGCTTTCGCGCCCATGTCTGCTACAACCCCGCCGAGATGGCGCGATCAGCCATTCGTGGAGCGGGTCAGCCGCTGGGCGAGGCGCTAGGTGAAGGAGCAGCGCTCTTGAATCGAAGCGGAACGCAGCCGTCTGGCGGCGCCGCGCAGGTCACGAATTGGGTCACCTTGGGATTCCCGGAGACCGTGAAGATGTCGACCGGCACCGCGGTCCCGTAGCTGTCCACCACACCTCTCGACTCGGAGCTGATCGTCGCCGGCCCCGACGGAGCCGGGGAACCGACAGGGAACGGCTGGCCGCCTGGCGAGAGCAGGTATCGGTCGGGCGCGATGACTCCAGTGTTTAGGTACTTGAGCACCTGGGTGAGCGTCATGGTCGGATACAAGACGGGGTTGCCGATCACTCCGTAAGGCACCGAGCCGGTGATCCCGACCAGCTGGGTGACCTCGTGCTGATCAGTGGCCACGTCCACGTAGATCTCCTGCGGCTGGCCAAGGATGTTGACCACCGGTAGCCCGTTCAGCGACCACTGGAAATAGACGGTTCTGTCCGACCCGTTGGTGAAGCTGAGCTGGGTGAGAGGGATCAGTCCACCATCGGTCGGGACATGGTCGCCGCTCAGAAAGCTCTCCGCGAACTGGTCAGCCCCGGCGACGGTCGGTGTGGTCCCCACCTCGTCGGTTGGGGTGTTGGGGTGGAAATTGAAACTGGTGAGCGTCGGGTTGGTGGTGAGCTGGTAGCCGCTGGCCGCTCCCAGGTTGTACCCCAGTCCGTTGGCGGTGCTGATGGGGGGGCCGGGCACGTTGAGGTCCTGCGCGAGGGCGGTCACCGCGGCCATCGCCGTGTCCGGAACGGTCGCCGAGTCGACCTCCCTTGGCTCGGTGCTGACATTGCCCTCAACGTAGAACGGGCCAGCGATGGCGAGCGGCGCTTCGGTTTCCCCGGCCAGCCCCAACAGTCCGGGCGGGGATGCCGTCGCGCTGGCGGAGGGCGACGCGACAGGATGAGTTGGGGCAGCGCCACAGCCGGCCAACGAGAGGGACAAGAGCGAAAGGGTGGACACGGCTAGGGGACACCAGCGGGGCACTTTCACCAGTGCAGAATGCCATGAGTGCGGTACACGGGCGGTTCGCGGACATGACGACAGGCGGTTGCGGAATGTGGCCAAACCTGCGACAGGGCAGTCGTAACCTCTCCGGGCGGGAGGCGGTAGGCGGGTCGCTGCCGATCCCTAGGCACCGGCAGAAGGGCAGTTAAGGCCCCCGTATGGCAGATCCGACCGGCCAATCTGAGTCGGCGGCTGACTCCTATCGGGAGGCGCTGCTGCGATTGGTAGGTGCCAGCTCGCCGGGGATGCGACTTGGGCTGGACTCGACCCGGCAGCTCCTGGCGCGCTTGGGTGATCCCCAGCTGGGGCTCCGGGGGGTCCTGGTCGCGGGGACCAACGGCAAAGGATCGGTGTGCGCGATCGTGGCCGAGATCGCTCAGCGGGCGGGGATCCGGGTGGCTCTGCTCACCAAACCTCACCTCACCAGTTATCGAGAGCGCATCCGTCTCAACGGGGAACCGATCGAGAAGGCTCTCTTCGAGGAGGTCGCCGAAGCGGTGAGTGGCGCCGCGGAGAAGATGGCCCTAGACGAGGGCCGGCCCACCCACCACGAGCTCCTCACTGCCATGGGCTTCCTCGCCGCCTACCATTGGTCAGCTCAGCTGGTCGTCTGTGAAGTTGGGCTGGGAGGCCGACTGGACGCCACCAACGTCTGGGATGGAGGGCTCGCCGCGCTCACTTCGGTCGCGCTGGATCACCAGGCGCAGCTCGGCAACACCATCCCGGAGATTGCACAAGAGAAGGCGGCAATCATCAAGCCGGGTAACCTGGTGGTCTCCGGCGTTCCGGCTGCTGCGCTTCCAGCGGTCGAGGCCGCCTCCGCGGGGACCAACGCGCGGCTGTGGCAGTTGGGGCGAGAGATCCATGTGCAGCGCGCCCCCCAGGGAAACCAGCAGCTGGTGATCCGCACCCCTCGGGCAGTTCGGGATGAGCTCGATCTCGGGCTAAGCGGCTCGTTTCAGGTTGAGAACGCGGCTCTGGCAGTCGGTATCGTCGACTCCCTGGTGCAACTGGGATACGCCATCCCCGAGATAGCCATCAGCTCCGGCCTTGCCGGTGTCCACTGGGCGGGCCGGATGGAGACTGTCAGCACAGAACCTGAGGTCCTGATCGACGCCGCCCACAATCCGGCGGCGGTCGAGGCGGTGCTCCCCGAAATTCGCCGACAGCTGTCGAACCGGAGGGGAGTTCTTCTCTTCGGATCGATGGAGGACCACGACCACCAGGGAATGCTGGAACTGTTGCGAACCGTCGGCTTTCAGGCGGCGGTGTTCAGCCGCGCGAGGTCCACCCGTGCCGTAAGTTCCGCTGTCTTGGCAGCCGGCTGGCCCACTCCATTCGAGCTGGGGGAGCCGGTCTCCCAGGCACTGGTTCGAGCTCGAGCGCTGGCCGGCCCAGAGGGGCTGGTGGTCTCGCTTGGCTCGATTTACGTGATCGGCGAGGTGATGTCAGCCCTTGGCGTCGGGACCCCGCCTGATCCGGAGATTCCCTTCCCGCCACTCTGGTGAAGTGCGAACCGGCTGGGGGCGAATTCCGCAATTGGATGCGCTGTCGGGCCCTGTTCGGCCAGATCGGCCATCACTTCACCCACCACAGGGGCGAACTTGAAGCCATGCCCGGAGAATCCGGTCGCCAGCGAAACACGGGAGGAGCTCGGATGGAACCCGATCACGAAGTGCTTGTCCAGGCTGTTGGTGTACAGGCAGGTGGACGCTCGGGCGAGGGGCGCGCTTGAGAGCATCGGTATGGTGTCCGCGAGTCCAGCTCGGACGGTCGTGATATCGGCCGCGGTCACCTCGCGCCGGACGGTCTCCGCGGACGTGTCCTCGCCGCCATGGTGTCGGGCCGCCTTGGCCGTCCGTCCGTCTCGGGTGGGGACCCCGTAATACTGAGCGCCGTCTGGTAGTTCGAAGAGGTAGACGGGACAGAGAGGCGGGGTGAACGGTCCGATCTCGGACGGGGCGAACCAGACCATCACTTGCCGCTCCACTCGCAGCTGCAGCTCGGGCAAGTCCAGCAGTTGCTCGCTCCAAGCGCCTCCGGTCAGCACCAGCCGGTCCGCCCGGTACCATCTCGACTCCGTGCGAACCTCGACTCCGGAGTCAGAGACGTCCCAGCCCTGCACCCGTTCACCGAAGTGGAGCTCAGCGCCCAGGCGGGCCGCCTGGCGCAGGTGGGCCAACACCGAAGCCTCAGGGGCCAGGACCCCGGCCTCCAACTCCACAAGCCCCACCTGGTCTGACTGAGGATGGATCGGTGGGAACTGCTGGCTAACCTCGGCAGCGGTCAGGAGCCGGTGGGGGATTTCCCACTTCCGGGCACTTGCCAGAGAACCTGACACGACCTCCCCGTCGGGGGCTCCGATCATCACCCCTGCCGTAGTCTCCATCAGCCGATCTGAGCTAAGGACCTCCAGCTCCCGCCAGAGGTGGTAGGCACGGAGCACCAGCGGGACGTATCCGGGCCCTTCGAAGTAAGCCTGCCGAATGATCCGCGACTCCCCGTGAGAGGAGCCTCGGTCGTGCGCGGGACCGAGCGATTCCAGTCCCGTTACCTGGGCGCCCCGGCGGGCCAGATGGAACGCCGCAGCCGAACCCATGGCTCCCAGACCTACGACGACGACTCGGAGCTGGGCGCTCACCCAGCGGCGGACGAGCCGGCAGTCGGCGTCATGTCGGCCCCGGCCAGTGCCTGCTCGCAAAGGCGGGTCAGACCATCCCAGTCCGAAGCAAGCAGCAGCTCCGGCCGGAAGAGGTCGTTGGTCAGGCCAACCACGTCGGCGCCAGCGCGCAGGTAATCCTCACAGTCATCGACCAGCACTCCACCGCTGACCCAGAGGGGGGTGTGAGGCATCGGTCCTCTGACCGCTCTTATGTAGGCCGGACCACCCACCGGGGCTGCCGGAAACACCTTGATCAACTGCGCCCCCAGCTCTTCCGCCCGGGCGATCTCACTCGGGGTCAGTGCACCCATCACCAGCGGCACGCCGGCATTTCGAGCGACCTCCGCGACGGCGGGAACCAGGTATGGCGTTACCAGGTATTGCGCTCCGGCCTCGATCGCCCGATTGGCGAGCTCCCCATCGGTGACTGTGCCCGCCCCGAAAGCGCAACTGTCGCGCAGCTCAGCTCGTGACCTCAGCTCCCGGATCAGCTCGAAAGCTCCGGGAGTTCCGGTCGTGATCTCTACGGAGCCGATTCCCGCCCGGGCGGCCGCTGTTGCCGCCTGAGCCGCCTGTTCGCGGTCGTGCCAGCGGATGATCGCGGCCAGGCGACGGGGAAAGAGCGAGGAGAGTTGAGAGTTCAGCATGGCCCCAGTTTATGATGACCCAACCGTATGCACCTGTGAGTCCGGATGGCACCTAAGCAGAACTGCGGGCGCAGTGCCGAGATCACCCTCGAACCGATGGGCGGTAGCCTCACTTGTGTCAGGGAAGGGCTGGTTGCCAGTTCGGTCCAAAGTCACGGAGCGCGGACGCGAACCCCACCGCGGGTCACCCGTGACGGCTGGACAAGCGGTCTCGAACTTACGAGCCAGATAGAACGGCGCCCGCGCTAGTTGCCGACGACCGGGTGCGTCTCGGCGACGTTGGTCACGCGACGGGAGAGGCGGAGTAATCCGTCCTACCCGGGCGCTGCGTACTACGACGGGCTGACGCTCAGCCTCGCCAGTCGCAGCCGGTTCCGCTCTCGGTTTAGGGGCAGCAACTGGAACATCAGAAGCCAGGCTCGGCTCAGCGTAAGCAGAGCAGCGGCACATCCAATCGCCACCACGATGACCTTTGCTGGCTCCGTACCAGGGGTGATGAGAAATGCCACAAGCAGGGTCAGCACCATTAGCGCAAACGCGGCGATCGCCCATGAGACGCACTGCCAATAGCGGCGAGATATCTCCGGTAGCAACTGGTCGAGTCTCGCCTCGATGGTCGTCAAATCGGCGTCAGAGCCCACCAAGATTGGGGCATCCGCGGCGCCGCTGGAGTCGCTCAGTCGGGTCCCTGGTGGGACTGCCGGATGATGCTCTCGATGACGTCGTGGCCGGGCGGCCGGTGGGCAGAGCTCCTCCGCGAGGGCGTCTTGCGACGGTCTTGACGAGCAGTCGCCATGTGACCCTCCTGCTTGCGCCAGACCCTCTCAATGATCACGCGAATCTCGGCTCCGTCGTCGAACGGGATACCGTGAGCCGCCAGGGACTGCCGCATCCGCTCGGTGAGGTGAGAGCTCTCGTGCAGGTTCAGCTGCTCAAGCGCCTCCAGCAAGTCATCAAGCCGACGAAGCACCGAGCGGCGCTCGGACGTCTCCGCGGATACCGAGATCATGGGGGGATTATCCGCGCAATGCCTCGTTGTGGGGAGCTCTGATGGCGAGGCCGGTCGCGGTCATGCCGCCGCTGGTGTCTTTGGGACCGTTTCCCGCTCGTAGAGTCCCAGCTTCGCGATCCAGCCCTGCAGTGGAGCCGGAGCCCACCAATTTGCACGGCCCAGAAGCCTCATGAGCGCTGGCACCATGATCCCCCGTACCAGGGTGGCATCGACCGCGACGGCAACCGCCATCCCCACCCCCAGAGTCTGAATCTCGAGCACATCCCCGGCGGCGAATGAGCTGAAGACCGTGATCATGATCAGAGCGGCCGAGGTGATCACCCCTCCGGTCACGGTCAGTCCGTGGGCGACGGCATCTCGGTTGTCCCCGACCTCGCAGTAGCGCTCGCGGATCCGGGACAGTAGGAAGACCTCATAGTCCATCGACAAGCCAAAAAGGATGGCGAACATCAGCACCGGGGTGGTGGCGGCGACATTGCCGGCGGGAGTGAACTGGAGCAGGTTGGACAGATGGCCCTCCTGAAAGATCCAGACCATCACCCCGAAAGCCGCCGAGATCGAGATCAAGCTCATCAGTACTGCCTTAAGTGGAAGCAGTACGGAGCCGAAGGTGAGGAAGAGCATCACCATGGTGACCAGCACAACCAGCAGCACGGCCCAGGGGATGGTGGCCCCGAACGCCTGCAGAAAGTCCACGGATAGTGCGCCTCCGCCTGTGATCAGGCTCTGAGTCCCCGGTGGACCAGCGGCGGCCCGCAGGCGGTGAACTAGCGTGGCGGCGCGGGTGGAGTCGGGAGAATAGTCGTTGGCCACCTCGAACTGAGCGATGGGACCGGCCAGATTTCCCTCGATATAGGAATTGAGAACAGGGCTCCTCTGGCTCTCTGGATGCACCAGTTGCTTCAGATACCTCTTTCTGGCGAGGCCGGGCGGCGGCGTCAGTGCCCCGGTCACCCCCTGCACCCCGGGAATTTGTCGGAGCTTGCCGAGGTAGGTCGCCAACTGCTGCTGCTGCGCCGGGGTCAGGCGATTGTGGAGTGAGGAGTTGTACTTGAGCACCAAGTTGAGGTCGTCGACCCCTCCCGCCTGCGGGAAGTCGTAGTTGAGCAGCGCGTATCCGGTCCGAGCCTCGCCCGGCGGGATGTTGGCGACGTCGCTGCCGGTCGACAGCTTCAAGTGGAGAAAAGGGGTTCCCAGCAGGAGCAGCAGGGCAACCGTGGGCAGCGCGATCACGATCGGACGACGCATGACCGCCCGAGCCACCCAACCCCAGAAGGACGAGTTCCGAGCTGGTCGCAGGTGGGAACCCCGGAGGCTCCGACGCATCGTCAGCCAGTTGACCCTCGGTCCCAGGAGTCCAAGCAGGGCGGGCAGCGCCGTCAGTGCGAAGACGAGGGTGAAGGCCACCACAAGCACTCCGCCGATGCCCATGCTGACCAGCGCTGACGCCGGGAAGAGGGTCAACGAGAGCAGGCCGATTCCGACCGCGGTGCCCGCAACCGCCACCGCCTTCCCGGCGCTGGCGGTTGCGATGTGCACCGCCTCAGCCGAGTCGTGGGTGGGGATCTCCTCTCGAAACCGCTTGACGAAGAACAGCGAATAGTCGATGGCCAGTCCGAGTCCAATGATGGTCGCCACATTGGTCACGAAGATCGACATCCCGAAGTGCGCCGCCAGAATTTTGATCACCGCCAAAGAGGTGGGCACGGCTAGGCCAGCGATCACCAGCGGGAGCAGCGCCGCCATCACCGAACCGAAGACCAAAAAGAGCAGGATCAAGGAGATCGGTAGGGCGATCAGCTCGGCGTGCTGTAGCTGCTTCTCCAGGGCCGTGTTGTAAAGAGCGTCGATCGGGGCCGAGCCACTGATGTACATCTGCAGGTGGGATGGCCGATCGATGAAGGAGGCCAAGTGGGTTAGCTGGCTGGTGGCCGCTGTCTCGCTCAGCTCGAGATTGACGACCGCGAAGGTGTCGTGGTCGTGATCTCCAATGAAGATGCGCTCGCGGGTGTTGGAGTAGTCCAGCACGCTGCCGGTTACCCGCTCCCGGGCCAGCCGACGGAATGAATCGTTCACCTCGGCTTGCACAGCGGACGAAGCGGCATTCGCCTTCGCGCTGTGAAAGACGAGCAACAGCTGGGTGGCGGAGTTGCCGAAATAGCGGGAGAGCAGATTGGTGGCGTTCTGGCTCTGTGAGCCGGGTACGGAGTACCCACCAGATGTGAATTGCCCCCCGAACGGCCCCGAAAGACCCACCAGGACCACGGTCAGGGACACCGCGCCCACCAGGATGGACTTGCGGAAGCGATACGCAAAGCCGCCCAGACGCCAGAACATTCCTTCGTTTCGACGCTGCCTCTCACCCGATGAATGAATGTTCATTCAGGTAAATTATGCGGAGTACCAGGGCGGCCTTGTCAAAGCCGCCCCTCACGGAAGGAGAGTGACCGTTGGCAGCGACCGAGGCGACCGCGGCGACCACTCACGCCGACCAGGTGCGCCAGCGGATCCTCAACGGGGCCGCGCGCGCCTTCTCGATTTCAGGCTTCCAGGGCACCAGCGTCCCCCAAATCGCGGGGGAGGTGGGAGTCTCGGTAGGACTCCTGTACCGCTACTTTCCCAGCAAGGCGGACCTCTTCACCGCCATCTGCCTGTCTGAGCTTGAGTCGGAGATGGAGTCGCTAACCCGCCAGCTGTCCGAGATCAGCGACCCAACTGAACGGCTGCGCCAAGGGGTGGAGTTCTATCTCCACCAGATGGAGCAAAAAAAGGGCGCCGGGGTCATTCTGGGAGCGCTGGCCGAGGCACCTGCCAACCCCGAGGTGCGTGAGGTAATGCGACTCAGGGCCGCCACCATCCGCGACTTCGTGAGGGGCTATCTCGAGGACGGCGTCAGGGCGGGCGAGGCTCCCGCAACCACGCCGATCGAGGAATTCACCGAGGCAATCGCGATGATGCTCGATGGGGTGATAACTGCATGGGCAATAGCGGGGCCCGAGCTGGACCTCGGAGCGGTCCGCGACGCCATCGTCAGTTTGCTTTCGGCCGCCCTGCAGACTCACGGGAGGCCGGAGCGGTGAGGTCCGCCTGGGCCAGCGCCTGGGTCAGATCCTGAAGCAGGTCGTCCGGATCCTCTACCCCGACTGAGAGACGGATCAGCCCCGGCGGCAGGTACTCCTCACCGGCCCACCTGGCCCTGCGCTCCAGCAGAGACTCAACCGAGCCAAGGCTGGTGGCATTGGTCCAGATCTCGGTGGCGGTGCAGACACTCTCGGCGGTCTCCGCGTCACAGTCCAGCTCGAGTGCCAGCATTGCTCCAAACCCTCCAGTCATCTGGCGCGCCGCCAACTCGTGCTGGGGGTGATCCACCAGTCCCGGATAGTGCACTCGCTGCACCCCCGGTAAGCGCTGGAGGCTTTCCGCCAGAAAGGATGCGGTGGCGGTCTGCCGCCGCAGACGCACGTCCAACGTGCGCAGCCCGCGGAGCGCCAACCAGGTTTCCAGTTGTCCCGGGATGGCCCCGGAGTTGGTTCTCTCATAACGCAGTTTTGGCAGTAAATCTAGGTGATTTGTGATGATCACGCCCAACATCAAGTCGCTGTGCCCGCCGATATATTTGGACACCGAATGCACTACCGCGTCTGCCCCCAGGCGTAGCGGCTGCACCAGCACCGGGGTGGCGAACGTGTTGTCGACCAGCGTGATGGCTCCTGCCTGGTGCGCGGCCTGACAGCAATGGGTCAGGTCGGGCACCGTCAGTAGGGGATTGCCGAGCGACTCGATCAGCAACAGCGACGCGCCCTGGCAGGCGCGGCTGACCTCCTCGCCGTCGGTGGCGTCGACCATCTCGACGGTGCAACGACCCGCCTGAGACACGTGGCGCAGAAGCTCCCGGCTGCCGGCGTAGGCGTCTTGAGCCACGACGATCTTGTGCCCAACGCCCCAGCTCTCCACGACCGCTGATATGGCCGCCATCCCCGAGGCAAAGACGACCGCACCCTGGCCCTCCTCCAGGTCGCTGAGGGCGTCTTCGAGGCGTACCCAGTTCTCATTGTGGTCCCGGCCGTAGGCGAAGCCGCGGGGGTTGCCGTGACTGAAGACAACCGACATCGGCAGGGGGGGCACCAATGCCCCTTGCTCGCTGGCTGGGCCCTTTCCCGCGTGAACCACCCGGGTGGCGAGGCGGGCGCGCCCGCGGTCGGCGCGGCTCACCGAAGTCTCACTCCCCGGCCGGCGGCTGAGCTCGGAGCAAAACCTCCCGGGCCATCCTCCCGTGGGCCTCGTCAACCATCTCCTCACCCATCCGAGACGCCCCGCCTCGGTCGTCCAGCGCGGCGAGAATCTGCTCCGCGCGCCGGATCTGCTCCTCGTCTGGAGTGAAGGCTCGGTTCACCACCACCAGTTGGGAGGGATGGATCGTCCACTTGCCGTCATAGCCCATCTGGGATGACTTTTGTGCAGAGCGCTCGAGAAGGGCCAGGTCAGCAATGTCGGAACAGGGGCCGTCGATTGCCTGCAAGCCGCGAGCCTTGGCCGCGACCGCGATCCGGAAGAGGGCGAAGTGCCAGATGTCGCCGGGGTAGGTCGAAGTCTCCTGGCCGATGGTCAGCTGGGGCATCCCCATGGCCGCTGCGAAGTCGCCGGGACCGAAGATAAGGGCCTCGGTTCGTCCGGAGGCGGAGGCAATTTCCGCCACCGACTCCAACCCCAGCGGGTCCTCGATCTGGAGCTCCAGACCGAGCGGACCCCCTGCTTGCCCCTCCGCCTCCAACCCGGTCAGCAGGTGGTCGAGAAAGGCGACCTCTCCAGCCGAGCTGACCTTGGGGACCACCAGACAGGCGATCCGTTCAGCCACCCGGGGGACCAGCGCCAACACGTCCTGGACGGCATGGGGTCCGCGCACGCTGTTGATTCGGACGGCCACCGTCCGGCGCCCAAAGTCGAGCTCCCGCAGGATCTCCACCACCTGTCCGCGGGCCAGCTCCTTCTGCACCGGATCGCTTGGGACTGCGTCCTCCAGATCAAGGACTACCTCGGCCGCATCCAGGGTGGTCGCCTTCTCCGCCATCCGCCGGCTGCTCCCCGGCAGCACCAAGACCGAGCGCCGAGAGCGGTTCACTCAGGCTGGTCCTTCCCTGGTTCCTCGCCCTGACCAAGCCGCTGCATCAGGTCCTCAATCATCTGGCGGGCTTCGGGGTCGTCCATCAACCGCTGGCGGACGGCTTCAGCGGCCTGGCGCATCTGGGGATCGTCCATCAGTCGCTCCTGCATCTGGGAGAACTGGTTCAGCATGTCCCGAGCTGCGGTCTCATTCGCCACCTGAAGCAGCACCGGCTGAGATGCGGCGGCCACCACCGCCTCCATCTGCTGTCGGACCATCTCGATTCCCTTGCAACCGAGACACTCCCCTCGCAGCTGACAGTGGCACAGGGCTCGCTTGATCGTGTCGAGCTCGCGATGGATTCCGCTCAGATCGACGGGTTCAGCCACCTCGCAAGCCTATCCCACCCCTTGGGTCAGGAGGGTGGCTGGATCGGCCGGCGGGCCCTGATCAGGGCGTGCCAGTAGCGGTGGTAGAGACGACCCTCGCGCCACTGCGCTAGGAGCTGGCCGCGGACCGCCTGCGGGGCTGTCTCGTAGTAGTCAAGCAGCTGCCGCTTGCGCTTGTCCGAGAGCTTGACCATGTCAAACCACTGCAGGATGTCCTTCTCCTGCTCGATCCGCTCGGCATGTTCCACGGTGAATCCCAGCGACTGCAGCAGAGCGCGCCACTCCTCCAGAGCGCGGCTCCGGAAGTGGGACGGGTCCCGGCCGATCTCGACAACCTCCAGCCAGTCTCGAACCACCGGCGGCGGAGAGCAGTCGCTCACGGCAAAGACACCGCCGGGGCGAAGTACGCGGTACGCCTCGGTGAGGGCGGTGATCAGCTGCTTGAAGTGGTGGGGCGCTGAGCGGACCAGGACCCGGTCAAAGCTTTGGGCCGGGAAGGGGAGCCGCTCCGCGTCGCCGAGCAGGAAGGTAACGTTGCGGATCTCCCGCTCGGCAGCGAGCTGGCGCGCCTGTTCGAGCATCTGGGAAGTGATGTCCAGCCCGATCACCTCCGCCACCTGGGAAGCGGCGGAGAGCGCGACGTTGCCCGTGCCGGTGGCCACGTCCAGGACTCGGTGGTTGTGGCGCAGCTCAGCCATGGTGAGGAAGCGGGCTAGCGAGACCGGGTCGGCGTGAGTCGGACTCCGGCGATAGGCCTCGGCTACCTGGGAGAACTGTCGCTGGCTGTCGGTGGGATCGTCGCCGTCGGCTGGGCCAGGGCCAGGGGTCACAAGGGATAGCCGGACAGCAAGGTGTCCAGCGGAGTCGGCTCCAGCTCCTGCGGGCCGCCGAACCGCACGTCGATCTCGGCCTCCAAATCCTTGACCAGGTCCCGGAGCTGCCCCAGGTCGGAGGTCGGAGCATTGCCGTTGGCGTAGGCGCCTACCAGCTTGCCGTCCTCAAAAAGTGCAACGCCGATTCCGTCCTGGGCGTGCACGACCAGCCCGCCACTGCTGGCGTACTTGCTGAGGTAGCTGCGGAGGCCTTCCAGGTTCACGAACATCGCCCCTAGCCCGGCGAAGCGCACCGGAGCATGAAGCAGGAGGCCGAGCCCCCTGGCGATCTGGCGCGGGTACGTGATCACGTTGATGGTGTCCTGACTGTTCGGGAAGTTGGGGAACGCGATCCGGTTGGTGGTTGTGATATTCCCCTGTCGGTCGGTGGCGACCGCGACCACGTAGCCGTCCACCAGAACGACGTAGCTGTTGCTTTGGTCGACCCCCTGCACGTGGAGTACGCCGGTGTGACCCTCGCCGGCCAGGTGTCTCAGCAGCCGGGAGGGATCGGTGAACCCGGCCCTCAGGTTGCGGAATACCACATCGCCCTCTGGTAGCGGGAAGGACCGGGTCTCCAACGCCGCTGCCTCACCTGGTGCAGAACCCAAGGAGATGGCTGGCGCAGGCTGGTAGATGATCCCCTCCTCCACCACCACCGCGGGGCTCGACCATGGCTCCTCGGCAACCGTCAGAACTTCCGAGAAGCTGTCCAGGCCCTCGGGTCCGGCGCCAGTGACCTCGTCTTCCTGCGGGGTCTCGGGTGCGATCTCATCGATCTCATCAATCTCATCGATCTCGCCGAGGTCGGTCACCGGGTCGGTGAAGGCGTCTGTCCCGGTCGGGCCATCGTCCGTCGGAGAGTTCGGCTGGACCGCCCAGGGCGCAGCCTCCTCACTAGCTCCGGATTGCAGCCACGACAGGTTCTCCGGCCGGTCTACTTTGGGGTCGACCACAGCCGGGGTGAAGGTCGCGGGTTCGTCGTCGGTGCTGGGTGTGCCCCACGGTGCGGGCTCATCTGGCTCGAGGTCGGAGGAGCCGGACGCGGCGGCCGCAGAGGCCGTGAAGGGTCGACTGCTCCAGCCGGGCAGCGACTCCTCGTTAGCCGCCTCGGCTGTCGAGTCAGCGGTGGCGTCTTCCTGGTCGGCCCCCTCGACCAAGGTGGAGTCGAGCGGCTGCCAAGCGCCGACCGTGTCCTCGGAGGCCGCTCCGTCGACCGGGTCAGCGGGCTGATCCGCAGCCCCCAACGCGGACGGGATCGGGGGAAGTTCAGCGAGATCGGGCTCAGCGCTCTCGACGGCGTCCACCCCTTCGCTGTCCTCTTCATCGTCGCCCTTACTGTCCTTCTTTCGCCCGAAGGCCAGGTGCCTGGTCGGAGCCGCCATCGCGGCGTCCCTCGGCGGCCCGGGCACTCCCGGCACCGGGATTGGCACCAGAGCCGGCTGGAGACTCTGGCGACCTGGTCCGACCAACTCGCGAAGTGCTCCCCTGAGCCGCTCCAGCTCCGAGCGCAGGACGGCTACCGGCGATGGTGAGCTGGACCGACGCTGAGGAGACTTCATGCCACGTGCCCCACTGGTGCGTCTGGCTGGACAGGCGAACAGTTCGCGCTAGCGAGAGCCTCAACCAGTCGTTTCACTTGCGAAGTGTAGCCGCGCTGGAGTGGGACTGCTCTCTCCGAGCGGTGATCGGCTCGCAGGTCAGCGGAGCTGAGTTAGGCGGGAGCCGGTTGGGGGTGTGCGGGGTGGGGCTCAGGACCTTCTGAGGTGAAGCCTGTGCGCCGCAGCCATTGCTCGGGGTGCCGAACTTCCGACCAACCGGGCAAGCTGTCCGGTCCGGACCAGATCAGATCGAGGCCCTCCTGACCGGCGCCGTCATGGACTTTGCGGAGAAAACGCTCGCCCTGTTGGTACTGCTGGAGCTTGAAGGCGACCCCGGAAATCAACAGCAGAAGCCGCTCGATCGGCTGGGGCGGGTCATGGCGCCGACGGAAGGCGTCATCCAAGGTATCGAAGTCGGGAAAATGGCGTCGCCCAGCCTCCCGCATCACGTAGTTGCCGTGACCCTCAAGGACGGTCATCACCGCCTGGAGCCGGCCGATCAGCACCAACTGGGGCCGAAGGCTGCGGGCGGCCTGGAGAACCTCCTCTAGCCCGAGCCCCTTGCCGGCCCCTGGCGTCCGGCTCAGTTCGCCAATCATGGTCCCGAGGTACTCACGGAGCCACGGGTGGAGCTCGAATTGCCAGGCGTGGGTCAGTTCGTGAAGCATCAGCCAGCGCCGCAGCGAATTGAGCGGCAGTTCCGAGGCCTTGGCGAAGCGGCGCACGTTCGGCTCCACGATCAGCAGGGCCGGCTGGGGCAGCTGCTCCGATCGCGCCTCGCTGCCGTCGGACTCGGAAGGCACGGTCAGGACGGGGTCGTACTGACCCAGCACCCGGCGGGCCATGAAACCCAGTAACGTGCCCAGGTAGAGGCTGCTAGGGACGCGCATCAGGGGACTGGGGCGCCAGAGTCCGCCCGCCTGCCGCTGCTCGATCGGGCGGAGCATGCGCCGCATCATGGCGAGGTTCTGGTCGATGAATCCGTGCCGGCCAACCACTCTAACCCGCCCGAACGTCGCCCCCTGCTGAGTGGTGTTGCAGGCCTCAGCCAGCATGGGAACGAGCTCGGCAACCAAGGGATCGTAATCCCGGCCGGCCTCCTCCACCTGGGCCATACCGTCGCCGCCGCAGCGGGAGTAGGCGGTGCGGCGCACCAGTTCCCAGTCGAGCACCGGCGACTCCGGGTCTGCCAGAGACTTGGAGAGCCGCCGCTCCGCCGCGATGGCCACCCCGGCCGCGACCGCCGACCAGGCCAGCACCGACTTTAGGTCGGGCACCGCTCGATCATACGTCCGGTTCGACTCAGCCCTTCCGGTGGAACACCAGCTCCCGGCCGACGTGCTCGAATCCCAGCGTGTGGTAGAGAGCTGCCAGAGCCGGGTCGCCGTAGCGCAGGGCGACCTGCCTTCCCTCCGCCAGCGCGGCGCTGGTGGCTGCCAGCGTCACCGCAGAACCGGCGGCCTGGCGCCGAAACTCGGGATGGGTGGCGACTCCACCGACCTCCACCCACTGTCCGAAAGACATCGTCCAGCGGGCGGCGGCCACCACCTGCCCGTCCAGCTCCGCCACCCAGCAGCGCTGATCCGCCAGCCGATCGCGCCACTCCTCTGGGGTTTCCCGGCGCATCCAGCTGACGGAGTCGTAGACCCAGAAGAGCTGCTCCGCGTCGTCGGGCCGCGCCGGTCGGGTCGGTGGCAGCGAGAACTCCGGAATCCTTATCTGGGGGGCGACCGCGAGCTCCCGGCGGTAAAGGGTGAATTCGTCGAGACCTGAGTACGCGACCGGTCCCTCGAGGACGGCGATCGACCGCAACGTCGATCGGTTGGCGCGGAGCAGCTCCAAGGCGGCGGCACCCTCGTCGCTTGACGACACCAGCACCGCGAGACGGCCGTCGTGCAGCAGCGCCGCCGCCCGGGCTTCGGCGGCTCGGCCGGGAACCCACCAGAGCACATCTTCCGCCTTCACTCCTGTCGCCTCGAGCCGTTTCAAATGCTCTCCGGCGAGGAGCCCGGCCCACCCCTGGGCGATCAAATACCGGCGAACCCGTTCGACCGCGATCGGATCAGTGGCAGGCAGGAAGGCGCCTCCTTGGCAACTTTGCTCAGGCTCCATTCAGCAATGATCGCCGAGGGACCCCTGGGGTGTCGGCAGCTCTGGCACTGGAGCCTGGCGGCTGCTAGCACTCGAGGGGCTTGAGTGCTAACATGAACCACTCAACCTCAGCTGTCTGGATGGGGACAACAGGAGAGACGAATGCCCAAACAACTGCTATTCGACACAGAGGCCCAGTCAGCCCTAAAGCGGGGCGTGGACAAGGTCGCGGACGCGGTCCGGATCACCATCGGGCCCAAGGGCCGCAACGTGGTCCTGGACAAGAAATTCGGTAGCCCCACGATCACCAACGATGGTGTGACCATCGCCAAGGAGATCGAACTCGAGGATCCCTTCGAGAACATGGGCGCCCAGCTGGTCAAGGAAGTAGCCAGCAAGACCAATGACATCGCCGGCGACGGCACCACCACCGCCACGGTGCTGGCCTCCGCGATGATCAACGAGGGACTTCGCCACGTAGCTCACGGAGCCAACCCGGTGCAGGTCAAGGCCGGCATCCAGAAGGCCGTGGACGCAGTGGTGGAGGAGATCAAGAAGCACTCCGTACCGATCAGCGAGCGGGAGAAGATCGCCCAGGTGGCCTCCATCTCGGCAGCTGATCCCGCGATCGGCGAGACCGTTGCCGACGCGATGGAGAAGGTCGGCAAGGACGGCGTGATCACCGTCGAGGAATCGAAGGGCATCGAGACCGAGCTGGACTTGGTCGAGGGGATGCAGTTCGACAAGGGTTACATCAGCGCCTACCTGGTCACCAATGCCCAGGCCATGGAGGCGGTGCTAGAAGACCCCTACATCCTGATCACCGACCGCAAGATCTCGGCGATTGCCGACCTCCTGCCGGTAGTTGAGAAGATCCACCAGAGCGGCAAGCCGCTCCTGATCATCGCCGAGGACGTGGACGGCGAGGCACTGGCGACGCTGATCGTCAACAAGATCCGGGGGATCTTCACCGCAGTGGCCGTCAAGGCCCCCGGGTTCGGTGACCGCCGCAAGGCGATGCTCCAGGACATCTCGGTGCTCACCGGGGGCACCGTGATCAGCGAGGAGCTGGGTCTCAAGCTGGACTCGGTCCAGCTGGATCAGTTGGGCCATGCCCGCCGGGTCAAGGTGACCAAGGACGACACCACCTTGGTGGAGGGCGCTGGTAAGAGCGAGGCGATCAAGGGCCGGATCGAGCAGATCAAAGCCGAGATCGACAAGTCCACCAGCGACTGGGACAAAGAGAAGCTCCAGGAGCGGCTCGCCAAGCTGGCCGGCGGAGTGGCCGTGATCAAGGTCGGGGCCGCCACTGAGACCGAGCTCAAAGAGCGTAAGCACCGGATGGAGGACGCGGTGTCCGCCACCCGCGCCGCGGTCGAGGAGGGGATCGTCCCCGGTGGCGGCACCGTGCTGCTGCTGGCTCAGACCGCGCTCGACAAGGTCAAGCTGGTCGGCGACGAGCAGATCGGGGTGACCATCGTTCGCCGGGCTCTCGAGGAGCCGGCTCGCCAGATCGCCAACAACGCCGGAGCCGAGGGTTCAGTGATTGTGGAGCGAGTCCGCAGCCTTCCTGTCGGCCAGGGTTACGACGCAGCCACCGGCAAGTTCGTGGACATGGTCAAAGCGGGGATCATCGACCCCACCAAGGTGACCCGGTCGGCGGTCCAGAACGCAGCCTCGATCGCCGGGCTGCTGCTGACCACCGAGTCCCTCATCACCGACATCCCCGAGAAGAAGGGAGCTGGCGCTCCCCCGATGCCCGACTACTGAGAATCTGACCGGCCCTAAGCCGGAGCGATTTATGGGCGGCTGGCCACAGGGCCGGCCGCCCCTGTCCTTTTGCCCTAGGGGCTGAGAAGTCGCGCTCCGAAGGCGGTGACCAGCAGGAAGCTAACCCCGAATCCCAGCACAAGTCCGGATCCCGGGCCTACGACCCAGCCCCTCAGGATCCCCAGCAGGACCCTCGTCTGGACCGTCTCCCGGCCCCGGGCCAGCCCGGCACCGGCCATCGCTCCCACCAGGGCCTGATTCAGGGAGGTGAAGTAGCCCAGGCCAACAGCGGCCAGCACCACCATCGCCTGAACAAACTGGGCCGCAGCCGCCATTGTCCGGTCGACCTTGACGATGTCGAAGGCGACGCGAGCTAGCAGGGGCCTCCCCCAGATCAGCACCCCGGCGGCCAGACCAAGGCCGCCCAGCACTCCCGCCGGCCCCGCCGTCAATACCCGAGCGCCCACCAGGGCGCCGGTCGCGTTCGCGACATCGTTGGCACCCATGGCGAAGGACGCTGCCAAACCAATCACAAGTAGAGCCGATCCACCAACTGTCAGGATCGGCGCCAACTGGGTCAGCGAACGGCTGCCAATGAGTTGTCGGAGCCGGTCCAGCCCTCGCGTGAGCGCGAAGCCCAGCCCCAAAGCAACCACTGGAGCCAGGATCCAGAGCACCACCAAGCTTCCGATGGCAGGCCACCGAACTCCGGACCGTGAGCCCAAGGCGACCCCCACCAAGGAGAAAACCAGAAGCTGGATCGTCGAGGTAGGCACCCGAATCCGGTTGAAGGCAGCGGTTAGGCTAAAGGCCAGGGCGAGCACCAGGATTTCATCGTTCACGGAGAGGCGGTGCTCGACTAGGCCAGTGCCCACCCGGGCCTCCACCGCATGGCTGGCGACGGCGGCTCCCAGGAGCGCAAACGGTGCCATGAGAAGCAGGGCCCGCCGAGCACTCACCAATCCCAGCGCGTGGGGCATCCCCATGCAGGCGCCTGTGTAGTGCGCCCCAATGCTGGCGGCGAACGCCAGCGCCAGAGCGGCCAGGATCAGGTCCGGGACCATGGCGGTGAAGTTAACCGGTCCCTGACGCCCAACCCGGCAACGAGCGGACCGTCTCTAGGTCCGGATCACGGTCGGCATTCTGAGCGAGATCGGGATTGGCCTCGAGCGCCGCCCTCAGTTCCGCGAGGGCGTCCTCCGAGTGGCCGGTCCTGGCTTCCGCACAGGCCAACGCGTAGCGGGCCATCCCCAGCGCGGGACCGGGGAGCTCCATGGCCTCGGCCAACGCCACTCCGGACCGGTGGAGTCGCAGCGCACGGGGGGCCGGACCCTGGGTGAGCCAGTATTCGCCGAGGTGACCCCCGGGGTGCCAGAAGCCACGTACGACCACCTGCAGCCAGAGGGGACGGCCTTGTAGCCACGGGTTACGCGCGGGATCGGTGAGCTCCGCGCCGGGCAGCTCCCAGAGCCGGTCGAGTAGCTCCTGCGTGGTCGAGCGGCTGATGGAGAGCACCTCCTCCGGACTCTGCTCTGAGAACCGCTGATAGACCTCAGCCGAAGAGTGGTCGATTTCCATGAAGGAGGGCGGCGTGTCGCGCTCTGCAGCCGCCTTCAGGCGAATCACCTGCTGAGCTTTGAACTCCGTGTTGTGGGCGATCGTGGCCCGGAGGGTCCAGGCTTGGGCGCTGCCCAATCGCGCCCGCGACGAGGCTGACTCCCCCAACAGCGCTGCTTCCTCGGCGCCGGCGACGAGTCGCACCATGGCCGTGACTGACTCCCTGAGTTCCGAGCCTGTCATGACTCAACTCCAGCGGTCCGCTTCTCCGCTCCGGAGATCGCCATCGGCGCTGCGATCGCGGCCACGCGGGATCGGGACTCCACTGGACGGAGAGCCCGAAATTGAACCATGCCAGGAACCGCGGTGATCTCCACCGGCTGAAGACCGGCCTGGCGGAGCCGCGGCCGCAGGCCGCGAGGACTGACGGGGGTGCAAATGTCTCCCAGGTGGATAAGGCGAAAGCGCCAGCCGCCTCCGCTGTCGCGGGCGACGAACACCCCTCCCGGCTCGAGCACCCGGGCCACCTCGGCAAAGAGTCGGTCCTGGGCTTCTGCGGAGGGCAGGTGATGCAGCATGGTGAAGCACACCACAGCTGAGAAGGAGGCGTCTCCGTAGGGCAACCGGGTGGCGTCGCCTAGCACCACGTCCAGCGTCGGCCCGAATTCCTGGCGCAGATGATCGACCAACTTCGGATCGCTCTCGACTGCAGCCAGGCTGTGAGTCCGCTCCAGCAAGCCGCGCGTGCTAGCTCCGTACCCGGGACCTAACTCCAAGACGCGGGGGCCTATATCGGCGCCGTCCAAAGCCGCCGGCAGCATCTCCCCGGCCACAAAATCGGCCCAGTCTGCGGATCGGCAGAGTCGCTGGTGATACCGATTCATGTCTCGCCTCCAATCTCGCTCTGTAACATCTGCGCTTATTCACCTTAGCATAAAGATTACAGCCACGGGTGCATGTTGTTTCAGCGGGCTATCATGTCCCGGTGGTCGATTCAGCGAGTGAGGGGACCGACGTGGAGCCCGTTCTCGGCCAACCGGACCCGGTGCGAGATCCACGGTTACTGCAGGCGGCCGTCGCGGTGCTCGCCAGGAGCGGCTGGGACGGCCTCACCATGGAGGCGGTCGCGGAGGAGGCTCGGCTCTCTCGGGTGACCACCTGGCGGCTGGGAGCGACCCGAGACGCCTTGATCAGTTCCCTGCTGCTAAGCCTAGAAGAGGATTACCGGTTGGCGATGTGGCCCGCGCTGACCGCAGCCGGCTCCGCCCGGGACCGGTTGGCGATGGCTGTGCTGGCCCTTTTTGACGTGGCCGAGGCGCACCTCCCACTGCTGATGGCGTCGGATCAGGTGTTCCACAGGGCCAGCGCCAGCGGGCTCAACTTCAATGAGCCCTTCTCACGCCTCTTTCGAGACGGCTTGGAAGATGGCAGTCTGGCTCCCACAGGCGGAGACGCCGATCGAGCCGCCGACCTGCTATTCAACACCGCCTGCTGGCCGTACGTTCATCTCCGGGGGCGACACGGCTGGGACCGGAAGATACTGCGAACCCAGCTGAGCGCGGTGGTTCTGCCAAAGGTGGTGGACGCCCCGGGGGGCACCGGCAGAGCGAAGCGGCCTGGACCCGCTTAGACTCCGATCCCCGGCGGCCCCGGATCATCGAGGCCGGACCCGTGGAGGAACCAGTGGGTGTCGTCGACGCGTCCTGATCCTGAAGCAGAAGCTCTGGCCGAACGGTGGGTCGGCCTCTACGGAGATCTCGCCTTGCGTACCGCCTACCTATTTCTCCGAGACCGCGGCCTAGCCGAGGACTGCGTACAGGACGCCTTCGTGAGTGCCTGGCGAGCACGCGCCAGCCTGCGTGACCCCGGAGCCGAACGTGCCTGGCTGATGACGATCGTGGCTAACACGGCCCGTTCGCATCTGCGGCGCCGGATTCCGATACCCACCGACACTATCCCGGCCGATCCTTCCACCAATGACCCCTACTCCGAGCTGATCCTATCTGCCGACCTACGGCAAGCGCTGGACCAGCTTCCAGCCGACCAGCGAGAAGTCATCGTGCTGCGGGTCTACCTTGATCTTTCGGTAGAGGAGACGGCCCGCGCACTCAAGGTGGCCGAGGGCACGGTCAAGTCCCGTCTCAGCCGCGCGTTGGAGGCACTGCGCCTGATATGGATCCCGACGACCGACTGACGAAGGAGCTCGGGGAGGAGTTGCGCCGCTCCCTAGTGAAAATGCGGCTGCACTCAGAGTTCCGCGAAGGGCTCAAGGAACAGTTGCTGGCCACGCCGGCGAACCGGTGGCAGCGCTGGCTCGGCGCCTGGCCGTCTCTCGCTCAGCGCCGCGGCGCGGTACTGGGGGTTGCAGCCGTCGCGATCGTTTTGGCGGTGTTGATACCTCTGGCGGCGCTCAACCACTCACCGAGCTTCACTAACCGCCAGTACCTGGAGCTGGTTCCGCCCGGGGTGAGCGGCCCCCACGCCGCCGACGCCGCCCCTGCGACATGCCACAGTGGCACAGTCCGTCTCAGCGTGGTACCGAGCCAGGCGACCCTCGCCCCGGGTCAGAGCGCCACGTTCGAGGTCTCGGTGACCGGCTCGAGTTGCCCGCTGGTGGCGACTGTCACAGGCCCGTCCAAGGCTAGCCTCTCGATCAAGCAGCTCGGAAAGCCTTCCAGCGTTTCCAGCGGAGTGCCCGTGGCCGAGTACCAGGTCACCTGGACCGGACAGAGCACCAGTCCAGGCGGATCCAGCTCCAACGGGACGGGAAGGTTGGCAGCGGGAAACTACACGGTCAGCCTCAGTCCGTCACCGTCGAGCGCCCGGGCGTCCATCTCGGTCAGGATCAGCTAGTCGGTCGGGTCGGGATGGTTCCGGCGCCCCTGATCCCTCTCTGTGGCTCGGGACGTGCAGAGGGTGAGGCCGGTGACTCGGCAGCCATGGGTGACAATGGCCCGGAACCATGGCCGCGATCCTCACCCTGCTAACGGACTTCGGCTCGGCCGACGGCTACGCCGGGGCACTCAAGGGTGCGATCGCGCGGGTAGCGCCGCAGCTGCGGGTGGTGACCATCACCCACGGAGTCCCGCCCCACGACATCGGCGCCGGTGCCTACTGGCTAGGGGCCTCGGCCCCCGCCTTTCCACAGGGCACCGTTCACTGCGTGGTGGTCGACCCCGGAGTGGGCACCGATCGCCCCCTGGTCTGTGCCCGGGTCGATCGCCAGCTGGTGGTCGCCCCCGACAACGGCCTGCTCCACTTCCTATGGAGCCGTGGGCAGGACCGGATGGCCGTCCGGATCGACACCAGTGAGCTGGACCAAAAGCGAATCAGCTCGACATTCCACGGCCGTGATCTGATCGGTCCGCTGGCGGCCCGTTTGGCGGTCGGAACCGCCCGGTTCGAAGATCTGGGGCCGAAGGTTCCCAGTCCTCAACTGGTGAGCGAGTTCCTGCCCCAGGGCGACAGCGCCGGCACCACAGCCCGGGTTCTGGTGGTTGACCGCTTTGGCAATGTCATCCTCACTGTTTCCCGAACTCCCTGGTACTCCCCTCTGCCGGCCAGTGCGTCGCTGAGCAGCGGAAGGGTGATCTCATCTCTGGTCCGCACCTATGGAGAGATCAGCGACGAATTCGCGATGCTCTGGAACAGTGCCGACCACCTGGAGATCGCCGGCAACGGATTGAGTGCCGCGGCGCTCCTGAGCCTTCAGGTCGGTGACCGGGTGAGGGTTGCCTGGGCAGCCGCGGCCGAGCCCGCACTGGAGGTCAGGTCCCAGCGGCGGTCTTTCGCCTCTTGACGGGGGCTCGGGCCGCCTCGGGAGACCAGGCCCGCGCCCTGGATGCTGCCGCCGGACGAAGTGGCGTGTCCACCGATGCCTTGATGGCCATCGCCGGCTTTCAGTGCGCCCGCCTGGCCCGCACGCTGCTCGAATCACTGCCCCCATCGGCCCCGGTGGCGGTGCTGGCCGGTCGGGGCAACAACGGTGGCGATGCCCTCGGTTGTGCCCGCCACCTGGCGGCCTGGGGGACCCCGGTGCGCGCTTTGGCGCTGGGCGACCTCACCGATCCGGAAGCGAGCTACTCCCGCCAGGCATGCGCCGCCGAGGCGGCCGGAGTTGAGTTGCGCCTGGCCGGCCCTGACCTCGCATCTGCCACGGATTGGGCGCTTGGGAGCGCTGCCCTGGTGGTCGACGGGCTGCTGGGGACGGGGGGCACCGGCACGGTTCGCGGCGCTGTCGCCGACGCAATCGGGCGCATCAATGAGTCACCCTCGATGGTGCTGGCGATCGATGTTCCGAGCGGCCTGGACGCGACCACGGGAAAGCCAGGCGGAGCATGTGTCCGGGCGGGCGTGACGCTGATGCTGGCGATACCCAAGTCCGGTTGCTTGGTAGAGGGTGTGGGGTACCTGGTTGGTCGCCTCTGGCTCGCGGACATCGGAGTCCCCGACGCAGCCTACCGGGAGACCGGGCTGATGCCGCCACATTTTAGGAGTGATAGCCTGGAGCCATTCGAGCCAGCAATCGACCGTGACTCGACCTAATGCGCACGTCGCCGTACGGCGTGACCGCCGCCCGGAAAGGAATATGCTCCTCGCCGCGGCCAATCCGGATTCGCGGATGAGGTGCTTGCGCACGGACTACGCGCCGGTTATGCTTGCGCCAGCTCGCGTGTCCATACACGCAACGTCATGAATACCGTCCTAGAAAGACCCCAGATCGCCGCGAGCACGCTGGAAGACCTCGGTCGCCAGCATCTCGACGCCCTAGTCACGTACGCCCTTCACTTGACCGGCACGGTCGAGGACGCGGTCGAGTATGTGACGGCGGGTATGTTTCACGCTCGACATTTCCCGGCCGCCGCGCTGCAACGGGACGGGCGCGCAATCCTGTACCGGGCCGTTACCCGCGCCGCCCGCCTGAACCAGCACTATCCGCCACAGCGGCGTGGGGTCGCTCGCCTCTTTGCCAAGCGACCTGCACTGATCAGCCTCGGTCCAGCGGCCACCGACGCGGCCCGCATAAACACCGCCAAACGGGCCTTGCTGGCGACCGAGTTTGGCCGACGCGCGGCTCTGTTGTTGCGTGACCTCGCCAAACTCTCCTACCGAGAAATTGGCGTGGCTATGGAGTGTTCTCCTGAGGCGGCGTCCCGACTGGTGGCGTCGGCACGCCGTGAGTTTGGCAGCATTTATCGCGATATTTCTATATGAAATGCAGTCTCCTCACCCTTAGCTGTGCGCTAGACGGGGAGCTCTCGCGAGACCGCCAGGTAGAGCTCGACGCGCACCTCATCACCTGCGAGCGATGCAAGACAGGTATGCGCTATCTGCGCGAGGAAACGGAGCGGGTTTCTCTACTGGCGCCGGTGCGGCTCTCGACTGACAAGGCAACGGCACTCCTGGAACGCTCGCGGGTTTTGGTATCCACCCCCGGCCAAGCCGAGCCTGAGACGTCCCATCACTCCGAAGAGGACTTGCCTCGGCCGGTGGTGGCGGCTCCAGACCCGTTTGGGGCGCTGGGAATTAGCGCCGCCATCCTGGACGTCCCCTCACTGGCGGAGCCGGAAAGCGCCATGTCCTCCGGTCAGGAGAGCGACGAGACGGCGGTCGAGCCGGATGCCGAGGCAGCCGACGACCTGGAGCCTAATCTCGAGCACGACAGCGCGTTTGAGGCCGAGGAGGCCGACCGGTCAACCTCGGACGCGCTGGCGGCTGTGCCGGAGGAGATGTGGCTCGCCGAAGATCCCGACGACCTCTCAACTGGAGTGGCGTCAGCGGCCGACACCCCGACCACCGAGTTGGGGGCCACGACTGTCGCTGACCAGGAAGCGGACGTGGCGGAGGAGTCCACGACGCTAACCGAGTCCCCGCACCCATCGGCCGGCGGCGCGGCAGCTCCTCTAGCGGCCGAAGAGGGTGGCGTCGACTTCGATTCCCCACCCAGCGACTCCGACTCGCCTCACGGTCAGGACGAGGAGATCGCCGAGAGTCGCCGCCCGAGCTCAATGGTGGTCCCCGGATGGGAGCCTGCCACCGAGCTCAAGATGCCGTGGGGTGACATCCCGGCGGCAACCCCAACCATGGACACCTGGGCGCCCGATGTGGCTGGGCTTGCCGGCGTCTCCGGACTTCCGGTCGCGCGTCAGACCCCCCTGCCACCGGCAGCGCCTTTCCCGGCCGCCCCACCTCCCACCCGCCCGGCAACCGCTGCCGTCCCGGGTTTGCAGGCCGACGGGAAACCGAGCCATCTTGATCGAGAGCCTCCGCGTCGGAGTGCGGGCGGCGGCTCTCGGCGGCCGAACCTAACCAAGTCTGGCGGTGACGGTCCGGAGGCGCCCAGCTGGACCCGCACCGGACTGATCGCGGTAGCGGCACTGGCTGCCGTGCTGATCATTTGGAATGTCACCCACGGCAGCACCCCGGCCGGGAACCGCCATCACCAGGGACGGGCCACTCCCACAGCGACCGCCAAGCCCAGTCCATCGGCGAAGTCCACGGCTACGCCGACTCCCGCGCCCTCAGCCCTGGCCCTGACGGGCACGCAGACAGTGGGCAGCTCTGGTAGCGGCTACTCCGTCCAGAGCGTCCAGTACGGGGTTCACGGCTCGCAGTTTTGGGTCGTGTTCCACTTCAGCGGCGGATCTGGCGAGCCCTCAATCACCTCCGGATTTGACGGCTCCCAAACCATCTACCTGGAGATGCAGGGGGTAGCTCCTGGAACGGCGGTAGCGCAGCCTGCCGCGGGGAGCCCGGTCACCAGCATCTCGATCGGACATGTCGCCGGCTTCACTGGCGCCGTCTACGTCCTTCATCTCAGCCGGGCGGCCCAGATCTCCCCGTCGGAGCTGACTGGAAGTGAGGCGGGCGCCCCCGGTTACCTGGCGATCATCCAGTAGTTCGACCGTAGAGCCGGAGCCGCTGTGACAACACCGGCTCCACTGGAGAGCCGGTCAATTGCGACCGTAGGTGGGCGCCAACTGGAGCAGGTTCGCCAGCTTTAGGTCGAGCAGAGTTGACTCCCGCCTGAGCAGGCCGATCTCCTGGCGCAGCCTCTGGCTGACGCTCGCCTGCTCCAACAGTCGCTGCTTGTGCGGGAGGTCGACCATCAGGGTAGCGGCGATCACCCAGGAGAGAAGCAAGGGATCGGTCGGCAGCGGCAGGGCACTTCGAGCCCTGCCGGTGATGCGGGCCAAGCCCGCGGTATATCGATTCAGCTCCGACCGCGCCTCACTGGCCAGGATGAAGGCGGCCGGGTCGGGCGCCTGGTCCTCAAGCAACTCCACCTCGGCCCTGGGGTAGGGCTTAGCGGTCAACAGCTCGTTGATCCGAAAACGGTGGGCACCGGTCACGACCAGATGAGTGCGCCCCTCCCCGAGCGGACTCAGCTTGCCGATGATCGCCACCGTCCCGATCCCCTCCGGCTCGGCTGACCCACCGATCTCCTCCCCGCTGCGGATCGCGACCACTCCGAATCGACCGCCGCTTTTCTGGCAGTCCCGCACCAGGGCCTGGTAACTCGGCTCGAAGACGTGCAGGGGCAGCGGCATGTGGGGGTAGAGCACGACACGAAGTGGAAACAGAGCTAGCTCCGACAAGTCGCCCAGTATGCACATCGGGGCCGACTTGGATCTTGGCGAATCGTCAGATACGGGCGAGTGGTGTCAACCCGAGCAGTTCCAGGGATCTGGCCAAGGTCGCGCGGGTGGCATCGACCAATCCGCGCCGAAGGCCTCGGAGCTCCTGGTCCTTCAGCTGATAGAGCCTGTCAGAGTGCTCATAGAAGTCGTTGAACGCGGTAGCCAGGGAGAAGGTGTAGCCGGCGAGAGTCGAAGGGCTGAGACTGTCAGCCGCCTCGGCCACGACCCGGGGGAACCGCTCCAGCAACTTGACCAGGTTCTGCTCGGAGAAAGTCAGCTCGGGCACCTGTTGAGGCACCGCGAGCGGTTCGACCTTGGCCAGGATTCCGCAGGCCCGGGCGTGGGCGTACTGCAGGTAAACCCCGGTGTCGCCGCTGGTGCGCAAGGCTTCGCCAAAGTCAAAATTAATGATCGAATTGAGGCCGAATCGGAGCAGGTAGTAGCGGACTGCGCTTGCCGCCAGCCGAGCCGCCACGGTCTGGTCGCGAGCCTTGGACCTGACCTGGCGCTCCGCCTCATCCAACAGGTCGTCGGCCCCCACATCGATGCCCTGCCGGCCGCTCAGAGCGTACATCGACTTCCCCTCACTGGTGTCCACGCCCAGCGCGGCCGCCGCCGTCGGGGAGAGGGCGACCACCTCGTAGGCCAGGTGGTACAGCGCATCCGCCTGGGATTCAAAGCCCAGTCGCCGCAGCGCCTCGCGTACGGCGAGCTGGGGAGCGGTTTGACGCTGGTCAATGACATTGACCACCCGGGACGCCCTGCCGAACTGCTGGGCGGGCAGTTGAGCCAGCTCAGGGTCGGCGGTGGTGCTGGCCGGGCCCTGTGGGGACCACAGCCGGTAGGCGAAGTCCAAGCCAAGCACCCCGAACTTCCAGAGGTGGTAGGCGATGTCCTTGCCCGTGTAGGTCGCGATGCCGTCGCTCTTGACCAGGACCCTAGCCTCGCCTTGACCCAGCTCCTCCTCCTCGGAACCCTCCTCCAGAGGCAGCACCCAACAACCGCGGAAACGTCCGTCTGGGGGCTGGCGAATCACCCCCGACTCCTGCATCAGGTCGAGCGCGTGACCGAGAAAACCTAGCTCGATGACGTCGGACTCCCAGGCAAGCAGGTCGTAGCTCACTCCCGCCCGAGCCATCGTCTGAAGGTGGGCGTCGACAACCTTCCCAGCCAGTTCCTTGGCGGCCATCGCGACCTCGCCCTGGCGTGATTCGATCTGCCGGAGGGTCCGGACCCGTAGCTCGACCAGCTCCGGATCGGCCTCGTACCGCCGGCCTACCTCGACGTAGGCCCGCGAGCAGAAGCGGTCGAACGGCTCGTCCGGCTCCGGCGACATCCCGAAGTACCGGATCCCTACCAGGACGTCCGCCACCTGTACGCCGGTGTCGTCGATGTAGTTTTGAACCTCAACCAAGTGGCCTCTGGCTCGGAGCAGCCGGGCCACGGTGTCTCCGATGCAGGCGTTGCGGAGATGGCCCACATGGGCCGCCTTGTTGGGATTGGTGGCAGTGTGCTCGACGACCACCTTTGGACCCGCCTCGGGGTCGGGGCTCACCACCTCCCCCAGCTTGAGAGCGTTCTCGATCACGGCGGGTGTTAGGGAGGGGAAGTCGACCTTGAGATTGACGTAGCCAGCTCCGCTGACCGTGATCTCGCGGGAATGGGTTATCGGGTGGTCAGCGAGCTGGCTGGCCAGCTCCGCAGCGATCTCTCGCGGGGAGCGCTTCAGCACTCCGGCAAGCCGGAAAGCCAGCGCCGACGAGTAGTCCCCGATCTCCGGCAGAGCGGACGGCTCCACGGCCGGATCCGGCACCGACCCGGCCCCAAGAGCGGCTGCGGCGCTACTGAGGGCGCGCGCGAACGACTCCTGGAGGTCTGGCATAGGCGCGTGATCGTATCGCTTCAGGCGCCCGTTCCCAATCTCAGACTAGGGCGTCGAGCTTGGCCTTGAGCGCGGACTTCGGCTGGTAGCCGACCACTCGCTGAACCGCCTCTCCACCCTTGAAAAGAATCAGAGTGGGGATGCTCATGACCCCGAATTGACCGGCCACGTTGGGGTTGGCGTCCACGTCGAGCTTGGCAACCTTGACCCGGGCGCCGTACTCGGTCGCGAGATCCTCGACTATGGGAGCAAGCATTTTGCAGGGGTTGCACCAGTCCGCCCAGAAGTCGACCAGGACCGGGGTCTCGGACTTGATCACCTCACTGTCGAAGGTCGCGTCGCTCACCTGAACTGGCTCAGCCATGGTCTTCTCCTAGCGTCAGGCGCCTTGGCCCGCGGGGGCGGCGCTTCCCGACGCTGAATCCTGTTTCGGGGTCTCGGACTTGCTTTCTCCGGCGCCGACGTCAGCTTTGGCCGGAGCCTTGGCAGGGGTCGGTGCCGCCTTTGTGTCACCGGTCGCTGGCGCCATGGAACTCGAGGACGAGGATCTGGAGTCGTTCTTATAAAACCCCTGCCCCTTGAAGACGATCCCGACTGGGAACACGACGCGCCTGACTGGAAGACCGCAGGTTATGCACTGGGTCAGCGCCGGGGCGGTGATTCCTTGGACGGTCTCGAATTGATGACCGGCCTCGCAGCGATACGCGTATGTGGGCACTCCGTACTAAACCCTACCCGAATTGGCCGCTACTTCAAACTGCGACTCCTCTCGAAGTGGCTGCCACGGAACCGGGCGAGGGACGGTCGTCACTCGCTGCCCATGATCAGGAGTCCGGCGGGAACCTTGGGGAAGAAGTAGGTTGACTTCTGGGGCATCGCCTCATCGGCCAAGGCCACGGCCGCCATCTCCGAAACCGTAGTTGGGTTGAGCAAGAAGGCCACCCCGTGCCGGGTCACGGCCAGTTCCAGCGCCTCCTGGGGATCTCTTGAGTAGAGAAGCCTGCCAGCGGCGGCATCTCTTGCTGCGATCCCAAGAAGAGGCTCGAGGATCTCACTTTCCAGCACCGAGACATCTACGGTAGCCCGAGGGTTGTCGGCAACGCCATCCAGGCGATGCCGACTCGCCACCACTTTGTCCTCTTCACCGACCAACGCCACCGCGTGGTCCGTCTCCCGAAGGCCGATGAGCCTCGCCAAGACGTGGTCCAACTCAGGCAGCGACTCGATGTGCCACCCCCGAGAGGAGAGCTCGTCAGCGAGCCCATCGACTCCTACGGCCGCGTCGGGGACCACCCGGTGTGTGGGCAGGATGACGTTCCCGTCATCTTCCAGCGGGGAGACCAGGGCCAGGAATCGAGGCAGCCCCAAGTTGAGCGCCGTCTCGTACCGATGGTGGCCATCGGCGATGAAGAGCCGGGTCTGGCTGAGGCCGGCAGTGATCTTCCCGACCGTGTCCGGTTGCACTACCCGCCAAAGTTGATGGCGCTCTGCACCGTAATCTCCCTCGACCACAGCCTCCGCGAACGGTCGATCAGCTGAGCTGACCCGCTCCAGTTCACGGGTCACGTCGGCACAGTTCTCATAGAGCAAGAAGATCGGGGATGTCTGGGTCCGAGTCGCCTGGAGCAGCCGGAGCCGATCTTCCCGGGGCGCCGTCATCGTCAGTTCGTGACGGAGCACCTCTCGGCGCTCGTGGGGCACCGGCTCGACCCCGACGAAGCAGCCCAACCGCTCCCGGGGCCCGCCCCCGCCGGGAGGTCGGAAGGTGTGACGGTGAAGGTAGACGGACGGCTGCTCGTCCTGGACCAGGACCCCCTCCATCAACCAGGCGTGGAGATGGTCGCGTGCTCGGGTGTACCGGTCCCGCTCACCCGGGAGATCGTCTGCAAAATCTCGGCCCAGCTCCACTCGGACGACGTTCTGCATGGCCCGGCCATACAGCTCCATCTGCAGCTCGGGGCTGATCACGTCGTACGGAGGAGAGAGGACTGAGTCGAGCTGGACGACGGCCGGGTCGTAGTGGATGCCCCGAAATGGGGAGACCTGGACCACCAGAAGCTACAGCTCTACCAGATGGAGGTCGGTCACCCCGTCGATGGCCCGCAACTGCTCAGCCAGTTCCGGGGTCACCCGCTCGTCGATCCTCACCGCCGTGACCGCTCGACCCCGGGGTGCGTCCCGGCCGACCCGCATCTCGGCGATGTTCACGTTTGCCCGACCAAGTAGCTGTCCGATTGCCCCGATCAGGCCGGGGCGGTCTCGATGTTCGAAGAAGAGGAGCAGTCCATCCGGATCGAGATCGATACCAAGGCCGTTCAACCGAACTATCCGTGGCTCACCGCCTCCGGTAGTTCCTTCCAGCTCGGTGGGGCCGTCTCCATCTACCCGCAGCACCAGCGAGCTGGCCCATGTCCCTGGGCCAGAGCCGCGCTGCTCGGTGACTTCGATGCCGTGCTGGCGGGCGACCGCCCGAGCGTTGACCGCCGTGACCCGATCCTGGGTGAAGTTGCGAAGGATGCCTCCCAACGCCTCAGCCGTGATCGAACCTGGCTGCACGCTCGCCAGTTCGCCTCGGAAGATCAGCTCGACCGCTCGAATCCGGCCCCCGCCCAGCTGCGCGTAGAGACTGCCCATCTTGGCCGCCAGGAGCTGGTAGGGGACGATGACGCCGGCCTCCTCCGGTGCGACCGCGGGGGCGTTGACGGCCCACCGAGCCGGTCGGCCCGACAGCACCTCGGCGATCTGTTCAGCCACGTCGGTGGCCACCGAGAGCTGGGCCTCCACGGTCGAGGCTCCAAGGTGGGGGGTAACCAATATCTCCGGCACCTGAAGCAGCGGATTCTCTGCACCAGGAGGCTCTTTGGTGAAGACGTCGATGGCGGCCCCCGCGAGATGGCCCTGGCGTACGGCGTCGGCCAGGGCGGTCTCGTCGACGATGCCGCCTCTGCCCACGTTGAGGACCCTGGCGCCTTGCGGCATCCGGGCGAGCTGCGGTGCTCCGATCAGTCCACGGGTGGCGTCACTCAGCGGGGTGTGGACGGTGAGCACGTCAGCCCGGGCCAGCGCCTCATCCAGCGAGCAGAGCTCCACTCCGAGCTGTTCGGCGCGCTCCTGGGAGACCAGGGGATCGAAGGCGACCACCCGCATCTGCATCCCTTGAGCCATCCGGGCGACCTCGGCGCCGATCTTGCCCAGCCCCACGATCGCCAGCGTCTTGCCCCGCAGCTCGCTACCGACCAGCTTGGACCGCTCCCACTGCCCAGCGCGGAGGGATGCGTCCCCGCGGGCCACGTTGCGAACCAGCGCCAGCATCAACGCCATCGTGTGTTCGGCAGCCGCCACCGTGTTACCGGTCGGGGCATTGACCACCAGAACGCCATGGGCACTGGCCGCCTCGACGTCAATGTTGTCGACCCCGACCCCGGCTCGGCCGATCACCCGCAGCTGGCCACCGGCGGCGATCACTCTGGCGGTCACCTTGGTCTCACTGCGCACTACCAGCGCCTGGAACGGTGCGATCCGCTCCACCAACTGGTCTTCGGTGAGCTTGAGGGCGATTTCGACCTCGCCCGCCGCTTGCAACCGGCTGACCCCATCCTCGGCTATGGGGTCGGCTACCAAGATCCGGGCCCGGCCCGGAGCCAACGGCGAAGACATGAATAGTTCCCCTACGGCATCGAGAAACGGGCTGCGGGGGCGGCTGCCGGGCAGCTAATCCTCCCTGGCCACAGTCAGTCTATCGGACCTAAGACTGCTTTCTTCCGTTTGGCTCCCAGAGCCGGATCCCGCCCAGGAGCCCGGCCGAGTTGTCGACCAGCGTCACGTCATCACCGAGAGGGATCTTCACGTGGGTCGAGTTTCCACCGCCCACGTAGAGGTGGTCGAAGAAGAGCAGCGCACGCACCAACTCCACCGACCGCTGCACCCGACGATTCCAACGCTTCTCCCCGACCTTCTGGCGCGCGGCCTCACCGACGTACTCGCTATATGTCTTGCCGTTGTGGCACGGATGGTGCGCCAGCTCCAGGTGAACAGCCAATCGCCCGTCCCGGAAGATGGCGCTGCCGAAGGCGGTGCCCAGGGTCACGACCACCTCGAGCCCCTGTCCCTTGATCACCGCCATCCCCTGAACCTCGGCGTCGTTGCCCACCCGGGTGGGCTTGCCGAGCTCCTTGGCGGTGCCATCGGCGAGCTTGAAGTGGTCCCACGCTCGCTCTAGCGGAGGGGAGATTGGTGTCCCCTCCCCACCTTCTCGAATAAAGTGTGGCGCGCTGAGGATCAGGCCGCCCCTGACCACGCCGGGGAAGCCGACCGACACCCTAGTGAATCCCGGACTGGCATCTGCCAGCTTCTTGAAGACCTGCAGCATTCCCGTGGGGGCCAACGGATACTCGGTCTTGACTCGGACCGAATCCTTCAGCGGCTTCCCTGCGGGATCAAGCAGCTCTGCCTTGATTCCGGTGCCGCCGACATCGACCGAGAGGGTGACCTCGTGACCCTGGCTCGACCTGGGTGGCGAAGTTCGCCGCCTGCTAGTAACCGGCTTGGTGGGAAGCGCCACGGCCTCTGGCCTCCTGTTCGTCCACGGACCCCCCCGGCACTTTACTGCGCCCAGCTCGAATTCGGTAATCGGCTGAACATCTCCAACGGGAGACGGAGCGCCTCAGTGCTGGTCTGTGGCGAAGGGCAAGAGCGCCATGTGTCGGGCGCGCTTCAGGGCGACTGTGAGTCGGCGTTGGTGTAAGGAGCAGGTTCCAGTGACCCGCCGGGGCAGGATCTTGCCCCGCTCACTGATGTAGCGGCGCAGCCGGGAGACCTCTTTGTGGTCCACCTCCACGATCCGCTCCAGGCAGAAGTTGCAAACCTTGCGCGGGCGGCGCCGTGCGTACTCCGACATGCTCTGTTCTCAGCCTCCGATTGAAAGGTTCACAAGACGCCTAGAAGGGAATGTCGTCGGGGTCGATGTCCCCGTCTGGCGATTCGGCGGGAGCGGGGGGTGTCTCCTCGCCCCCAGATGGCGCGGGAAAGGCCTGCACCCTCGGAGCGGGGTCGCTGCCCTCCGAAGACGCCCCCTTGGAGTCAAGGAACTGGATGTCGTTGCAGTTGACCTCGGTCCGGTAGCGCTTCTGCCCATCCTGACCGTCCCAGGAACGGGTCTGCAGGCGACCCTCGATGTACACCAGGCTGCCCTTGTGCAGGAACTGCCCAGCCAACTCCGCCAGCTTGCGCTGGCCCATGTTCCAAACCACCACATCGTGGTAGTCGGTGAATTCGCGGCGCTCTCCATCCTGGGAGCTGCTGTAGCGATTGGTTGCAATCCGCAGCTGGGTCACCGGCTGGCCGCTGGGGAGATAGCGCATCTCCGGATCTGCGGTGCACCGGCCAATCAGCGTCACCCGATTTAAGGATCCTGCCATCGCTACTCCTCCCCGTCCTCGTCACCAGCTGGCTCCGCGATCTCTATTGCCTCGACCGCTTCGTCCGGGAAGCCGTCATCGGCCGCGACTTCGGCCTCCACTGCATCGTCCGTCAGCTCCGCACCTTCGGGTAGGGATCCGTCGGCGGCCTCGCCTCGGTCCTTTCCACGGGTCCGGACCCGCCCCCGGCGATCCTCATCACCGGGTAGGTAGTAAACCTGCTTCAGGCTGATCAGATGCCGAATCACCCGCTCATCCAGCCGGAGTTGGCGCTCCAGCTCCCGCACCCTCTCCGCTGGAAGGGTCATCTCCTTGAGGGCGTAGTAGCCGTCGTTGAACCCGGCGATGGGGTATGCGAGCCGGCGCCGTCCCCAGAGGGAAGACTTGGTCATCTCGCCACCATGGCCGGCGATCAAGGAGGCCACTTCGTCCATGGCGGTTCGCACCTGATCCTCGTCGATGTCAGGGCGGACGATGTAGAAGAGTTCGTACTCGCGGTTCAAGTCAAGCGCCTCCCAGGTCCTGTGGGTATGCAGCCGGCTGGGGACCGGGTGCAGGGGAGCCGAAGTCTAGCATTCGAGTCCCCGAGATCGCGGCCGCGAGACGGGTGCTCGCTCCTTACAGTCCTGCTCCCAACTCCCGCACCAGACGCTGGCCGTACCAACGGGTGAACAGCGCCACTCCACCAGCCATGGCGACAGCCAGTAGGACCGTCACCAACGGATGCACGCTGTCGTCCGAAAGGGGCAGGAGGGCGCCGATCAGGCAGCCCAGGGCGAGCGCCACTGCGATCGCCCCAACTGAAATGAGGGGCAGCCAGACAGAGATCCTGATTGCCCTGGTGACCGGCGGGGTGGTCATCGTCGCCAGGCGGTCTCGGCGAATGATCGTCAAGGCCTGCACGTAGTTCAGGCTCGGGGTGACTGTCAGCCCGACCACCGTGGCGCCTCCTACTCGTAGCTTTTCAAAAAGTTCGGAGCGCACCCGGAACTGCTCCACGTTCTTCCCGACGGTGATCGCTACTGTGGCGAGGCTTGGAGTGGGGGAAACAAGGCTGGCACCCATAAGGGGACCCTGGACGTTGCGGGCCGGGAGCCGTCGGTCGCGACGCACCGCCCGCATGGCCGGTGCCACCACCGATCCGGTGATGCCGGTGATGATCAGCGCCACGAGCATGACGACGATCCCCAAGAACAGATCGTTCTGGCCGATTTCCACCAGAATCCCAAATACGGCGGCGACGATCATGACCAGGCTGACGAGAGTCACCGCCAAGGTGAGCCGCGTGACGACTCGGGGAGCAAGTCCTTCCAGGAGACCCCCCCGGCGCATCATGTCGGACCGACGCGGGACCGGCGTCTGATCTCGGACGGCAGATCTCTGCTGATTCTCCAACCGAGCCTGGCGGCGGCGGAGTTCTCTGCTACCCGGGTTACGCATGGGACGCTAAGGATCGCATCTGGACCATGGTCGGCGCGCCAGGGGTGCGATCCAACGTTTGTGAACGGCCGAAGGTTCTGGTCACATCGCGCTGCATCTGCAGTCATCTGGGTGCCTGTCGTGCTCATCTTGGCCGGCGCGGCTCCGTTCGGTATGCAGACTGTCCCGCCTGTTGACAGTCTTGCACCAGTAGCATATATTGGCGGCATGGCACCTCGTTCGCTCGCCGACACGTATTTCTCGATCCCTGAGCTGATGAGACTCGCCCGTGGCAGGTACAAGCGCGCTATCGATGCGCCGTACGCCGCTCGGGGGATCGACGATGTTCCAGCACCCGGCGGGTAAGTGCTCGCCTACCTCGCCAATGGCGAGGAGTCGATCCCTGAAATGATCGAGGGACTCGGGATCAAAAAGCGCGAGTCCAGCCAGTTCATCGACAGGCTGGTCCTGCGTGGCTTCATCACCCGCGAAATCCATCCGAAGGCCGGCACAGTGTCCTTCACACTCACCGAGCGGGGCCGCGCGGCTGCCGATGCGATCGTAGAGGGAGGGCGGATCGTCGACGAGCAGCTGAAGCGCCGGCTCTCCGCGGCGGAGATCGCCGGGCTTCGTCGGGGGCTCCTCGCTCTTGCTGAGATCAAGCAATCGCTTCCCAAGCCATGACGTCTCAGCCCCGTCACGTTCGATGACCGATCGGCCTTGGTACCAGGGTGTCCCGTTGCCCCAGCTGATGCGCGAGGCACGCGAGGTGTACCGAGACGCCTTGCGAGAGGCGCTGGACAGCGCCGGGTGCGATGACATTCCCCGCAACGGCACGTCTGTGCTCGCCGGCCTAGATCACCGCGCGTCGAAGCCAGAGTTCAGCGCCCAGGCCGATGTCGTCGCCTCGCTGGGGTTGAGCAAGCAAGCAGCCAGCCAGCTGATCGACACCCTCGTGCTCCGGGAGTATCTCGAACGCCGGAACGATCCCGTGGACCGACGGCGGATGGAGGTCCGGTTGACCGATCGCGGTCGCACAGCAGCGGTCGCGATCCAAAAGGCTATCGATGCGATCGAGGCTGCGCTTACTCAGTTGATCACCGTCGAAGAGCTCCACGGACTGCGAGCCAGCCTGGCCGCATACCGGCTGGTCCGCGAGCGGGCAGGCGACTGAGCACGTGGTGACACTCCGATCGACCCAATCCTGGAGGAGCAAGGACCACTCCGGCGAGCTCGTCGGAGTCATCCGGGGTTCCACTCTGGTAGCCGAGCGGACCTCCGAAACCTCCGAAGCCCCCAAAGGGAGGGCGTTATTACGCGGCAAGCTTGGTGGCCGCCGGGGGACTCGAACCCTCGACCTCACGGATGTGAACCGTGCGCTCTAACCAGCTGAGCTAGGCGGCCCCGCCGACTCGGGCGCCCAGTCTACCGAACGTCAGAACTTGTACCGGGCTTAGCCCAGCCCGGGTTGTATCTGCTGCACCGAATACGCGAGCTGCGCGGACACCGGGATGGTTCCAACCGACACCGAGGGGAGGTCATGGACGGTGACCCCGTCCGACCAAAACCCACTCGCCGTCACGTTGTACGCGAGAGTTGCGCGCATTTCACCACCGTCGACGTAGGTCTGGGGTATCCACGCGCCGCTGGAGGACACGGACCCATCCGGCCAGGCCCACGAAACCACCTCGGGATCCGCCTCTACGACCCAGACCACATGCAAACTCTCACCCGGGTCGCCGTCGCCGGCATCGGGCACTGCGAGGTCTATCTCCGCGTATTTGACCAGCGGGGTCGGAGACAACACTGCCTCCACCGGAACTCCAACAACTCCCTGACCGGCAGGAGTCGCCCCAATAGTCTCCGGAGGCACCTGGCCCGAGACCGCTGCCAGGAATGCGCTCGGATTGAAACCCGGAAGGCAGTTCGCTGGCGCAGTCTGGATTGTGCACGGACTCGGAGTGCGCGGACCGGAGATGACGCTCGTGAAACGGACAGCTCCTGGGGACCCACACGTGACGGTGAACACCCAGCCCCAGTCGGTTTGCGGGGTGGAGACGACAATCGGCACCCGTTGGCCTTCTACTGTCCACACTTCGCCGATTGCACCACCACTACTGGTCCCGGCCGCCGGTGCCCACTCAGTGGTTAGGTACGGCGTACAGGTCGGCGGAGCAGTCGGCGGAACTGTGGTCCAGTTGTGGATCTGGGCGGGCTGGGTGGGTGATGACGGCGTTTCGAGTGCAATGCACGTGCCGTCGAAATCGGTCGCGGATGTACTGGCTTGACAGCCTGCGGTCGACCCGCCCAGGCCAAAGCTCGCGGAGGCATTGGCATTCGGATACGCGACGCAAATTGCGAGGGCGACCGCTACGACGGTTAAAGAACCGAAACGTCGCATCGCAGGTACTTTTGAAGTACCGGGGACCAATCCACCCATATCAATACGTGAAAATCGTCTACGGTATGTGAGAGTTTCTGCTCGGAATCTCTCCTAGTGATCCGCTCTACTCCTTCAACGTTAAGAGCGGCCTGCGCATCAGGGTTGTTTGGATCGACTTCGCTGCCAAGTACAAGGCTAGAGATGGAGTCGTTGATGCTGAGGATTCGTAACCCATCCGACCTGTCCGTGGATATGGTGGACTGATCGATCGTGAGCATTCCACCCGAATCGGCATACGCCAGGAGCGGTGCGTCACCGCGTTCGATGGCACGGTTTTCAATGAGGTTGTCCGTGATCACGTCCATGACAACGCGTCTCGGAGACACTCCCGCTGGCAGCGGATTGGACGTGGAAACGGAATAAGGCGGGACCGACAACTCAGCGGGGTTTACCGATACGCCGGGCGCGATGGTCGTTGATTTCGCAGACGGCGTTGCGGACGCAGTTGGAATCTTGACCGGAGCGCTAGCGCAAGCAGCGGTCCAGACTACCATCATCACCAACCCGACCGTCAACACGGCCTGCTGCGACCGTCCCCATCCGGCCACCTGACGCCCC
>JBAWFE010000059.1:0-15327 GCA_049591595.1 Candidatus Dormiibacterota bacterium
AGTCACTGAATTCACGAACGAGCCCCTCCCCTGGCCGCGCTTAGTTCCAGCCGACTGGCTCAGCGTCAAGGTGAAGCTCCTAATCTCCGCGCGAGGATCTCCGATGAGAAGTTTTCGGTCATCGGCAAGCTCGGCCAGACGGCAACTGGCCCCAAGCTGTCGCGCCCATACGGTATTCGCCCTGACCTGCAGATGCGGTGGCGCCCCCTGCAGCTGACGAAGAAGCCAGTTGATCCGAGTGGCCGGTCTTCCATCGGCAGGGGCTTGTACCGTGGCCGCGCAATCGACTCGATTCGCACGTAAGTCGACACAGATCTCGAGAGGGGCAACGGCGTTCGGGATTTGAAGGCTCCCAGTAAGCTGTCCGGTCTTCGCTAGCTCGCTGGCCTTCGTCTGCAATCTCACTGCCTGCTCAGCGAGCTCCTTGCGGGAGAGCACAGGTTTGACCTGAACGCCGACACGACGGGAGAGGGCCATACCGGCGAACGTGACCAGCTGATCAAACCTCGCTACCACATCGACCGTCTGCTGGTCGCCAGCGCGAAGAGTTTGGTTAGCCGAACTCTCCCTGACGGTGACCCAAGATGGCCCCATGTCATCGAAGTCCAAGGCACCGGACTTCGGGTCTTCGAGGTACCGGATGAACTCTGAAAGGATCCATGCCTGGTCCGGATCGGCCACAGCGCGATTGACCTGCTCTAAGAGTGCCTCGGTATGGATCTGGCCCCAGGACAGGTGGGCAAGGGCAACCTTTCTCAGCTTGCGCCCATCGACCTGAACGGGATGAACGCCCGGAGTAGTGGGTATCTCATGGCTGATTGTCAGAACGAGGTCGTAGCCCTGCTCCCGGGCGATATCCAGGTAGGTCGCGACTTGGCCCGGATCGAGCCGGTTATGACCGGTTTTGACCTCGACCAGGGCCGTCCATCGACGCTGTCCGCGCGAGACCTGGATCAAACCGTCTGGCCGATATCTCTTTCCGTCAAGGTGGAAAGGGACCTCTATGAACGCGACCGCGGTCCCAGCCGGAGCCCCTACCCGCATCGTGAGCGCCCGACCGAACTCCTGAACGGCCTCGATCACCGAGAGGAGCGCCGAGCAGCAGCGGCGCTCCTGCTCGTCAGTGCCACCTATCCCGGTGACCGGTAACAAGCGGGCCCGCTGCCATTGCTCACCCAAGACGGCCATGCTGGGCCTCCCACGAACCTTCCCGCGCAATGTACCTCTTGAGTAGACGTCGGACGGTCGTAATTTGCAAGCCCTTCGAGCCCACGGACTCATCCGGCCGTGCCAGCGCTTACCCCCCTCCCCCCAGACCCGCCGCAACTCCCTATATGGGGGGCTGGATCCAGGCAACGACGAGCTCGCCCCTGACCTGAGTGGTCCGACCGGACCCCTTTGAACTGATCCAGGGTATGTGAGAGTTTCTCAATGGCTGAGCAGGGCCAGGAGGAACTCGGATGAAGGGTCGGAAGCACACGCCGGAGCAGATCGTGCGGAAGCTGCGGGAAGGTGAGCGTCTGCTGGGCGAGGGCCAGGATCTGGCGGAGGTGGCCAAGGCGCTGGAGATCAGTGAGGCCACGTTTCACCGCTGGAGGAACCAGTACGGGGGATGAAGGCCAACGACGCCAAGGAGCTGCGCCAGTTGCGGGACGAGAACCAGCGGCTGAAGCGGATGGTGGCGGACCGGGAGCTGCAGATCGAGATGCTGAAGGAGATATCCCGGGGAAACTTCTGAGCCCGGCCAAGCGCCGGGCAGCAGTACTGCACCTGATCGAGATCTTCAACACCAGTGAGCGCCAGGCGTGCCGGGCCGTGAGCCAACCGAGAGCGACCCAGAGGCGGCCAGCACGGCCGGTGGCGGCGCCGGAGGAGCTGCTGCGGAGCGACTCCGGGAGATCTCCAAGACGTGGCCCAGGTGGGGTTTCAGGCGGGCTGGGGCAGTGTTGCGGATGGAAGGCTGGAATGTGAACCACAAGCGGGTGCAGCGACTGTGGCGGGAGGAAGGACTGCGAGTGCCGCCGCATTCACCCAAGCGGCGGCGATTGGGGAACAGCACGGTGCTGGCGCGACGGTTGCAGGCGGAACGACCCAACCAAGTGTGGGCGCTTGACTTCATGTTCGACACCACCGCCGACGGCCGACCGTTCAAGGTGCTATCCATGTGCGACGAGTTCACCAGGGAGAGCGTGGGAGGCCGGCTGGGCCGGTCGATTACCGCGGACGACGTGGTTGCCGTGCTGGACCAGCTCCGCCTGCAACGTGGTGCTCCCGAGTACATCCGCTGCGGCAACGGACTGGCGTTCATCGCTGCCGCCATCCGGGACTGGTGCCGTTTCTCCGGCACCGGCACCAGCTTCATTGACCCGGGTTCGCCCTGGCAGAGCTCCTACGTGGAGAGCTTCAACGGCGAAGCCCGGGACGAGCTATTCGCCCGGGAGATCTTCGACTCCATCTTGGAGGCCCGGGTTCTCTACGAGGAATGGCGCCACGCCTGCAATCTGCACCGTCTCCACCGTTCGCTGGGGCTGCGGCCGCCTGCGGTCTTCGCAGCGGCTTTCAACAACCAGAAACTCTAACCGCTCTGGACTGACATAAGGGGGTCCCCTCAGGGGGGCGTCAACACGTTCGCTCTCGCCATTCGTCGGGTCTGACGAGCTCTTCGCCGCGCCACGCGGCCCAAGTAAGACGGGCGCGGACTACTGCCTGATACGTATTACGGGATTTCCGGTCACGGGCTCACGCGCTCGCCAAGGCCGCTATCGCGGCGCTTGTGATCAGAACCGGTGTCACCTAGGCTCTCCACCCGATAAATCTGTTCCGGACTCGCTGGCCCCCGGAGCTTCGACTTCCTCATTGAGACCAGCCCAAGTTCCGCGGTTATGGCGTAGGTGGTGTCGCATCCAATCCTCCGAGCCCGACGCATCGTGACTGTTAAGTGAGTCCAGCAATCCAACATGCTCCCGCGCGGTCTCGATCAGGACTCCCGAGTTCGCCATCTGAGCGATGCCCCTTAACCGAGTGCGGTCGCGCAAACGAGCCACGAGCTCGACTAGTTGACGGTTCCCCTGTCCCTCAAGGATCGTCAGGTGGAAGGTGCGGTCGGCCCAGAGAAATTCAGCCACGCGGTGACTTTCCGCCTGCGCGATCATGTCGTCTGTGAGCTGCCGAAGCGCCGGAAAGTCAAGATCACCCGGTTGTACCGCGACGCGACCGATCGCGGGAACCTCAAGCATAATGCGGAGCTCAAAAAGTTCTTCCAGCTCCCGCTCGCTCCGCTGAGGGATCCGAAAGCCACGTTTGGGAACCAGTTCCACCAGGTCGTCGCCGGCTAGATCGAAGAGAGCCTCACGAACTGGCGTGGCAGAGACGCCCAGGTGGGAACTGAAGTACGAGATCGGGTAAATCTGATCGTCACCGATCTCACCGGTCACGATACTGCCGAGGATCGCTCTTCGCGCACGGTCTCGAAGGCTGCTTCGGTCGAGCTCCGGTAGCCCAAGTGGGTCGACAGCGGCGAGTTGCTCCGGCAGCGGCTCCTGGATCTCGAGCGCCAATGAAATTGGCCGCAATCTTGACTTAGTCACATCCACATGATATATGATGCGCGACGTTGGTGCTCGATTGTAGTCTTCGCCGCTACTCGAGGCAGCAGAGCGCTAGACGGAGGTCCATCGGCTCATGACATGTGAGAACACTCGATATCGACGGGCCGTGACCGCAGCACTGGGCTTGGCTCTCGTGATCGTTGCCTCCGCCTCGTTAGTCGGTACCGTAACCGCAAAGGCACGAGCGGGGGGTGTCGTCCAGTTTGCCGAGGAGCCTAGTTCCGCTCCTAACTACATATTCCCACTGGAGCCCGGCGCTTACCTAACGGACGCCAATCTTTTCCAGTTCTCCAACCTGCTGTATCCGCCTGCCTACTGGTTCGGCAAGGATGGCACGGCCGGCCTGGATCCCTCGCTGAGTCTCGCCAACACGCCCACTTTCTCGAACGGCAATACCGTGGTTACCATCACGCTTAAGCACTGGCGCTGGTCTAACGGAGAGCCGGTGACCGCTAGAGATATCATCTTCTGGCTCAACCTGCTCAGCGCGGCCACCGACCCGAACGCGCCGAGCATCTCGGTCGGCACCGAACCGGGCCCTGGTTACGCCGTCTTTGTTCCGGGCACGTTCCCCGAGAACCTTGTGAGCTATCGGCAGACTGGTACATATAGCCTGGTGCTTCGACTCAACCAATCGTACAACCCAACGTGGTTCACCGACAATGAACTATACGAGCTCTATGCAATTCCTCAGACGGTATGGGACGAACTTTCCACCAGCGGGCCGGTCGGTACTTACGACGCCTCGGCCGAGGCTCGGATTGCACTGCCGAATACATCGCCGGCCTGGTACGTTCCTGCTGATCCCGGCACCGCCACGAGTGGCGCCCTGGGGGTGGCCGAACTCCTCAACACCCAATCATTCGAGCTCAGCACATACGCGACCAATCCCCTCTGGAAGGTCGTGGATGGTCCCTTCAAGCTGAACCAATTCACGACGAGTGGGTTCGTCAAGATGGTACCAAACGAAGAATATTCCGGCTCACCTAAGCCCACCATCTCCGCCTTCGAGGAGCTACCGTTTACCAGCGAGACCGCCGAATACAACGCACTGCGCTCCGGGAGCCTGACCATCGGATACATTGACAGCACAGAACTAGCCCAACGAAGTTCAGTCGAAAAGGATGAAGGGTACAAGTTCGCCCCTTGGTACACGTTCAGCACGGAATACGCGCCTTATAATTTCACCAACACCACGTCAGGCCCGATATTCAAACAACTGTACTTTCGTCAGGCTTTCCAGTCGCTGGTAAATCAGTCTCAGTACATCAAGGACTTCGACGCCGGCATTGGGACTGTGACCAATGGTCCGATACCCGCTTATCCCCCCAACGACCCGGATCTTTCCCGGCAGACGACCAAGGGCTACTATCCGTACAGCCCGAGCAAGGCCGTGCGGATTCTGAAGGCGAATGGATGGACCGTAGTCCCGAAGGGTACCAGCTACTGCTCGAGACCGGGCACTTCAAGAGGTGAATGCGGTCGCGGGATCAAACTCAAGCAGAAGGCGAGATTCAGCATTCTGTACGCGAGCGGGTACGTGCCCCTGACAGATGAAATGCAGGCGATGCAGTCGACCATGGAGAAGATCGCGGGAATTAGTCTCTCGCCCAAGGCCGATCCATTCAGCCAGGTTCTCGGTATCGCCGATGCGGGCTGTACTGTCGCGTCACCGTGCAACGGCTGGGATCTCGCGGTCTGGACGCCTACGGCGGCTTGGACCTACGACCCAGACCCGACCGGCGAGGAAAACTTCGCCACCGGAGCTGTCCTCAATATGGGCGCTTACTCGAACTCGCGAAATAATTACAATATCAAGGACACCAACACGGCCTCGAGTGCGGCAATCGCTCTCACGGACTTGCATACATACGAAAATTACCTTGCCCAGCAGCTTCCGGTGGTCTGGCTGCCAAATGGCCCGGCGTGGTTGACTATGTATAAGAGTGGCCTTAAAGGCTTGATCCCTCAGGGAGTGTTTGGCCAGGTGACCCCACAGTACTACTCGCTGACCGGATAGGCGCACCCGCTGTGAGGCACGAATGCATCTTCGCAGCTAGACGGCGCGGAAACAGCGCGTGGACTTCGTGGTCGGCAAACAAGGCAAACCGCGCCGCGCCCCCGGGGGAGTCGTAGATCCGGCTCTATTAGACCCCAATCGGGGATTGGTGGAAATCGCTTGTCATTCGGGAGTAACTCCTTGACCACTAACGACGGCGAACGACGGTACACAGTGTTAGAGAACGTCCACATCCTCGATCCGGTCGAGGGAGCGGTGTCAGGACCGACGGACATCGCTGTGGAAGAGGGGCTCATCGTTGCGGTGGAGCGAAGCGGACCGAGTCGCGGCGAGCGCCGCATAGACCTGCACGGACTCCTTGTGATGCCTGGTCTGGTGGACTGCCACGTACACGTGACTGCCTGTTCGACGGACCCGTCAAAAGACGCAGTGATGTCGCCCAGCTACGTGGCTGCGTGGGCGGCCAGATCTATGCGGGACATGCTCATGCGCGGGTTCACGACCGTCCGCGACATCGGAGGGGCTGACTTTGGGCTTGCAGAGGCTCAGAGGGAAGGCCTGATTGTCGGACCGCGGATCCTGTTCGGGGGTCCGACTCTCTCACAGACAGGCGGCCACGGTGATGACCGGGGCCCAGGTGCGTATACCCGCGAAGAGAGCCTTCGATTCCCGGCACAGTCCGTCATCTGTGACGGCGAGCCAGAAGTGAGGCGGGCCGCCAGACATCTGCTGCGAACTGGGGCCGACCACGTAAAGATGATGCTATCCGGCGGCGTGGTCTCGCCTACCGATCGTGTGACCAGCAGCCAGTTTTCAGTCGGTGAGATTGTTGCGGTGGTAGAGGAGGCGTGCGCGGTCGACCGATACGTAGTTGGCCACGCGTACTCAGCTCACTCAATCAACCGAGCGCTCGAGTCTGGCGTGCGATCAATCGAACACGGGAACCGCCTCGATGACTCGAGTATTGAGCTGTTTCTTAAAAATGAGGCGTTTTTGGGACCAACACTCGCCACATACCGAGCCCTCTCCGAGGAGGGAGACGCGTGGGGCCTATCGCGCGTGTACGCAGACAAGGTCGGCGATGAGCTCGAGCGCGGAATGGCTGCCCTCGAGCGCGCTGACAAGGCCGGAGTGCAAATCACGTTCGGAACCGACCTGCTCGGCGGTATGCAACGCCGCCAATGCGACGAATTTGCGGTTCGTGGCGAAGTACAGTCCCCGCTCGCGCTCGTCCGCTCGGCGACCACCACCGCCGCTAAACTGCTGCGCCTCGAGAATGAGATCGGGGAGTTGCGCCCTGGGTATGCTGCGGACATGATTGGGCTTGGGTCGAATCCCCTCGACAGTTCTTCTGTTCTTGCGAATCCCGCCGCCAACTTGCGGTTTGTGATGCATGCGGGCGAAGTCGTATTTCAGACGGACTGAGAGCACCGATTGAATGTCGTCCCGCGGCTGGACGGCTGCATCCGGCTGGGCAACTCGCGGCGTGAGCTGTCATGAGCGTCGTCCGCAAAACCACAGGACCAGGTGCCCCAGTGCGGGGGGTCCCTGGAAGCTGCAGGGGGGGCAGGCTGGGTCGGGTCCCTCGAGTGGCGTGGCGCTCTTGGGTATGACCTGCGCCGAATGTGACAGTTGGATGAGCGTGACTCCTCTGAGAAGGCCTCCTCGAGCGGTTGGATGGCACAGCCGGCAATGAACCCGTGGTCGCTGCCGTCTACGCGGGTATCCGGGTTCGGTGAGTCTGTGATCCGGGACATGACCAGACTGGCCGATCTCCACGATGCCATAAACCTCGCCCAGGGGTTCCCCGACTTCCCGGCTCCCGAGTCGGTAAAGACGGCAGCGGTCCAGGCGATCATGGAGAACGACAACCAGTACGCGCCCGGCTGGGGATCAGATCGGTTCAGAGACGCTCTGGCCGCGAAGTACAAAAGAGTTTATGGCCTTGATGTGGACCCTGACTCAGAGGTCTGCGTAACGTGTGGCTCCACGGAGGCCATGATCGCATGCATGTTGGCGTTGGTCTCCCCGGGCGACGAGGTCATCGTCTTTGAGCCGTATTATGAAAACTACGGGCCTGACTCGTTACTAGCCGGAGCAACTTTGCGCTATGTGTCGCTTCGGGAGCCAAACTGGTCCTTCGACGAGCAGGAACTCGTAGAGACGTTTAACGATCGCACGCGAGCTATCGTCTTGAATAGCCCTAACAATCCTACCGGTAAAGTCTTTACGCGTAGCGAATTGGCGGTGATTGCCCGATTGTGCCAGCGGTTTAATGTCGTCGCGCTTTCGGATGAGATCTATGAACACATTACATTCGCAGGGGCGCGCCACATTCCGATGGCGACGATTCCGGGAATGGAGGACCGCACCGTTACGGTCAGCTCGTTGTCGAAGACCTATTCCGTGACAGGTTGGCGGGTTGGCTGGGCCATTGCGGCGGAACCATTGATGGCGTCAATCAGGAAGGTGCACGATTTCCTGACTATTAGCGCTCCCGCACCCTTCCAAGCGGCCGGGATTGTAGCACTCTGTATGGGTGACGGGTATTATGCACAGCTCGCGAGAGATTATACGAAGCGGCGCGATCTCTTAATGACCATCTTGCACCGAAATGGATTGGGGCCGATCGAGCCGAATGGAGCGTATTATGTGATTTCGGATGTTGGGGCCTGGGGGCGCGGAAATGGCGAACACGTCGCCCGTTTGCTGACGGAGGGCTTCGGGGTGGCGGCAGTTCCGGGATCGGCGTTCTACCACACGCCAGGCGGCGGCAGAGACCAGGTGCGGTTCTGCTTCAGCAAGAGGATTGAGACACTGATAGCAGCTGGAGAGCGGCTTGATGCGGCGGCGGCATCCGTTGGTGGGCTGCACCTTTAACTGGTCTGCTCGGCGGGCACTGCCCAGAAGAGAGCCGCGTTCTTTTGGCCGAAGTTAGCCCACCCCGCCGCAACTCCCTAAATGGGGGAGGGGGGGTCGGGCCGTGGCATCTGCCGAAGTTGGCGCCTCGTTGAGGACTCCGCCATCAAAGGTCTCAGCTACGAGGGTTCAGTCTCTGGCGATCCCCAGCAGAGAGCGCGCCTCGTGGGGCGCGATCACCGGCCTCTGCGCGAGTGAAGCTAGCGAAGCTGCTCTCTCTACCAGCTGGAGATTGCTCTGCACCCGCTCCCCTTTGGCAAAGGTGAGGGAGTCCTCCATCCCGACTCGGATGTGGCCGCCTACGGCCAGGGACGCAAGGATCACCGGCAGAGTGGTCCGTCCGATGCCGGTGGCGGTGAAGGTCCAGTCAGGGTCGAGCTCGTGGACACAGGCCATAATTGTGGCTGCCGATCCCGGCATCCCCCCTGGGACACCGGCCACCAGGTCCACATGCACGTGATCGCCCGCTGGCCGCCCAAACTCGTCGAGCAGACGGCGCAGCGTGCCTATTTGTCCCAGATCGAAGATTTCAAATTCGGGGTAGATGCCAAGCCCGAGAACTCGCTGGTATAGCTCTGCCACAAAGGGCCACCTGTTGGCGAAGACCGCGTCGCCAAAGTTGACTGTCCCGCAGGTCACGCTGACCGAGTCAGGCTGGGCGTCGAGGATGGCCAGCCGGGCCGACTCGGAGTCCGAGACCGCGCCCCCGGTGGAGAGCTGAAGGATGAGCTGCGTCTCCTGGCGCAGGAGGCTGAGCGCTTCCCGGGCTTGGCCAACGTCAAGGGTTGGCTGGCCGGCTCCGTCCCGGAGGTGGATGTGAAGCACGGAGGCGCCGGCGCGCTCACAGGCAATTGCCGTGTCCAACAACTCCGGCAGCGTCACCGGCAGAGCGGGGAACTCTCCCTTCGACACCTCCGCGCCGGTGGGCGCCACCGTAATCATGGTTCTCACGATCACGACCCTGACCAATCAGCCCTAGGACGCAGGAACGACGACGGTGGCCACGGCGATAGCGACCGTCAACGGCGGCTCCACGACCACAGCCGCCGAGGGGCCACCGTCCGGATTCGCTCTGCAGGCCACCCAAGCCTCAAGGGCATAGGATCTGCTCCGGTTGCCGATCCGTGTCAGGGTGGCCCGGGCCTCCACGACGTCTCCCGCCCGTACCGACGCCTTGAATTGCACCTCCGAGTAGGATGCGATCAGGCCCTCATCTCCGTCGAGTCGAATGCTCGCCTCTGTTAGCACATCACCAAACAGTCTAAGGACATAGGCTCCGTCAACCAGACCTCCTCCGTAGTGGGCGTGCCCGTACGGGACATAGCGACGATGGGTGACAGCCAGCGCGTCTAACGGCTTCCGATCGCTCATCGGGGTTACCAGATCCTCTCAACGATGGTCACGCGGATACCTCCGATAATCATTCTTTCCCCGATCCAAACTCCAGCCGGACGATCTCTACCAAACGGCGGCCGTCACCGTAAGGGCTCGCGTCGGTCATGGTATCGCTAACACGCTCCCTGGGCCGCACCGCCCTCTTGATGCAGGTTCACCCGACGCTGGGCTATCCAGGTGCCGACTCAGACTTGACAGGCTGGTCGAAGCCGCCAACGACGCGCTCCTCCTTAGGCGGGCGGCGAAAATATGCCGCTCCCCGACTCCAAAAAATCCCGGCCGGGATCAGCCCGAGCGCGAGGGCTCCGAACCCAACCCAGTTGGTGGCTGCGGCATTCGACGACACCGACTCTCCCAGAATCACGAACATGAAGATCGCGCCGAGCAATGGCCAAAGTCCTATAAAGATGAAGTTGTGGGCTGAGTCCAAAAGATGACGCCGGTAGAGCACAACCACCGACAAGCCAGCAAGCCCATAGTAGAAGCAGATCTGCAGGCCGATTGCACTTATCGCGTCTGAAAGCACGGTAGAAAGTGAGCCTATGTAGTTCGCGCCGACGAACAGCGCAAGCACGATTACGCCCAAAAGCATAATCGCGATCCACGGCGTTCTCCAACTGGGATGGATCTTCGCGAACACCTTCGGCATGGTCCCATCTCGACCCATCGCGAACAGGGTCCTACTGCCTTGAATCAGGCTCGTCTCCAACGTCGCCACCGTCGACAGGATCACCGCGACCACGATGATTCGCCCTCCGAGGCCCGGCCATACGACCTGGCCTAGCACACCAAGAACATCGCCGCTGTTGGAGGACATGGCGTGAGTTGACAAGTTCATGTCGGCACCGATGGTGAATAATTGAAAGAGGCAAAAAGCACAAAGAACACCCAAGAGACTTCCCCGCCCCGGGAAGCGTCGCGGATTCTTCGTCTCCTCGCTCAGGTTTGCGTTGGTATCCCAGCCGGAGTAATAGAAGGCCGCAATCAGAGCTCCAGCTACAAAGCCCCGGGTCGCTCCAGCAAAGCTTCCGAAGGCCGTCGGCGACAGCCACGACCACGAGAAGGAGTGGACTCCCGCGGATGCGCCGTGAACTGCCGCTAGGATCCCGAAGATGACTAGGATCACCAGCTCGGTGCCGGACATGATCAGCTGGGCGCGAGCCGAAATGCGCACCCCGAAGAGCACGGCCATGACCATCAGCAGGAAGAAGCTCCCACCCACCAAGGTGACGAGGGCGAGGTTATTGGCTAAGCTTGCGCGGATCAGACCAAGTGTCACCGACCCCGCCGGCAGTGAGAGTGCGACCATTGCCAGGATGCCTGACACAATAAGCGCCCAACCGGCGAGATACCCCAGTAACGGGTGGAGAGCTCGCCGCACCCAAGCATAGCTGGCGCCAGCGTTTACTTCAGACCGGCCCAGGTAGTTGAATGCCCAAACGATGCCGAATACAGCCAGCCCACAGTACAGGAGAGCAGCCGGACCGGCGAACCCAACGGCGGCAAACAGCACCGCTGTCGACGCCGCGATTGCAATACCCGGAGCTACTCCGGCAAGACTCATGACTAACGAGTCCAGCTGAGTTAGTGCGTTGGCGCGTAGACCGCTCCCTGTGGGTTCAGTCATGAGGTCCCCTCCCTTTGCATATCGCTATCATTCACTTTGCGCGTGACTTCTCCGGTTAAACAACCGCTGTAGCCCAGGCGTTTCCCGCCACAACCGTAGCGCCAGGTCCGCTGCGCCCGGCACGTACCCATTGCCAATGAGTAGAGTGACATCTGCAAGAAGGCTCTCCGCGGAGAGGGCAGCTCTGCTGAACTCTGTCGCCATCGAAAAAAAAACGACTGTGCCCCCCGACGCGGTCGCCAGGATTGCTCCGCCTTCACAGCTAGGCACATTGGTACAGACCACCGTCACATCGAATCTTGTCCCGAGTGCGTCGGCCAGACGTACACTGTCGCTAGCATCGGCGACGAGAACATCCGTCGCGATCGCGGCATCGCGTAGCGCTGCCGCCTCTTCGTCGGTTGGGACGACGCCCACTGTCCATTCGGCGCCCGCTTGTTGGGCAGCCACCAGGGCAAGGCTCCCTGACTTCCCGCTGGCACCTAGAACGGCGACGTGTGGGGCCCGTCCTAAGGTATCGCCGACGGTACTCACCACGCGCGCAGTCAGTGCGGGCGCACCTGCCACGTCGAAGAGGTCGAGGGCAATCGCCGTTGCAACGTCGCGCGGCATTTGGGCGACTGCCGACCGGGAGAAGAGAATGGCGTGGCCTTCCGTTGGTACGTGTTCGGAGCGTCCATCCCAGCGTACGAGATCATCCGACACGACGAGGGGAGTCGCGGTAAGCGAAACCAGGGTGGCAACGCGCTCACCCGGTTGTAGGCGGAGCGGCGACCGGCCCCCCACCTCGTCGACGACCCCCACGAGCATCCCTCCCGAGCCCGTGACAGGGTTGTGCATCTTGCCCCTCTGAGCGATGATCCGGGCGACGTTCGTCCGCACCGAGTCAAAGTCCCCGTCAGTCGCATCGACGAGCTGCCGGTAGGAGGAGGCGTCGAGATTGAGTTCCTCGACCGAGAGCCGAACCTCGTCGTCCCACAAGTCAGCGGACGGATCCAGCCGGTGGGCTGCCTGAGGAAGCACTCCGACAGGTTGCAGAACCCTGTGAATGCCGAATGGGGAACTTCTCCCGGTCCGCAACTTAGGCACAATCGACTTCTCCCGGAGTGACCCGCGTAGTCGTCGGAGGCGATGCAGCGGGTGACAGCACTCCGGACAGAAAAAGGCTGGTGTAGGAGCGCGCAATCTGCTCCAAACTCAGTCTGCCGTCCGGGCGGTACCAGACAGCGACTTCAGTGCACATGGCTAAGAGTGCGTTGAGTGCCAAACGAAGATCCACTTTGGCGAACTTGCCAGAACGAATCCCCTGCTCGAGGATGTCGCGGAATACCGCCTCGTGTCGATCGCGCCACCCAGTCACCACAGTCCGCTGGGCCGGATCCACGGATCTAAGCTCCGAGTCGGCGAGGAAGGCTTCCTTACGCCGGACTGCATGGAAGATGATGTGGGCCCGCACTGCGGCGGTGAGACGGTCCACCGGATTGTCACCTGCGGCCTCCGCCGCGGTCCGGGTGACCGCGGTCAGGTCACGCATCGTTCTTGACATCACCTCAATCAGAAGCGACTGCTTGCTCGGGAAGTGGTAATAGACGGACGCCATCTGGATACCCGACGCTCGCGCCACTTCCCTCACTGCTGTGCCGTGGTACCCACGCTCGTACATGAGGTCGACCACTGCCCTATAGATCACCTCGGAAGTCGCCGGGCTGTTATCCGAGGAACCCCCGACTCGGGTCACTTGGTCGGACGAGTCGACGGTCGGGAGCAGGAGGCTCTCCGTCCTGGCTTCTCGCAATCCGTTCCCCCTCGCCCAGAGCGAATCTCGTGCTTTTGATTGCCTATCGATCGCTCGATAGGCAACAGCTCAGAACCCTATAGATCCTTGAGGACTCTGTCAATGACTGGCCCGCGACTCGATCGGGTGCTCGGGGTCATTGCTTTCCGGGAGCGCCCCGACCAATGCTCCTCTCGCCCCAACTCCTTATATGGGGGGGTCTGGGCCGAGGGCGGTCGATCTAGGGCGGGCCTAGCCGAGCGTCCGGGCCGAGCTGAGGAAGTCCTCCGATTGGGGGTCCAGGTGGGAGAGCCCCAAAACCTTGGCGAAGGCCCGATCCGCCGAGGCCAAGGACCAGCCGCGATGGAGCGCGGTGGCGGCCAGCACGGCGTCGAAGGGCGACAGCGAGGTCGGGGCCGCGAAGAGCTCCAGGCCCGAGACCAGCTCGGGCTCCTCTGCAGAGATGAGCGGCGCCAGTCCTTTGGCGTACTCGAGGGCCCTCGCCGCGGCCTCCCCCCTTTCTCTTCGCCGGGACCGCACGTGGCAGAACTCCTGGATCACCTCGACGGTGGTGCTGGCCCGCACCCTGCCATCGCGAATCAGCTCCAGCAGACCCCGGGACGGGTCCCGGAGTCGGTGCTCATCCCCCAAGGCGTAGACCAGGATGGTGGTGTCGAGGAGGATCACCCCCGGCCCCGAATCTGATCCAGCTCCTCGCGAAGTCGCCCTGGCTCAGGCACCGCCATCGGCTCCGCGTCCAGGATCGCCTGCAGGGCGGAGCGCCGCTCCCCGGCATCCTGGGGGATCTGCTGGTCGATCGCCTCGCGCACCAGCACCGCCACCGCCACCCCGCGCCGAGAGGCCTCCCGCTCCAGGCGATCCCAGCGGGCGTCGTCGATCAGGACCTGCAACCGCCGGTCAAACATGCTCATACATTAGCATGTCCGCTCTCGAGCCCTGGAAGGGGCCCAATCCGGCCTAGGGCAGGCTTCCCCTCGGCGCTACCCACTCACACAGTTGCCCGGTCACGGTGGCCACCAGGTCGAAGTCCTGATCGTAGTGGAGCACGGTCAGCCCCGCGGCCTCGGCGGCGGCGGCGATCAGGAGATCGGGGATGCTAACCCCGCGATGCTGACCCTGGCGGGCGAGCGCGGTCTGAACCTCGACCGCCCGCTCCAACTGAGCCTCGCCCACCTCCGCCCGGGGCAGGCTGCGCCGGTCCAGAAGGATGTCCAGGTAGTCGGCCCGGCTCCGAGCGCTGAAGAGCAACTCCAGGTCAACGATGCCGCAGGTGGCCACCTCACCGGCCAGGAAGAGAGGCCCCACCCGCCTGGCCACCGGGTCGAGCTGGAGACGGGCCAGAGCCGACTTGTCGGCGAGGTAGCGGGCCTTGCCTAGTGCCACGCCGAGCGCATGACCGTCTCGTCGGCGAGGTCCAGGCCGTCCAGGGTGCGCAGGCGCTGGAAGAGCCGGGCCCGACCCTGGCCGGCCACGACCTCAGCCAGGGCCTGGTGGATGGTATCGGTGGCGGACTTGGTCCCCAGCACGGCCCGGGCCTCCGCCAGCAGCTCTTCGTCCAGGCGCAATGCGGTCTTGTGCATGAGCTCAGTCTACCATTTAGACCATGACTTGGTAGACGTTGCGAGTCCGATCGTCTAGCAGGTGTGCCCGTAGATACGACAGATTGGCAAAAGTGTTGTGTTGAGCTTATTTGGATCAAGACGCAACAAATTTGATCTCAAGCCCCGATCCCGGGGCCCCCTGAAGCGCCCGCTCCTCGAACCCACATCACCCTGGTGATTCAGGTCCGCCCCAACTGCCTTTATGAGGGGCTTCTGGGAAGGGGCCGGCGGCGGGGTATGGCGGAGTACTACACCAGGACCCCTCACCGCCGCAGCCGACCCTAACCTGGGGTGCTGGCTACCCCTCGCCACTCACGCGGCCCGCCCCCCGGGGCGGGCCGCGTGTGTGGCGGGAGCTGGGT
>JBAWFE010000060.1:0-2960 GCA_049591595.1 Candidatus Dormiibacterota bacterium
AGCGTGCAGAGCATTGAGATGGTGGTGGACTTGCCGGCGCCGTTAGGCCCCAGAAATCCGAAGATCTCGCCCGTCGCAACTTCAAAGCTGACCCCGCGGACAGCCTCGATCTCCTTATAAGTCTTCTTGAGGTCCTGAGCGACGATCGCCGGCTCGGCAGAACCACTGTGGGTCACCACCGGGCGAGTTTCGATCTGGGTCACTGCCTTAGCTTGCCACAAGCAGCATCACCAGCTAGCCGGCATGACCGGTTGGTGGGTTATCTACGGGGTCGGGTTGCAGGCGGAACTCCGAGGGGCGGGTGCCGGCCAGGGCCAACTCCTGCTCGCTGGAGTGGGCGCCAACCGTCATGAAGAGGCTTGATCGGGTTGCAGATCAGGGGCGCTCCGCCTCGAATCAGCCTTTCAACCCAGCCATGAACTTGGCGCCACGGGGACTGCCCCAACCGGTGCAAGGATCCCAACCCGGCCCCGCGTGATAGGCGCCGTTGTTGCCCTTGGTGATGTCCCGAGTGACACCCTCGCTGTCGAGCGACTGATACAAGAGCGGGTTGAGGTAGCCAGGGGAGTGGCCCAATCCCTGCGTGCAGCGGATCAAGAGAGCCGCCCAAAGTGGCGCCGCCGCGCTGGTCCCGCCGAACACGGCGCGCTGGCCGTCGACGAGGACCTGGTACCCCGTCTCGGGGTCGGCATCCCCGGCCACGTCAGGGACTCCCCGGCCGGTCTTGTGACCGGGGTCGGCCGAGGGTGGAACCTTCGCCTGGTCCTGCCAGCCGGGAAGGGCAAAGAAGGAACTGACGCCTCCACCTGTCGCCCCGCCCTGGGCGCCGTCGTTCCAGGTCACCTCGGAGCTGATCTCCCCTCCTTTGGAGGAGAGGCTCGTGCCTCCGCAGGCCAGCACGTGCGGGCTGGAGGCGGGGAAATCCACGTGGGCCTCTCCGTCGTTCAGCCCGTCGCTGGACCCATTGTCCCCGGCGGCCACGCAGACGCTCACTCCGAGAAGTGCTGCGTCCTGGAAGGCTTGGTCAAAGGCGGTCATGGTGGCCCTGGGCCACTTGGACTCGGGTCCACCCCAGCTGATCGAGATCACCGAGGGACGGTTCGTTTCGTCATGAAGCGCAGCGTTGATGGCGGCCAAGAATCCCTGGTCGGTGTTGGGGGCAAAGTAGACAGCCAGCCGGACCCCGGGGGCCATGGCTCCGACCAATTCGATGTCCAGCATCACTTCGCCATCCGGTCCGTCCTGGGACCCGGTCGGCTGGTTCGAACCTCCGGCGACGGGGATCGCCACCAACTCCGGGGCCGGCACCCCGAGACCGCTGAAGTAGGTGGTGACATCCGTGGTCTGGTACCCACCCCCCAGTTCAATCAGACCGACGCACTCTCCGGCTCCGCTGGTAGCGGCCGGGAAGCCGTACAGCTCGGCGACCTGGGTCGGCAGATAACTGAGCGGGGCCGCCTCAGAGAGTGGTCCGACCGGTTGCGGAAGCGGCAGGGGTCGGAACTGGGGCTCCGCCAAAGGCCGCGTCTCCAGGCCGAGGACCGCGACCACCCGATCCGCAATCTCGCCCGGAACGACGGCGGTCCCCCGGGTCGCTCTGAACTCCCCCCCACCGACCCCGCTTCTTCGGAACTCCACCCGGAACAGCTCCCCCAGCCGGTCGAAGCTGCCCCTGATCTCGACAGTCCGCCCGGCGGCTGCCACCGAGATCACCTCTACCCCGACCGCGCTGCTCCAATCGCGGAGGGCCTCGACGTCGGCTGGGTGAGCTCCCCGGGCATCCACCAACTGCTCCCTGGACAGATGGGCCCGAAGCCTGGGGCTAAGCAGCCCGAGGTCCGCCGGAACCGGAGCCGTGCCGTCCGGCCGAGGTCGCAGCACCAGCGTGAGCACTGCCTCCTCGTCGGGGTCAACCGGCCCGAGGTCGCTCCAGCTGGGATCAGCAGAAGGCTCTCTTGGCGAAGGGCGCGGAGGGCCCAACTCGGCAAGCTCCATGCTCCCCAGTATCGCCACGCCGGGCGGCTGGTGCTGTCCGCGAACTGCCGGCGGCGGGTGTTTCAAGCCCCAGCCCAGGGTGGCGACGCGCTGCTACATTTCGCGACTGCGAGCCTGCAAGTGGGGATCTCCTTGCCTGACTTCGACGATCTCATCGCTGAGGCCGAGTCCCATCCCATGCGCGGCTGGGACTTCACGTGGCTGGGCGAGCGCCTTACCGCGACCACGCTCCCCTGGGACTACCGCGGGATGGTGCAGCGGCTGGCGCGAGAGTCCTCGGACCTTTTGGACCTGGGGACTGGTGGCGGTGAGTGGCTGGCCCGGCTCGACCAGCGACCAGAGCGCACCGTCGCGACCGAGGGGTGGCCCCCCAACCTGGCAATCGCCAGGACCAGGCTGGGGCCGTTGGGAGTCGAGGTCTTCGCCTACGAAGGACCTTCGGACAATGTCAAGCAAACTGGAGCGGAACCGCCTCTTCTCTTCCCGGACGGCTCCTTTCATCTGGTGGCAGATCGCCACGAATCCTTCCTGGCGGTGGAGGTGGCTCGGGTGTTGGCCAAGGGTGGCCGCTTTATCACTCAGCAGGTGGGCGACGGCCGGGAGTTGGCAGCCCTGATGGGAGTCGCACCGGCCCAACCGCCTCGCCCAAGCTGGGAGCTGGCCCTGGCCTGTGCCCAAGTCGAGGCGGCCGCGCTCCGGGTCACCGCCGGAGGAGAGGTCAATCAGCTGGAGACGATCGCCGACGTGGGCGCTCTGGTCTGGTATCTCAAGGCGGTGCCGTGGGAACTTCCCGGCTTCGCTCCGGAGTCGTTCCGGGAGCGTCTCCTTGAGCTCCACGAACTCTGCCAGCGGGCACCGCTCAGGTTCGAACGGCGGGCCTTCTGGCTGCTCGCGGAGGCCTGAAGCAGACGCGTGGGCGACTGGGTCAGCGCTCCTGGGCGACACCCCTGGTGATCTGGAGCAGT
>JBAWFE010000061.1:0-91599 GCA_049591595.1 Candidatus Dormiibacterota bacterium
GGACCACTCCGGCTCGGGCAACCACTCGGCGCCGGACGGCACGGACCGCGGCAGCTCCCCGTCGGGCGGCCGCGACCAGAACGGCCAGGACCACGCGGACGCCGCGTAAGTCGACGACCCGGAAGACCGCCGCCCGGAAGACCACCGCGCGGAAGACGACGCGTGCTGCGGCAGCCCCCAAGGCTGCCCGTCGCCCCGCCAAGCGTCGCGGCCGGGTGACTCTTTCCAGCGCTGGAGGATCTGGCGCCGCCTGAAGCGCTCTCTGAGGTCTGACGATGAAGGAGCGGGTCAGGAGGCCCGCTCCTTTCTTTATGTCTTGAGGCGAGTCAGGTCAGGCGGAGAAGACTCGACGCAACCGCTCTCCCGCCATCACAACATCCTCCGTCGACACGTCAAGGTGCGTGACGCAGCGGACGGTGTGCGAGGAAAACGGCACCATGAGTACGCCCTCGCGCTGGGCTCGCCCCACGATCACGTTGGCATCTTCGGCCGTCTTCAGCAGGACAATATTGGTCTGCACCAACCGGGGATCCACGGTCACTCCCGGTGTGGACTGGAGAGACTCCGCGAGATGCTGCGCCTTGCGGTGGTCATCGGGGAGACGATCGAGGTTGTGGTCGAGCGCGTAGAGCCCGGCCGCGGCCAGGATGCCGACCTGGCGCATGCCACCGCCCAAGCGCTTGCGCCAGACGTGAGCCCGAGTGCGCGCTTGCCTCGACCCCACCCAAAGGGTCCCCACCGGGCAACCCAGCCCTTTGGAGAGAGAGAAGGTCAAGGAGTCGACACAATCCGAGAACTCTGTCAAGTTCACGCCCCGGCTCGCCGCAGCGTTGGCGAGGCGGGCTCCATCTAAATGCACCAGTAGACCCAGGCGGTGGGCCGCCTCAGTGCTCTGACGTAGTTCGTCGATGGTGGCCACCGTACCGCCCCTTCGGTTGTGGCTCTGCTCGAGGCAAAGTAGCGCTGTCCGAGGCTCGTGGTCCGGATCGGCGAGCCGCTCCAAGGACTCCAACTGCACCGGTGATGGACAGCCGGCGGACGGGGCATCAAAGTTGCGCAGCTGAACGCCCGCAACCATCGCCGTCCCGGCTAGTTCGTAGTGGAGTATGTGGGACTCGAAATCCACCAGCACCTCTTCCCCAGGTTCTGCGGCACTCGCCACTCCGATCAGGTTGGCCATAGTGCCGCTGGGACAGAGCAGCGCGGTCTCCTTACCTAACAATGCGGCGACACGCTCCTCCAGCAGCCGCGCGGTGGGGTCCTCTCCAAACACGTCGTCGCCGACCTCAGCCGCGGCCATCGCCTGGCGCATCCCCTCCGACGGCCGGGTCACGGTGTCGCTGCGCAGGTCGATCACGGTGGGCATGGATCGCGCTCCATCGTAGGGGCTCATGACGAGAGTCGGTTCAGGACTTGACCGGCTCACCGGCGGTGGCCGCCAGATCGAGGAATTCGACTCGATTTCGACCATTGCGCTTGGCGGCGTACAGTGCGCGGTCGGCGAGGTCGAGCAGGTTGCGCGCTCCCTTCGACCCCTCGGGGAATGTGACTCCCCCGATGCTCACGGTGATGCGTACTTCCGTGCCGTCGTCCAACCTGACCACCATATCCTCGACCGCCGAACGAATCTTGTCGGCAACTACCTCCGCATCGTCCCGGTCGGTGTTGGCCATCACCACCACGAACTCCTCTCCTCCGTAGCGGGCGGCCAGGTCCGATTTGCGGATGGTCTCCACCATCAGGCTCGCGAATTGACGCAGCAGTCGGTCACCGGCGGGATGTCCGTGGGAGTCGTTGACTGCCTTGAAGTGGTCCAGGTCAAGCATCAGGACCGAAAGCGGGGAACTGGCTCGCTCGGCGACATTGACCTGCTGGTCGAGATATCCCACCAGGAAGCGGTAGTTGTAGAGCCCCGTCATCTCGTCGGTAGTGGCCTCCCGCTGCGTCACCGCCAGGCGGGTGCTCTTCTCGACGGCGACCAAGATCTGGTCAGCGATGCCGCGGCAGAGCGTGTAGTCCTCGTCGATGTAGGGAGAGCGTTTGTTGCCGAGCAACAGCAGCCCCACATCGTGATCCTCGGCGCGCAGCGGCTCCGCCAGGCAGTCCTTCAACCCCATCTGCTCCTCGGGGGCGCTGCGCTCCTCGGGACTCAGGTGGGTGCGGACCAAAAAGCGGGGCTCTCGGATCAAGCTCCCGATGATTCCGTGAGTGCTCTCCATCTCGGCCCAACTGGGAGCCGGCTCCGGTATACCGGTCGAGAGCAGCAGGCCACGAGGCATCTGGGCCTGGGGCCGGAGCAGGATCATCGCCAAGTCGGCCTCCACCAAGTTGACCATGCTGCGCAACACCTGGTCGAGCGCCTGCTCCAGGGGCGCATTGCCGGTGAGAGTGGAGGCGATAACTGTCCGCCCGGTGGCAATCAGGAGCTGACGGCGGAGCTGTTTGCGCACCAATTCAAAATTGGCCGCCAGGCGGGTGATCTCCTCAGCTCCGCCACCAACCGTGACGGGAGCGGCGTAGGCGTCTTGACCCAGCCGTTGCACGGCGATGTCGAGGCGGCGGAGAGGACGGTTAAGAAAGTGCTCCACCAAAAGAAAGACCACCACCAGACCCAGCAAGAGGACCCCGGCGACCGCCAGGGTCAGCGGCAACGCCAGGTCCCCTACGGTCAAGCTGATCCCGCCCCCTGATTCCAGCACCAGCAATGTGGCGCTCGGCTTGCCGCTCTGCGGGAGCAACGTCTGCTCGGCGACGGCGTATTGGGTCCCGTTGATCGAGGCCTGCCCAGATCGGCCCTCCCCCCTGAGCGCGGAGCGGAGGGAACCCGGTAGGGGCGCCCCCGCCTGGTAGCGGTCGCCCCCGATCTGGGCAGGAAGGCCAAACTTTCCCCCGACCATGAGGAGAGTGGACGAATGCAGCCCGGCGGTGTTCACTAGGGATTGCGCGTATTTGAGGACCCCGGCCGCGACCGGGGTCAGTACGAAGACACGTCCCAGCGTGGTGCCTCCGGAGTCGACCTTGGCCAATCCTGCCCCAAAAAGCTGGCGATCGCCGTCCAAGGTGAAGAATCCGCTCTTTCCCGGGTCCGCGCACCCTGCCGTGCCCACTGACGACCCGCCGGCCACGAAGTTCGCTCCGCCCTCGGCCGCCGCCTTGGCGGGAGCACTGGCCAAGACCTGACCGCTGGTGTCCACTAGCACCACGACCTGACCGGGGCTGGCGTTGGCGACGGCCGCCTGGGCAACGGTTTCCAGGCTGGACGCTCCCTGGGAGTAGGCCGTGGCGGTGGTGGGCAGTGCCGCTACCTCACAGGCGAATCTCTCCGAGGCGGTCGCGGTCTGGGTGCGGACCAGGCTCCCGGCCAGCCTGGACGCTCCCAGCCCGGCTTCGGTTTGCTGCTGGGTGCGCGCCTGCTGGGTCTCCACCCAAGCCACCGCGCCCGCAACCACGGCGGTCGCCAGTCCGACGGCCACCAACACCAGGGCGAACTGGGCGGTGAAGGACTTGCGGCGAACGCGCCGTCGCGTGGTGGGCTGGTTGGCCAATCTGGATCCCCTGCCTGGTCAGATTAAGTGGCCGTCCCGATTGCCTCGGTCTTGCTTCGCCAGGTGGCGTCGTAGGTTTAGAACTCCGAGACCGTCGTCAGGCGCCAGCCCTATGATGTCTCCCACCGTAGCCGTCCAGATCCAGGCCTTGGGTCCAAGCCGGTAGCGAAGGAGTGACACCGGCCCTACGTTCCAATGACGGGTAGGCCGATCTGGCGTCGGCAGGTGGCGGCCCCCGTTTGTGTGAAGGTTGACGTCCTGTGCCAGAAGTAGTCGTGTCCTTTTTGGACGGCGAGGTCCTCTACGGCGAGTTGCCGTTGCTGCACATGGACGACCCCTTCGTGGACCTCGACCTGCACACCCTGGACGGCAATGCCCGTCAGGCGCTGGTTCCGGTCAGCGGATTGCGCCAGATCGACCTCACCAAGGTACCCCAGTCCGGCGAAGGGGTCGACCTGAAGCAGCTGGCCCGAGTGGCCCTGCACTTTGTCGACGGTCAGGTGCTGCGGGCCCATGTGGTGACCCCCGCCTCCCTGCAAAGGTTCGGCTCCGTTTGGGACATCATCGACGCCAAGAGCCGAGAGCACAAGATCTGCGCCATCCCCTACACCGCCCTGAAGGGAGCGTTCTACGTGAGACGCTGGGACACCCGACCACCACTGGAACGCTCCAGCTCGGTCGCCGCCGGACAGTCGGGGCAGCAGCGGCGGCTGGCCGAGCTTCAGGCGCGGCGCAATCGCGAGGGCATGAGTCGCCGACTCCCTCGGGCGGCAGGTGGACTGCTGGATCGGATGGACGCCGAGGAGGGGCGTACGCCCAAGCAGCGGCGCTCACATAAAGGATCGGCTCCAGCACCTCCCGAGTCCCAAGCTCGATGAAGGTCGTGGTCACAGGGGGTGCGGGGTTCATCGGCAGCCATCTCACTGATCGGCTGCTGCTCGAGGGTCATGAGGTGGCGGTGGTCGACAACCTCAGCAGTGGCCGCCGGGAACAGGTCAGCGACCACGCCCGCTTCCACGACCTGAACGTGGCCAGCGAGGCGGTGGGTCAGGTGATCGCCCACGAGCGTCCCGAGGTGATCTTTCACCTGGCCGCCCAAATTGACGTTCGCAAGTCGGTGAGCGATCCCGTCCAGGATGCAGAGGTCAATGTCCTGGGAACGGTGCAGCTCCTGACCGGCGCGGCTCGGGCCGGGGTCGATCGCTTCATCTTCATGTCCTCAGGTGGCGCGCTCTACGGAGATACCGAGGTCATCCCAACCCCGGAATCCCATCCCTGGCGGCCGGCGTCGCCCTACGGCGCGGCCAAGGCCGCTGGGGAGGCATACCTGGTGGCCTTCGCCACCTCCTTCGGGCTGAAAACCGGGGTGCTGCGGCCGGGCAACGTCTACGGCCCCCGGCAGGACCCCCACGGCGAGGCCGGGGTAGTCGCGATCTTCACCCGCCTGCTCTTGGCCGGTCAGGCGCCGGTGATCAACGGCGACGGCCGGCAGACCCGCGACTACGTCTTTGTGGGGGATCTGGTGGAAGCCGCCATCCGCCTCATCCAGGGGCCTCTCGGCCAGTACAACATCGGCACCGGCCAGGAGACCAGCGTGAACCGGCTGGCCGAAGAGTTGGGCCGGGCCGTCTCAGAGCTCCGCCCGGGAAGTGGAGAGCCGCCTAGTCCACGCTCCGGCCCGGCCCGGGATGGCGAGCAACAGCGCAGCTGCTTGGACTGTTCGCTGGCGGCGACCGAGCTGGGCTGGAGCCCCAGGGTGGCCCTGCCGGAGGGACTCAGGCGCACAATCGCCGACTTCGTGGAGCGCGCCCCCGACTACTTGTAGCGGAAGGTGATTCGGCCCCGGGTCAGGTCGTAGGGGCTGAGCTCGACCTTGACCTTGTCGCCGATTAAGGTCCTGATGTAGTGCTTGCGCATCTTGCCCGAGATGTAGGCGAGGACCGTCTGGCCGGTCTGGAGCTCGACCCGGAACTGGGCGTTGGGCAGCGGCTCGACCACGGTTCCCTCGATCTCGATGGTCTCCTCTTTCTGCTCCTCGACAGGAGTTACCCGTGAGACCCGTGGGCGCGAGGGTCCGCGGCGAGCGCGACCACCCATCGAGCGCCTTGCCAAATCGTCGACCTCCCGAGTGAACTAGAAATCAGGAGCGTCCAGCCGCCCCCGGGGAACTCGATTGTAGCCGGTGCCGCTGCTCAGCCCTTCGGGGCCTTCGGCACCAGCTCACCCCCGCCTCCGTGGCGGGGACCGATCACGTGGACCAGGCGACCGGCTCCCTCCAGCTCGCACTCGATCCGATCCCCGGGCTCCAGATAGCGACCCCGTTCCTGGCCGCTGCCTCCGCCGACGGTCCCACTGGCCAGTACCTCGCCCGCCTCCAGCGGTTCCGCCCCGGACGCGTACGAGACCATCTGAGGGAATGACCAGCGGGCCTCGCTGAGGCGCGCCTGGGCGACCCGCTCGCCGTTGAGGAAGGCGCTGACCCGGAGCTGGCCCGGGTCCCCCACCTCGTCGGCGGTGACCAGCCAGGGGCCCAACCCGGAGGCGAAGTCCTTGGATTTGGCTGGGCCGAGCCGCACCTTCATCTCGTCCGCCTGGATGTCGCGAGCCGAGAAGTCGCAGAAGACGGCGTAGCCGGCGATGGCCTGGGCGGCCTGTTCCAGGCTCAGATCCCGGCCGCCAGACAGCAGCACGCAGGCCACCTCGAGCTCGTAATCGAGAGCGTCGGTGTACGCCGGCCAGGGCACCTCTGCTCCCGGGGCCAACAGGGTTGCTGGGTTGCCCTTGTAGTAGACCGGCCGCCGGTACCACGGCTCCGGGATCGGCTCGTCCCGGCGTCGCGCCCCGGCCGCCACGTGCTCCTCGAAAGCATAGAAGTCCCGAAGCAGTGGGGGGCGGAGCAGCGGCAGCCGCTCTACTTCGTCAGGTCGGTAGCGCAGGCGACTTCCAGAAGGCGCCAGCTGACCCGAGGGAAGCTTGGAAGCTCGCTCGATCGCCTCCTGGGCCATCTCCAGCGCCCGACGACCGCCGTGCAGGAGAGCGGTCAGATCCGGGGGAAAGGTCGCCCTGGCCCAGCGGACCGGGTCTCCCGAGCCCTGGCCCGCCCACCAGAGCTCGCCGGCGGCGGTGACGTCGACCAGTCGAGGGGCACCTGACTGGGGGTCCTTGACCTCCGCCACCACCCGCGAGGTTATCCCGAGCGGACTCCCGATCCCGACCGTCGCGAGGCGCATTTCAGTCTCTCAGTCGTCGTCGATCTGAGGCATCCAGGATTCGGCGTACTCCAGGATCTCCGCCTGCTCGGCGCCGGCCAAGGGGTGCAGGGGATGCACCGCGTCGATCATTACCGCCACCTCGTCGTGATGGGACTTGGTCTGCTGCCGATCCCGCTCGATGGCCTTCGGCTGGGGGCCGTGGTGGATGCCCTGGGGGTGCCAGGTCATCATTCCGGCGTCGATCCCGGCCCGGCTCATGAACTGACCAGCGTGATAGAAGAGCACCTCGTCGTAGTCGATGTTGCGGTGGTAGAACGGCAGCCGGACCGCGCCCTCGTCGTCGATTCCCTCGATCCGGCGTGGGGTGAAGGTGCAAAGGACAAATCCCGAGGTCTTGAGCGTGGTGTGCACCGACGGGGGTAGGTGGAACCGTCCCGAGGTGACCGGCCTTATGTCCTTGACGTTGAGCGCGAAGGCGCTGAGATCGCCCTTCCAACCGACCGTGTCGATGGGGTCGAACGGGTAGAACACCCGAGTCCACTGCCCCTCGCGTTCGATCACCAGTTCCCACTCGCCGGCAGCGTTCGGCGGCCCTCCGTGCAGGGGCAAGTCGGGCAGCCGCAGCACCGCCCGGTCATACGGAGAGTGTTGCCCCATCCGATCGGCGGGAGGGAGCTCGGGCATCTCGGTGGAGGCGATCACCAGCAGGAAGCTCTCCTCTCCCTTAGGGAAGATGCGATGGGTGGTCCCCCGTGGGAGCACCAGGTAATCGCCCTGCTCGTAAAGCAGCGTGCCGAAGTCGGTGGTCATCTCTCCGGAGCCGCGGTGCACAAAGTAGATCAGGTCGGCGTCAGCGTTGCGGTAGGCGTAGGGCATGGCTTCAGTACGCCGGGAGAGCTTGATCCGCAGGTCCTCGTTGCCCAACACCGGCGTCAGTGCGGCCCGGGGATCCTGGGCATCGGCGGCGTCGACCCGACGGAGGTCGTAGGCACGCGGGCGAAGAGGACCCTCGATCCGCAACCACTCGGTGGGAGCGTGAGCGTGGTAGAGATGAGAGGCGGGGCCGAAGAAGCCCTGCCGGCCGAACTCCTCCTCGTAGGTGCCCTCGGGAAGGTCGCAGTGGGCCTGGCGGCTGAACCGCCCTCGTGATTGAGGGAACATTGAAATCAACCTCCGGAAAAGCTGATCACCGTCTTGATGTCATCGGGCTGGCGGCTGAAGGCGTCAGCGAACTGGTCCGCCGGCACCCGCCGGGTTACGACCTGCTCCAGCACCCCGGGCCACTTGCGCACGGCAGCTCCCAGCATCCGGGCCGCCGCCTCGAAGTGGCGCCTGTTGGCGTTCACCGTGCCGAAGACCAATTTGTTTCCGAGCACCATGTCCAAGTTGAGCGAGTCGGAGTCAACGGTGACGGTGCGCGCCCCGGCCGTCACCGAGCTGAGGCAACAGACTCCGTTGTGGCCGGTGGCGGCGATGGCGTCCATCGCCACCGACGAGGCGCCGGTGGCCTCGAAGATCAGGTCGATGTGACCGAGCTGCTGGGCCAGCCCCGAGACCGGGTGCTGCTCGGCGTCCAGCAGGTTGGCCCCGATCGCTTTGGCGACTTGGTAGGCCGGCGAATTGGGGTCTGTCTTGGCGACCAGACTCACCTCGAGGTCGCGTAGCCGGAGGAAGATGGCCGCCAGCAGCCCGACCGCCCCGGCGCCGCAGACCAGCGCCTGCTTCGGGTCCCACGGCATCCGGCCCCTTTGAATGCTGAACGCCTGGATCAGCCCCTTCTCGACGATGCTGCTGGGCTCCATCAGGACGCCTACTTTGGTCAGGGTCGCGGGAAGCGGGATCAGATAGTCGGCCGACTCCACGTAGCGCTCGGCCATGTATCCGTCCCGGCCCTTTATCCCCCGCTCCGTGTAGTTGCCGGTCAGGCAGTCGTCACTCTGGCCAGCGGCGCAGGGTGGGCAGCGCTCCGGACAGGGGCGCCGCACCGTTGCCACCACCAGCTGTCCCTTCTGCAGATCCACCCCCTGGGGAGCGGACACCACTCGGCCCAGGTTCTCATGGCCCAGCACCAGGGTGTCCCTGCCCGCTGGAGGGGCTCCGTATCCGTCGTCGGCGATCTCCAGGTCGGTGCCGCAGACCCCGACCTCGACCACTTCAATCTCGACCGCGGCGCCGGGCTTGCCGTCGGCCGCCTCGACCATGCCGGTACCCGAGGGATCGGAGATCGCGCCCAGTCGGACGCTGCCCTTCTTCCCGGGGGTCGTGACGATGGCTTTCATGGGCTGCCTCCTAGCCGTGGCTGCAGATCACCGCAAGCCTATAGCTATTGGTCCGGGAGCAGAGTGATGCCTCTCAGGTTGAGCGGCCTGCGGATGGCGAAATACACGACCGTCCCCACCAGGGTGACCAGGAGCCGGTCGAAGGCCCGGTTCAAGATGGCGATCGCGGCCGCCACCGGAACGGTCACCCCGAACGCCACCAGCAGGACGGTCATCGAACCCTCGTAGGCGCCGATCCCTCCCGGGAGAAGGCTGATGCCGCCGGCCAGGTGGGCGACAGCGTAGACGAACGCCACCTGGTAGATGCCCAGATCCACCCCGACGCTCCGGATCGTGAAGTAGAACATCGCGATGGCGATCACCGCGGCCACCGGGCCCAGCAGAGCCGGGCCGAGGGTGGCCGGTCGGCGGGCAATGAAGATCACGTCCCGGTGAAGGGACATGAGGTCCCTTGAATAGCGCCGAACAATGGGGATCTTCACCGCGAACCGCATCACCAGGGTGAAGGCTCGCGGCCAGAGCAGGATGGTGGCAATGCCGAGAATCCCCAGCAGCGCTACCACGACCGCCGCCTGAGCCCCGGGAAACCTTCCGGCGCCCGGAACCGCGGCGGCAATCAGCCCGATGGGGTAGAGCAGTTCTTGGACCACCACCGTGGCCGACACCTCACCCAGATTGACCTTGGCGTGTTGGCGCAGGATGAAGGCCCGGCTCAGTTCTCCCAGGGGCAGGATGGCGGTCGGCTGGCCAGCGAAATAGATCAGGATTGTTTCAACCGCCCCGTGGTCCAGCTTCAGTGGCTTGAGGAAAAGATGCCATTGGTAGCCCTTGAGCAGGTAGTAGGCGAGCGAGAGGGCCAGGACCAGCGGCAAATAGGCGAGGTGGAAGCGGCTCAGGGCTCTGCCCAACTCGTCGGGACGCACGTACTCGACGATCAACCCCAGGATGGCCAGCGAAATGGCCGCCGGAACTAGCCGACGCAAGCTGGGGGAACGGCGGGAGTTGGCAGGGGCTTTCATCTTTTCAAGCTGACAGTACCGGTCCGCCCGCGCCCGAACACACTTTCGGTCGGCCTCCCGATGCGGCGCGTTGACCGGGCCGGTATACTCCGGTCACTTTGGCCGGGAACAGCCGCGCGCTTTATATTATGAATACTTGAGTCGATGGCCCCACTTCTAGAGATAAACAATCTCAAGACCTACATCCGGCTCCGGCAGAGCGAGGTCCGGGCGGTCGATGGCGTTTCCCTGAGCATCGAGGCGGGCGAGACCCTCGGCTTGGTGGGCGAATCGGGATGCGGCAAAACCATGACCGGGATGTCCATCGTCCAGCTACTGCCCTCTGGCGGCTACATCTCCAGTGGCAGCATTCGCCTCGGCGAAAAGGAGTTGGTCGGACTCTCAGATCGGGAGTTGCGAAAGATTCGGGGCAACGACGTGGCGGTGATCTTTCAGGATCCGATGACATCCTTAAACCCAACGATGCAGGTGGGGATCCAGATCGCCGAGTCGGTGAGGATCCACCGTGGCGCCAACAAAGCTCAGGCGCTGAAGCGGGCCGAGGAGGTCCTGGGACTGGTGGGGATGCCTCGACCCAGAGAGCGGCTTAAGGACTATCCGCACCAGCTTTCCGGAGGGTTGAGGCAGAGGGTCATGATCGCCATGGCGCTCTCCTGTGAGCCCAAACTGCTGATCGCCGATGAACCGACCACCGCTCTCGACGTGACCATCCAATTGCAGATTCTCGAACTGTTGTATGAGCTGAAACAGCGACTTCACATGGCGGTATTGCTGATCACCCACGACATGGGCGTGATCGCCGGCAGAGCCGACCGCGTGATCGTGATGTATGCCGGCAAAATCGTCGAGTCCGCAGCAACTACTGAGCTTTTCAGTGGCACGCGCCACCCATATACCGAGGCCCTGCTGTCGTCAATTCCCCGTATGGACCAGGATGAGGCCACTCCTCTCTACAGCATTCCGGGCCTACCCCCCGACCTGTCGCATCCCCCGGAGTGGTGTCGCTTCCAGCCGCGCTGCCGGTATGCCACTGCCCAGTGCCATGAGGACGAGCCGTTGCTCCGTGCCGACACACCGGGTCACGAGTTTGCCTGCTTCAACCCAGTGTCCGGTCACACCTTGCACCGAGGCGCGGCGTGAGCGCCAGCGCGAGCGCGGTCACCCAGCCCACCGCCGCCGATCCTACCGCACCCCTGATCGAGATACGGCACCTGGTCAAGGAGTTCCCGGTCACCGCAGGAGCGGTGCTGCAGCGGAAGATCGGCAGCATCAAGGCCGTTACCGACGTCTCCTTCGCCATCGCCAAGGGCGAGACCTTCGGCTTGGTGGGCGAGTCCGGTTGCGGCAAGACCACCATTGGCCGATTGCTAGTCGGGTTGGAGAAGCCCACGTCTGGCGAGATCCTATTCGAGGGTCGCGATATCGCCCGGCTCAGTGGCTCGGAGAGACGGAAGCAGAGGCGAGACCTTCAGCTGGTCTTCCAAGACCCCTACGCATCACTCGATCCCCGGATGCGTGTGGGGACGATCGTCAAAGAGCCACTCAATGTCCAGAAGATTGGGACCAGGGAGGAGCGCTCCGCCCGAGTGCGCCAGCTGCTCTCGGAGGTCGGCCTCAGCCCTAAGGCCGTCGACTTCTATCCCCATGAGTTCTCGGGCGGCCAGCGTCAGCGCATCGGACTGGCCCGAGCCCTCAGCCTCAATCCCAAGTTGATCGTGGCTGACGAGCCGGTCTCGGCCTTGGACGTCTCAATTCGCTCTCAGATCCTCAATCTGATGAACAGCCTCCAAGAGGTTCACGGCCTTACCTACCTGGTGATCTCGCATGATCTCTCGGTAGTCAAGTACCTCTCGGACCGCATCGGGGTCATGTACCTGGGGAAGCTCGTCGAGGTGGGACCGAGCCACGAGATCTACGAGAGGCCTGCTCACCCGTACACCCAGGGACTCATTGGTGCCATCCCCGAGCCCGACCCCAACCGCGAGCGGACCAAGGACGTCACTCCAATTCGCGGCGAACTGCCGTCTGCGCTAAATCCACCGCCTGGCTGCCGGTTCAGCACGCGGTGTCCGCGGGCTCAGGCGCTCTGCAGCGAGCAGGAGCCACCAATGCGCCCCTTCGGCCCCCAACACCTCGCGGCGTGTCACTTCCCCTTACAGACCCCGCAGAGCGCCGCCTGAGGGACGTCCTCGTGAGCGGTCGGTAGAACCGACTCTCCGCCGGGTCGACTGCGCAGCCACGCAGAAGGTTCCGCTATCGTTTCTGGAGCCGAACCTCGAGCGCGTCGCGGAGGGCGTCACCCACAAAGTTGAACGCCATCACCGTAAGCACGATGCAGACTCCGGCTGGGTAGATCAGCCACCAGTAGCCAGCGTAGATATAGGCGGTTCCATTGGATAGCTGGAGGCCCCAGTTGGTGGCTGGCGGTGAGATCCCGAAACCGAGGTAGCTCAATGTGGCCACCGCGATGATCGCATCCGCGACCTGGAAGGTAGCGTTGACGACGACGGTGCCGACGGTATTGGGGATGATGTGTCGCAGCAGCACTCGGCGCTGGCTGCCCCCCATTACCTTCACCGCCTGGACGTACTCTCGCACTCTCAAGGAGAGGGTTTCCCCACGCACAAGACGGGCAGGCCCTAGCCACGCGACGAATGCGATTGCGATCACTAGCTCAGGCACCGAGACGGTGAAGATGGTGCCCAGCAGGATCAGCAGGAGGAGGAAGGGGATCGCCAGCAGCGAGTCCACGATCCTCATCATTCCCGCGTCGATAATTCCCCCAGCCAGCCCGGCCGTTGCCCCCCAGACGACGCCCACGGTCACGGCAATAAGCGCCGCCGCGATTCCCACCTCCAGCGACGTCTGGCCGCCGAGCATCAGCCGACCGAGGTTGTCGAACCCGTCGTCGTCAGTACCAAGGAGGTGCTGGATACTCGGGCCAAGGTCTTTGATGTTGGGGTTCGCGTAGAGCTGCTGCGTGTGGTACAGGACCGGTCCGATGAAGGAGAACAGAATGAAGAAAATGATTAGGCCGATGCCGATGACCGCTAGCTTGTTCTCGAGAAAGACGGCTAGGATCATCCGCCAGATGCTTCCACTCCGGTAGCCTTCCCCGCCTTCTGGGGTGGTTACCTCGACCCCGGGGCCGAGTGTCTCGACGCCGGCGCCGAATCCTACACTCACTTCAAGCGTCCTCCGCGGCGGGGTTGGCGACTTTCACTTAGACGTACCGAATCCGCGGGTCCGCCACCGCATAGAGGATGTCCGCGACCAAGGAACCGAGTACGGTGGCCAATGCGACGACCACCGTGACGCCCAGCAGGACCGGAAAGTCGTCATCTTGTGCAGCTAAGAAGAAGAGGTAGCCCATCCCCGGATAGTTGAAGACGGTTTCGACCACAACGGCGCCGCTAACAATGCCTGGGATGCTGAGTCCGATGAGCGTGAGTAATGGCAGGAGCGCATTGCGCAGCACGTGGCGGAACAATACCGCGCGATTGGACACCCCCTTCGCCCTGGCGGTCCGGACATAGTCCTGCACCAAATTCTCCAGCATTGAGCTGCGCATGTAGCGACTGAAGAGCGCCATCGTCACGAGCGCGAGAGTCACCACCGGAAGTACCAGACCATTGAGCTGGGAGAACAGACTGTTCTGCGCTTGCGGGGCCTCCGCGGGGAACCAGTGGATCGTCGCGCTGAAGGCGATGATCAGCAGGATTCCCAGCCAGAAGGTGGGCATCGAGTAGAACACGAAGCTGAGCCCAGTCATGGCGTAGTCGTCCGGCTTGTTGCGCCGGACCGACTGCAAAACGCCGAGTGGCACAGCTACCAAGATCGCCAATACGGTCGATGTGCCGACCAGTAGGAGCGTATTGGGCAGACGTTGGGCCAGTAGGGAATCAACTGAAGCAGTGAACTTGTATGAGTACCCGAGGTTGAAGTGCGCCAAGTTCCAGAGCCAGAGGAGGTACTGCACAGGGAGTGGTCGGTTGAGTCCGAGCTGCTTGGTGAGCGACGCGATGTCGGCGGCAGTGGCTCGGGGACCCAAGATGGCCGCGACAGGGTTGCCGGGGAGGAGATGAAGCAGGATGAAAGTGATGATCGTGACACCGATCAGCACGATGAACGACTGAAGGATCCTTCGGATCAGATATCCGATCAACTCACATCACCACCCTAATCGCACTGCATCTTGGCGGAATTTGTAAGCGGGGCCCGGCTCGCGCCGGGCCCCGCGTCGATCTAGATCGAGAGTCGCCTACGAGATCGAGTAGTCCTGCGGGTAGATCTCGTCGAAGATGCCCTGAGGCACGAGACCCGTCAGCTTGCTGTTGTAGACGGTAAGTGCTTGGGGTTGCTCTGGCATCCAGAGCACCGGCAGCTCCTTGGTGAAGTAGTTCTCGTAGGTTTGGATAGCCTTGATCTCACTGGACGCGGTCGGAGCCTCGTCGGTCAGCTTGATCAGTTTGGTGGCTTCCGCGTTGTTGTAATGACCGGAGTTTGAGCCAGCTCCTGGCAGCCACAGGTCTTCACCGGTGGGCAGGTAGTCAGGCGAGTAGACCCAGCCGTTGTCGTAATAGTCGAGGTCCCAAGTCGTGGTACTCATGTCAGCGATCACGTCATCGAATGACTTGGGGGTACGGATGGTTGCCGTCATTCCGGCGTACCTCTTCCAGTTCGAGGTGACCGAGGTCATCTCGTCCACGAAGACTGGGCCGTTGATGGCATAGAGGAAGCTGAACGTCAGCGGCGTTCCCTTCTTGATTCCGGCCCCGCACTCATCAGCGGCGGTGCCGGCCTTCGCGCAGACCGAGGTTCCCTTCGGATGCACGGCCCAGCCGTGCGACTTGAGCAGGGCAACGGCGTGCGACGGATTGAAGGGGTACATCAAGGGGCCGGCCTCTTCCTTACTCAGGAAGGGATTCTCTTTGGTGTTCGCCGGATAGTCGGGCACCGGGCCGTTTTCAGTGGTGCCGACTCCACCGACGTAGTAGTTCTTGATGATCTGCGGCTGGTTGATCAGCGACTGAATCGCCTGTCTCATGTACAGCTGACTGAACATCTTCCCGGCCGGACCGGTGTAGTTGTACCACATGTAGTCGATGCCATAGATGTTCCAGTAGTTGGACGAGAACCCGTCGTGCTCAAGGGACTTCAGCTGGGAATAGTCCTCAGTGGGCAGATACCCAATCGTCAGACCCCCAGACTTGAGTTCGTTGAATTCCGCCTCTGGACTCAGGAACGGTATCTCTTCGAAGGCCTTTTCCTTGGCCTTGTCTGGACCGGAGTACGCCGTGTTGGGCACGAACTTCACGTAACCCGTGCTCTCGTACTGGGCCAGCTTGAAGGGCCCATCAACCACCTTCCACAGAGGGTTGGTGTCGTAGGTCGCGGTGTCCTGCGACTCGCTGTTGATGAACTGGGCGACCGCGAGGGCGCCGCTCGAAGCGGTCCCAGGAACGGTCTCGTCGTAGTTGCCTACTGGGGTGCTGGCAGACGTTTTGTCCCAGAGCTGCTGGGGGATCGGCGTGATCTGAGCCAGTTCGTTGTAGGTGAACCAGGTCGGGTCGTAGTTCCCGGTGATCTGCATGGTCACCTGGTAGGTCCCGGTGGCCGTGTAGCTACTGATGTTGAGCGGGAACAGGCCGGGCGCGGCACTGCCCCAACCAGGACCAGGAGCGGTCGAACTACCAGGGTTGATGTTTGCCGCCGCCGGGCTTACGGACGCCTCCAGGAGGTTCATCCAGAAGATGACGTCGCGGGCGGTGACTGGGGTCCCGTCAGACCACTTCCAGTGCTTCATGTTCAGGACCACGGTGTGGTTGTCGTTGGAGTAGATCGGCGCATCCGCGATGCTCAGCTTGGTGTTGAGGGTTGGCGCCCCGCTGGTGCCGAACCAATAGAGGGGCCGATACACCATGAACGAGAAGTAGTCGAGGTTTACGGTGCTGAAGTAGTCAAGGCTGGCCATCGGCGAGATGTAGTCCGGGATCGCGCTGACCCCTTCGGCCCAGGTGATGACCTTGTTAGACGACGAACTGGATGCGCTGGCGGAAAGTGCCCCTGAACCGAGGGTCCCGGCTGCCAGAGCAACCAGAGCGGCGAGGCCCGCCGCTCGCCAGAGCGGGAGCTTGGAATGCTTTATCACGTGTCTCTTGTCCCTCCATTGCCATGATCCGAAATCGGGCAGTCGGGCCAAAGAAGCCAGACGCCCGCACGGTTGGTGGCATCTTAGAGGCTAGCCTGGGGACCTGTCATCACCCGCTGGGGTGATTGCTGGCGGTATCGGCGTCAGCTCCGGAGATCAGACCCTTGCGCCAGCCCCGCAACACCGCACCGGCCCGATCGGGAGCCTCCAGCTTGCCCAGGAGATGGCCCACGTGGGTTTTGACCGTGTTCTCACTGATGCTGAGGGCGGCGGAGATCTCCCGGTTGGAGAGCCCCCGGGCCATGCACTCCAACACCTCGAGTTCACGGGTGCTGATCCGACCGGACTCCGACTCCGCCTCCACCTCGATCAGGGACTCCCCGGCGGCGACCCGACGAATGGCGTCCGCCAGCTCACTCCGGCTGACATCCTTGAGCAGGAATCCGCTGGCCCCTGCCCTGGAACTGAGGATCAGGTAGTTCTCGTGGCCGAAGGTGGTGAGCATGAGCACCTTGGTCGAAGGCAGTCGCTCTCTCAGCCGGCGCAGGGCTTCTATCCCATCCAGACCGGGCATCTGCACGTCGAGCAGCACTACGTCGGGGGCGGTGGCTAGGGCCCGCTCCACCGCTTCCAGGCCGTTGGCGGCCTCGGCGACCACCGCGAGATCAGGCTCAACCTCGAGCATCGCGACGATACCCTCTCGGACCACCGGATGGTCATCGGCGACCAGCACCCGGATCAGCTGGGAACCCCGATCGCGACTGGCGACTGGCAAGGGACCCGCAGGATGACCCGGGTGCTGGCACCGGCCCGGCTGATCACCTGCAACTCCCCGCCACAGGCGGCAGCGCGCTCTCGCATCGAGGTGATTCCGAAGGAACCCTCTCGGCGCGGGGCCGCCGGATCGAAGCCTCTGCCGTTGTCGGAGACCTGCAGGCAGAGGGTGTCGCGGTCCCGACTCATCTCGACTCCGATCTCCGAAGGCCGGCCGTGGTGGACGGCGTTGGCGATCGCCTCCTGAGCAATGCGGAAGGCAGCGACCTCGACCTCCGTGGAGAGTTGGGCACCGCTCAGGCCACGCACGTCGATTGAGGTCCTTACCCGGCTGCGTTCCTGGACCCGGACCAACTCCTCCCGGATCGCGGCGGCCAAGTCGGTCTGCTGCAACGCCTTGGGGCGCAGATCCCAGACCGATCTGCGGGCTTCCTGGAGACTGGAGCGGGCCAACTCGATCGCGTGATCAACGGCTCGGCGCGCCCGGCTCGGCTCCCGCTCCAGCCAACCGTCCGCCGCCTGCAACTGAACCAGGATCCCTGTCAGCCCCTGGGCCAGCGTGTCGTGGATCTCCCGAGCGATCCGGTTGCGCTCGTTCAAGGTGGCCATCTCCCGGGTGTCGGCGAAGAGCTGGGCGTTCCGGAGAGCCAGCGCCAGCTGACCTCCCACCACTTCCAGCATCTCGATCTGCCGTTGACCGGCCAACTGCTCCTGGCGAATGACCAGATAGCCAACTCCAGCCAAGCTCACCTGCAGGGGAACTACCACCAGATCATCGACCTGAACTGGGGCGGTCGGTGACTGATCACACTGCGCCAGGGCTGCCTTCAGCTCCGAGCGAGTTGCCTCCGAGGAGGTGCCGTCACCGGAGCGACCCACCAGCCGAATCCCTTCGGGAGTGGTCGCGTCGAGCAGGTACACGGACACGTCGCTGAGCTGCCAGAGGCGACGGAGCTGGTCGGCTGCGCCGGCGGCGACGTCGGAGAGGACCAAGGAGCGGCTCAAGTCGGCGCTCACCGAGTTCAAGGTCGCCAGCTCATCGTTGCGCTGGCGAAGCTCGGTTGTGCGTACCTCGACCCGTTGCTCCAGATGGCGCTGGGAGGCCTCGATCATCTGGTGCTGGCCGGAGAGCCGGCGGCGCATGCCCTCCAGGGCCATCTCCAGCGTCCCGATCTCATCTGCGGGCCCGGGGCTCGCGACCACCGGGGTGATCAGGTCGCCGCCCGCGATCCGGCGTGATGCCGCGGTCAGGTTCGAGAGTGGATGGAGCAGCCGCCGGCTCAGGACGTCAGTCATGATCGCCGCCAGCGCCGCTAGGACCAAGAGGAACGGGAGAAGCAGGGCGGTCACACCGACCAAACCGTGGGTGATCGTCTGCGAGAAGCCCACGACGCTGCCGTCGATCCCCGAGACCGGGATCCCCACCCCGAGGCTCCACTGATTGGCCGGCAGAGGGCTGTAGAAGACCGCCACCGGCTCTCCGTCCAGGCTGATCGTCTGGTGCCCTGAGAGACCGATCCGCATGCTGTTGCCCACCGCAAACCACGGACTGTTCTGGGAGACCAGATTGACTGTGGCCGCCTGCTTCTGCTTGGGCCGGAGTCCCAGGTCAGCGGCACCACCTGGCGAGTAGCTGAGCAGCACCCCGTCACTGCTCACCAGGAAGCCGTAGCCCCCTTCTGAGTGGCCGGGTGAGCCGGTCAGGAAGGTGGAGACGAGATTTCGGACCGTGATATTCGCCCCAACCCAGAATTCGATTCCGTTGGTCGAGGAGGTCTCGGTCGCCACCGTTACCGTGGGTCCGCCAGCAGCCGGGTTGTTGTAGACGGGGGTCCAGGCCACTGACTGGGCAGAGTCCGGCACGAGGGAACGCCAGTGGGGACTATCGAGGTCGGACGCCAGGCGCGTCAGTCCGGCCTGGTACACGACTGACGGGGGGGAGAGAGCGCTCAGGGTCGCCGCCTGGGAACCAGGGACCGTCGAGGCCGGGGAGACTGCGATCAGACCGCTCTCAGGGAGTTGCACCCAGACTTCGGCCACTTCCGGGTGCAGGTGGAAGACCAGCGCCAACTGGCTGTTCAGGGACGAAAGCGCCGACTTCTCGGCGACGGCCTGGCCGGCTGCTGAGATGTCGGTCGTCTGGGTGGGGATCTGCGCCAGCCGCTCGCCAGTTGACTGGCTTACCAACTCCACCTCGTCCTGGACTGACTCCAGTTCGTTGTTGATGACCTGCGCCTTGCTCTGAACCAGATCCTGGAGGTGTACGTCCTCGCTTGCCTCCAGTTCCGTGTTGGCGGACTTCAGAGCTCCGCTGTTGAGCCCGGAGAGGGCCGCCATTCCGGCCAGGCTGAAGATGGCCAAGGGGATCACCGAGACAGCCAGCATCGCCACCAGGATTCGACGCCGGATGCTGAGGCGGTGCCAGCGCCCGATCCGAGCGAAGATGCGGCGGACCCGGCCTGCCAGCGACCGGCCCGGATGGACTCTTGGTCGTGCCATGGCCTACTCGGGACTCCGACAGTGGTTCGAGGCGCCCATGGTACTCGCTCCTATATGGAGGCTAAAGCGCCTGCCATGAGAGTACGCGGGTTGGTCGGCATCGGTTACACCTGGAAGGTGCCCGAGGCTACCAGAGGAGCTCTCCCGAGTCGAGTTGTGATCGCCCCGAACGCGTTCAAGGGGACCTTGGCCGGGGCCGACGCGGCCCGGGCGATCGGCGAGGGAGTACGCCGGGCCTGGCCCGGGGCCACTTGCCGCGCAATTCCCCTGGCCGACGGTGGGGACGGCTTCCTAGACACCCTGCTCGGGCGCCCGGGAAGCGATCAGCTCACCCTTGAGGTGGCGGGACCTCTGTTGGAGCCCGTGCTCGCCAGAGTCGGCTGGCTGGGAGCGGCAACCGGCCTTGTTGCGGCAGTCGAACTGGCCGGCTCTTGCGGTCTGAATCTCTTGGACCACCCCAGTTCCGACACCGCGGCGAGTGCCAGCACCAGAGGCCTGGGGGAATTGATCCTGGCCGCGCTGGAGCACCGGGCCACGCGGGTGGTGATCGGGTTGGGTGGAAGTGCCTCTACTGATGGCGGGGCGGGGCTGGTTCAGGCGCTGGGCTTTCGCCTCCTGAACCGAGAGGGCGACCCGATCGGAGCTGGAGGCCGGGGCCTGGTCGAGCTCGACAGAATCGACGTGAGTGCCGCTTCCCCCCTCCTCCACGACGCCGAATTTGTGGCCGCTTGCGATGTCGACAGCCCCCTCCTCGGGCCGCTGGGAGCGGCGGTTACCTTCGGACCCCAGAAAGGAGCCGACCGCCATACGGTTGCCCTGCTGGAGCGGGGACTCGAGCGGCTGGTCCGGGTCGTCGATCGCGACCTTCCAACAAGGGCGCTCGAGTCGACTCCAGGAATGGGAGCAGCGGGAGGTACTGCCTTCGGGCTGGCGGCCTTCGTTGGCGCCCGGCTGGAGTCCGGGGTCTCCTTGGTCGCGTCCTACCTCGATCTGGACCGCGCGCTTGAAGACGCCGAAGTGGTCATCACAGGCGAAGGTCGCTTCGACCGAGCCAGCTTGTCCGGCAAGGTCACTGGCGAAGTGCTGCGGCGGTGCGCCGTCCGCCAGGTGCCCTGCCTGGTGCTGACGGGAAGCACCGACCGCGAGGCGGAGGCGTCCGCCCGAAGGCTGGGGGGGCGGGTGGTTCTCACCTCCCCCGGGCGTGGTCACCGGGGCGCTCTCACTCATCAGGTCGCGTTCGCCGAACTGAAGGCAGCGGCAGAGCGCGCCTGCCAGCAGTGGAGAGCTCCGGCATCTGGCTGACGGCTGCGGGCGCCGGCCCGGCGAGGGTCAGATCAGTAGACGGGAGTGCACCACTCGCGGTACTTCTCGGTCTCACCGATGACCAACGAGCCGTACATGCTGTCCAGTTGGTTGGTGAACGGTCCCGGCTTACCGTCCCCTACTTGGCGGTGGTCGATCTCGACCACGGCGGAGATCTGGGCGCCCGTTCCGCACAGGATCACCTCGTCGGCCACATAGAGTTCGGTGCGGTCGATAGGTCGCTCCACCACCGGGAGTCCCAGATCCTCGCTCCAGAACTGCATCAAGGTGGACCTGGTGATCCCTTCTAGGATGTTGTCGGAGACCGCCGGGGTGATCAGGGTGCCCTTGCGGATGATGAAGAGGTTCTCCGCCGAACCCTCGCAGACGTGGCCATCCTGGCCCAGGACGATGGCCTCGTCGAAGCCGTTCTCAGCGGCCTCGCTCTTGGCCAGCGCGGAGTTCACGTAGGTGCCGCTGATCTTGGCCCGAGCCGGAGCAGCGTTGTCGTCGATTCGGCGCCAGCTGGAGACCATGCAGCGCAGTCCCTTGGTCCGGTCCAGGTACTCACCGAACGGCTGCGCATATATGAGGAATCCGTCGTCGAGGTCATGCAATCGGACCCCGATTTCCTCAGAGGCCTTGTAGACCAAGGGCCGAATGTAGGTGTCGCTCCGGAACTGGTTGCGCCGGAGCAGCTGGATGGTGATCTCGGTCAGCTCCTCGGCGGTGTAGGGGAGCTGCATCCGGAGGATGGCGGCCGACTGATGCAGTCGCTGGAAGTGCTCGAGGAGACGGAAGACGTACAGCTGCTCTCGGCTCTCATTCCAGTAGGCCCGGATACCCTCGAAGCAGGCGGTGCCGTAGTGGAGGGCGTGGGTCATCAGGCCAATCCGGGAGTCGCGATAGCGCCGCTGCTCGCCTTGGAAGAAAACCCAGGCTTCGTCCTGGTTGAAACCCTGAGCGGCCGCCACGTTCCCCTCCTTGGAATGGGGGTCGAACACTAACTGAGCTGAACCGCGGCGCACTTGGTCGGCCGTCATGGATGCCCTCCTTCAGCTCTGGTGGAGCGGCTCAGCTAGGGCCGGCGGCAAGTATACGGCGGTATTTCCGATCGCCTCCGCTGCAGCATCGGCCGCCCGGAACCGTCTTCAGATAAGGCGGTGATACCATCCGGGCAAGTCATGCGAACGCCACGGCTCGGTTCTGGCGTGACGCGCTGGCTGGTTCCCGGTCTCCACGTCAAGCGCTGGGTGGGGGTCACCATCGCCGCGATCGTGGGGATCGGCCTCGGGATCAGTTACGCCCTGCGCGATTTCTATCAGAGCGCCCACCTTCCGGCCTTCACTTACAACCTGACGCTGCAGTTCTGGCCCCGCTGGGTCAGGGCCGTGATCTTTCTGGCGATTGGCCTATTTCTGCTCGGCCTGGGGATGTACAAGCTCACCCGCTCGCTGCTCAGCCCCTTCGTGCCCGGTGGCGACAAGGCTCTGGTGGAGCGCCTCTACGACTTCCGCCGACTCCAGAAGGGACCCCGGATCGTGGCCGTCGGGGGCGGCACCGGCCTCTCCACCCTGCTGCGTGGCATCAAGCGCCACAGCGGCAACGTGACCGCCTTGGTCACGGTCGCCGACGATGGGGGCAGCTCGGGTCGGCTCCGGTCCGAATACAAGGTGCTGCCTCCCGGGGACTTTCGCCAATGTCTGACCGCGCTGGCCGACGTGGAGCCGCTGATGACCGAGCTGTTCCAGTACCGCTTCAAGGAGGGATCGCTCAGCGGCCATTCCTTCGGGAACCTCTTCATCATGGCCATGAGCGACATCACCGGTGACTTCGAACATGCCCTGCGGGAGTCGGGAAGGGTGCTGGCAGTTCGTGGACAGATCGTGCCCACCACCTTGGAGACGGTCACCCTCTGCGCCATCGCCGGCGAGGAGGTCTTGGTGGGCGAGTCCAAGGTTCCGACCGGCAAGGAACCGATCCAGCGCGTCTTCCTGGTCCCCGAGCACCCTCGCCTCAATCCCGAGGCCCAGCTGGCGATCATGAACGCTGAGATGGTGCTGATCGGACCCGGCAGTCTCTACACCAGCCTCCTGCCCAACCTTTTGGTCGACGGAATGATCGAGGCGCTCCGCTCGACCCCCGCGATCAAGGTCTACGTGTGCAACGTGGCGACCCAGCCCGGGGAGACCAGCGGCTACGCCGTCCATGACCACGTGGAGACCCTGGAGCGGTACGTGGGCAATGGCCTCTTCGACTACGTGGTGGCCAACAGCAACCTCACCCTGCCACTCTCCCCTGCCGCCCAAGAGGCCGGGGTGCACCGGGTGACCTTCGACCGCAGGCGGGGCTCGACTAACGGTCACCCGACCAAGTACGTGCTCGGCGATGTGGCCTCGCCGACCATCACCACCCACCATGACCCGGACAAGCTGGCCCGCCTGCTCATGAAACGGATCTGGTCTAGGGTCTAGCCGACATACGCCCTGCGGGCGGTGATCTACACAGGCTCGGGCATCGGTTGGGCTGGATCAGCTCCGCGACCAGTTCACGGGCCGGGCTCCCGGGGCGTACCCTCTCTGCTCGTCAGTCGGGCAACCACGGTACCTGGGTCTCCGGGCGGCGTTTGGAGCGTCGTCCGCCGCCTCATCCGCGACGGAACTGCTCATTGCACCTCGACTCGCGAGACCGGCCTTAGGCCAACTCGACGCCATCGGCTCACCGCCCAACCAATGAGGATGCTGCTCCCGCGATGATCGCCGTCCCACCGCTGCTCTCCGCCTTGAGGTGGCGCCTCGGTGCCAGCGCGGCCCTCTTGGCGGTGGCCGTCATCGCTGTGTTCACGGCCGCTGCCGGACCACTCTTCTTGGGCGCTGCCGAGACCGAGGTGCTGCACGCCACCCTCTCAAGCGCCGGCTTCGACCAGACCTTGATAACCGGGGAGAACAGCAGCGCCGCGGTGGGGGCGGTCCGAATCGTCCAGAAGCTCACCCCCCTTGCTGAACAAGTGGGCCTAACCCAGTGGTACGGGCCGAGCGTGATCACCCAAGACCACGGGATGCGGGTCGACGGGAACATCGCCGACTTGGTGGCGCGAGCGGGAGTCTGCGCCCATCTCGACTTCGTGGCTGGCCACTGCGCGACCAAGCGCAACCAGATCGTGATTACCGAGCGGGATTCCACCGCCCTGGGCCGCACCGTCGGCGATGTGCTGAAGGTGCCCAAGGTCGGGAAGCTCACGGTGACCGGGGTCATCGCCGTCGGGAACCCCCAGCTTCGCTACTGGTTGGGAGACGACTTCTTCGGCTTCTATCCCCCCCAAGCCCACAAGCCGGGCAACTACGACGCCTTCTTCACCCCGGCAAGCACGGTTCGCTCGCTCCCGGTCGTGGCATCCGCCCAGTTTCCGCTACTGGTGCCGAACACCCAGGTCGCGACGGTCGACCAGCTCAGGGACTCGGTTAGCCAGTTCCTGGTTCAAGCCAGGACTCGCCTGGGATTGGCCGCAACCACCCAGGTCACATCGAGCCTCGGGAGCTACCGGGGCGCGGCCAGCTCGATCGAGTCCATCGTCGAGGTGGTGGCCCTGCAGCTGCTGCTGCTCACGCTCTTCGTGCTGTACATCTTGGTGGCGAGGACAGCGGCGGCGCGGCGCTCCGAGGTGGCTCTGGCCCGGCTGCGGGGCGCCAATACGAGCTCACTGCTAGTGATCGGCATGGCCGAACCGGTACTCATCTTGCTGCTGGCTCTGCCGATTGGTCTCTTCCTTGCCTGGCTGGGGATGGAGCTGGCGTCCGCGCTCACCTTGGGCGGCGCACCGGTCCCCTTCTCGCTACTGGCGGTGCTCGCCGGTTTGGTGGCGTTCTTGAGTGGGTTGGTGGCCATCGCCGCCGGGTCGCGGCGGGCGCTCACCCGTCGGCTCATCGACGAGCTCCGAGCGACCGAGGAGAAACCGTCCCCGCTGGCCCGAGCCGCCTGGGAAGGAGCCGCCGTCGCTTTGGCGGTGGCGGGATTGCTGGAGTTGGCCACCGCGGGAGTCCTCAGCGGCTCCCACCCCAACCCGATCGCCCTGTTCGCTCCGGGACTGATAGCAGTGGGGATCGCGGTCCCCGGAATGCGCGTTCTTCCGCTGGCGGGGCACTTCGTGATCCGCCGAACCCGCCACTCCCGACGGGTGGCGGCCGGACTGGCGGTTCGGCAGGTGGTCCGCCGCCCTGCCGTGTTGCGCCAGGTTCTGATCCTCACCGTGGCAGTGGCTCTCTCGGCCTTCGCGATCGTCGGCTGGTCGGTGGCCGGGACCAACCGCTCACTTCGCGCCGACTTCGATGTAGGAGCGGCCAGGGTGGTGAAGGTCAAGGTGCCGGCGGCGGTCAATCTGCTGGAGGCGGTGCGCCGGGCCGACCCCAGCGGCAACTACGCCATGGCGGCCATGGAGTCGACCGCCGACGGCCAGCATCTGCTCGCGGTAGACCCGAGCCGGTTGGCTCAGGTCGCGTACTGGGCCGACTCCATCACCGGGGCGCGTCTCCAACAGATCGTGCATTGGCTGGAGCCGACCTACACCCCAGCGCTGGTTCTGACCGGATCCGAAACCCGGGTTACCGTGAACTTGAGTCGAGCCGTCAATCCGCCGCCCGACCTCCAGGTCGCCATGCTCGACAGCGGCGGCAACGCCGAGTCGGCAGACTTCGGATACCTCAGCCCGGGGACGCACACCTACACCGCTAGCTTGCCCCCTGCCTGCGTCGGGGGCTGCCGCGTCACCTCTCTGACTCCGGTGGTAGTCCAGGGCCCTGCTGACACCACCACTGTTCGGTACACGATCGCCATGTCTGATCTGCAGCAGCGTCAGGCATCTATGTGGCACTCGATCAATCCGAGGATCTACCGCGCCACCTACTGGAGGGCCAACTCTTCGGCCGCCAAGCTGGCAGGATCCGCCACCACCCTGACCATGGGCATCCGGGACAACGAGGCGCAGAGCATCTCCCCCGGGGTGATCCCGGCGCCCCTCCCCGGGACGCTCCCTGCCGTCTCCACGGTGACCAGCCAGCCGTTCGACCCCTTGGATAATTCGATCGAGGACTTCGACGACACGCCACTGGTGGCCAACACCCGGCTCGAGGTGTCCGCCATCCCCCGGCTCGGCTCCGTGGGAACCCTGATGAGCCTCACCGTCGCTACCCGCGCCGAAACCGGCACTCCCATCAACACCTCGGACTATGTCTGGCTCGCCCCGGGGGCGCCCAGCGGAATCCTCCACCGACTCACCGCGGCGGGGGTGCGGATCACATCGGTGCAGACCCCTGCGCCCCTCGAGGCTCGGTACAACAACGGCGGCCTCGGCCTCGGCTACCGATTCTTCGTCTTCGCGGCGGCAGCGGCGGCCGCTCTCGCGGTAGCCTCGACCATCCTCACCTTCTTTCTCACCGCTCGGCGGCGAGCCTTCGAGCTCGCGGTCTTGCGAGCTCTCGGCGTTCCCACCTCGACTTTGCTCCGGTCCCTGATCCTCGAGCAGGGGGTCGTTCTCGGTCCCGGCCTGGTCTTGGGCATCGCCGCCGCCTTGATCGCGGCAGTCGTCGCCCTGCCGGCGGTGCCGGAATTTGGGTCGAACATCGGCCAGCCTCCGCTGCAGCTGGGCTTGCCGCTGCTCCCCTTGATCGGATTGGGGGTGGTACTGCTTGTGATGCTCTCGGCGGCGGCCGTGTGGGCCGCCGTGCTGGCGGTGCGCCGGGTGGACCTGCGCCGGCTCCGTCTGGAGGCGCGGTGAGCGTCGCCCCGGTGGCCCAGGCCACCCGCGGGATGGCCGTCCAGTGCGATCGGGTGGTGCTGCTCTACCCCAGCGATGAGGGAGCGGTCGCAGCGCTTCGAGGGATCGACCTCGACATCTCAGCGGGCGAGGCTCTGGCAGTGCTCGGACCCTCGGGGTCAGGCAAGTCCAGCCTGCTGGCGCTGCTGGCGGGTCTGGTGGCTCCCTCTACCGGGCAGGTCTGGCTGGGCGGGCGCAGCCTCGGTCGGATGTCGGCGCGAGAGCTGACCCACCTGCGGGCCACCAGCATCAGCTTGGTGCTTCAAGATCCCACCCGCAATCTCTTGCCCTATGCCACCGCTCTGCAGAACGTGGAATACGCGTATCGGCTGGGCGCATCCGAGTCGCGTGAGCCGACTGGGCCGGCGAAGGCGCTGCTGGAGGAGATGGGGATCGCCCACCTCGAACGGCGGTTGGTGGCCACCATGTCTGGCGGCGAGCAGCAACGTCTGGCCATCGCCGGCGCCCTGGTGATGGGACCCGAGCTGCTCCTGCTGGACGAGCCGACCAACCAACTCGACGTCGAGAGCCGCGATCAGGTGTTGGCAATGCTCCTGGCGATCAACCGCGACCGCGGCACCACCGTGTTGTGCGTCACCCATGACAAGGCCGTGGCCGACGCGCTGCCCCGGACGGTTCGGATCCGGGACGGCATGGTCGGATCTGAAGCCCGGCAGGGTCAGAACTATGCGGTGGTGAGCCGGGACGGCACGGTGCAGCTACCCGGTGACGTGCTCGACCTTCTGGCGCCGGGTAGCCTGGTTAGGGTTCGCCGGACCGACCGGGGCGCAGAGCTGACCAACTCGGAGCTTCCCGGACCCGAATGATCCGAACCGGCGCCGAGGCCCGCTCAAGCGGGTCTTGGCCGGCCGTCCACCAACCGCAGAGTTCGGTCACAGGCCTCGACCGCGTCCGGGTCGTGGGAGGCGAGGACCACGATCCGACCCTTGTTGGCGTGCTCCCGAAGCAATCCGAGCACCATCGCCCGGTCGTTGGCCGCCAGCTCCGAGGTCGGCTCGTCAGCGATCAGCAGTTCGGGGTCACCAGCCAGCGCCCTGGCCACGCCCACCCGCTGCTGCTGACCGCCTGAGAGATCCTGGACCAGGTGGCCCGAGACCTCGCCCAGGCCGACCGCGGCGAGGGCGTCCTCGGTGCGTTGCTGCACTTCTCCGGGGGGCACCTGGCGCACTTGCAACGGCAGCGAGACGTTCTCGGCCGCGGTCAGGATCGCCACCAACCCGTGATTCTGGAGAATTATTCCGGTCCGCTGACGGAGATCTGGCACTTGAGCTAGCGGGTGACCGTCCCAGGTGACTTCACCGGAGTCAGGCGACTGCAACCCGGCCACCAACATGAGCAAGCTGGTCTTCCCGGAACCGGAGGGACCGGTTACAGCCACCATCTCCCCCGACTTCACCGTCAGGCTGACGCCCTCCAAGATCGCCCGCGAATCAAGATTCAGTCCGACTCCTCCCGCCCGGAGCTCTTCCATCACCTCAGACCCCAGGCCCGACGCCGCCTTTGCCCAGCAGCTGTTGGGGCCCGAGGAGGTTCTCGGGCAGAGTCAGAGTCCGACCCTCCGGCCGGGACAGCGCCTCGCGGACCAGCTCCTCAAGCAGGCTCGGGAAGCCAATACCACTCGCCTCCCAGAGGTAGAAGGCGAGCGAGCCCGGGATGGTGTTTACCTCGTTGAGGTAGAGTTGGCCCTGATCGGAGATCAGAAAGTCAACTCGAGCTGATCCGGCGCAGCCCAGGGCGTCGAAGGCCGCGACGGCCAGCCTCTGCACCTCAGCTCTGGTTGAGTCCGGGATCGCGGCCGGCAGCTCGCGGCGAGGGTCTCCGTACCCGGCCTTGGGAGCATTGCCCGGGCGCTCGGGGTCCCCGGACGACGTCTTCCCCTGGCCGGCGTACTTGTCGGCATAACTGAGGAAGGCGCTGTTCCGGATCGGCCGCTCCACCGCGGAGAAGCGTGGAGCCGCCAGCTTGACGGCGCAATTCAGATCACTGCCTCCCGGCACGGCCGGCTCCAGGATCAGCTGGCTGTCGAACCGGAGCGACTCCGCCACCATCTGCGCCAGCTCGGTGAGATCCGCAGCCAGCCCCACCCCGATGCTCGAGCCACACCGGTTGGGCTTGACCACCAAGGGGAACCCGAATTCCTTGGCCACTTCCTGTGCTTCTGAGAGGCTGCGGGCGCCCAGTCCCGCTACCACCGGCAGGCCCTCGGCCCGGAAGATCTGCTTGGATCTGAGCTTGTCCATGGCCAGGGCCGAGGAGAGGGTGTCACTGCCGACCTGAGGGATTCGGCCCATGGCGGCCAGTCCGGCCATGGTGCCGTCCTCCCCGAAGGTGCCATGAAGGACCGGGAAGAGCACATCGACCGCCAGTTCGCGAGGCCGGGAGAGCAGTGAGGAGCTGCCCACCCGGAGCTGGCCGCTGGCCAGGTCGAAGAGCACCGGATCGCCCGTCTCGGGCAACCTCTCGCGGAAGGTACTGAGTTCGATGAAGTCCCGCTCGGTGATCCAACGGCCCTCCTTGGTGATGTACAGCGGCACCACCTCGGCCCCCAGCTCCCGCAGGACAGGCATCGCCTGACAGGCCGTGATGATGCTGATCTCGTGCTCCACCGAGCGGGAGCCGAAGACCACTCCGATTGTCACTCCTTGCAGGCTCACGCCGGCTCCATGAAGGAATCCGGGAGATCGTTCTCGAAAAGGACCACGCTGCCCGGTCCGGCCACATCCGGCAGTCGCCGCTGGGCCTCCTCCAGGTCGGCCGCCACGGTCAATTGCGACACCGGATAGCCAGCTTCGGTAAGCCCCGCCGCGATGGCCGCCGATTGAATGCGGCCGACCAGGATCACGTGGCTGCAGACCGCAGCCGCCTGTCGTCCCAGCTCGCGCATGCTCTGCTCCTGCAATGGCCCCAGCTCGATGAAGCCGGGCGTCACCAGCACCCGGCGCTGACCGGGCAGGCTTGCCAGGAGGCGCAGCGCCGCGGCCGCCCCGTCGGGGTTCGAATTGTAGGCGTCGTCGATGATGGTGATCCCGTTGACCCGGCTCACCTGAAGCCGGTGCGGCGCCCCCCGCACCCCAGCGGCCCGCTCGGCCAGCGCCTCCGTGGTCACCCCGAGCTCGACGGCAGTGGCCCAGGCGCAGAGCAGGTCAACCACGATCGGCTCGCCGTGGAGCGGCAGTTTGAGATGAATGTCCTCGCCGGCGGAGCCGCGAAGTCGAAGCTGAGTTCCCTCGGGGTCGGCCGCCATCTCCTCCGCCCACCAGCGGTCGCCGGGCCGGCCGACCCACACCGCTCGCGCCCGCAGGGAAGCGGTCAATAGCTCCCGCTCCGCGACATCACCTGGGACCACCGCCACTCCATTCTCCGGCAGGGCCGCCAGCAGCTCCGACTTGGCTTCGGCGATCTTCTCCCGGGAGCCGAATCGCTCCATGTGCATCACCCCGACCGCGGTCACGATGCCCATCTGGGGATGGGTGAAGGAGCAGATCTCGGCGATCTCTCCCTTGCGGTAGGCGCCCATCTCCACGATCGCGAATCGGTGCTCCTGACGAAGGTCGTCGTTGATCGCACGACAGACTCCGAGGGTGGTGTTGAAGCTCCCCGGGGTGGCGAAACAGGGGGTCTCTGGAGAGTCCAGCAGCTGCTGCAGAAAGAGTTTGGTGGTGGTCTTGCCGTAGCTTCCGGTCACCCCGACGACCAGCGCTCCGACCGCTGCCAGCCGCAGCTCCGCCTGGCGCATGTACCGAAGCCGACGCCGACGCTCGTCCGGAGCCAGGAGTCCGACGGCAACTGAGAGCGCGCCCACCAGCGCCAGATCGACCACCGCGATCACTACCGCTCCTGGCCAGCCACTCCACAGGGAGAGAAGGAGCACCAGCGCGGTGAGCGCCCCAGCTGCCATTGCCAGCCGTCGAGCTCGTGCGGTCCACCTGAGCTCCCCCCGCTTTCCGAAGGGCCGGTCAGTCCCGAACGGCATCAGCACCGCCAAGAGGAGGTAGAACACCCTGGAGGTGTCACCCGGCCATGCGGCGGCCGCCGCCAAGACCAGGGCCGGCACCGAAAGGCCGAGCTGCCAGCGCCAGTTGCTGCGCAGCCGGCGCAGCGCTGTCCGGACCAGCCGGGCCGGCTGGTACTCATCGAGCTGGAGGAGGTAGAGCCAGCCCTCGAAGCGGCGCCTACCCGTGCCGGCCGCCAAGATGGTGAGCAGAATCGCCTGCCAAATGGGAATGGTCACGGGATCAGAGTCTGGCGTCCACGAACGAGTCGAATACGGCGGCGAAGCGCGCTGGCTCATCGACGAAGGGGAAGTGGCCGCTGCTTGAGAACTCGACCAGCTCCGAAGATGGGATCAGCTGCCGCAGCCGCTGCCCGTAGGTTTCTAGCGGCAGCTCGGTGTCCCCACCGCCCCAGATGATCAGGGTCGGCACCTGCACCTGCTCCGCCAACGGGGCGAGATCCTCCTGAACCGCCCGGACCAGGATCGGTCGCAGAGGGCCCGCTGAACGGTAGTCGGAGGAGCCCATTCGCTGGCGCAGCCACTCGACAGAGGGCTCTGACAGCCTGGCCGGCAGGAGGGTCTCGGCGGTCCGGCGCAGAGCCCGGAACGTCCTGACCCGACCTCCCGGCCCGCTCGAATTGGCCAGCCGAACCCCTGAGGCCGCGCAGAGCAGGAGTCGGTCCAGCGAACCCGCCGGCTGGGCGGCGAGGCGGAGGGCGACGCCGCCGCCGTAAGAGTGGCCCAGAATCGCGACCTTCTCCCAACCGCGGGTGCTAATCAGGCCCCGCACCAACTCCGCGTACGCGGCAGTCGTCCAGTCGGTGACCCCAAGTGGAGATTCGCCGAAACCAGGTAGATCGAGCGCCACCAGCCGCCGGGAAGTCTTGGCTATCCGGAGCAGCCCGGTGAAGCTGGCCGCGTTGGCTTCCCAGCCATGCAGCAGGAGAACCGGGGGGTCGCTCCCGGCACGCTCCAAGAAGGAGACCTGGACCGCGCCCAGCGCGATGTTCCGCCGGGTCGGCGCCACCGAGCCGGGCGAAGGAGTCGGCATCGGAGTCCGAGTCTAAGCCGTGGCTAAGGGCGAACCTCAACTCAGGCTGTTCTGATCACGAAGTGGTCCGACCTATACTGCCGCTTCCATGGCCGAAGAGGTGAATGACCGGCGGGCCGGTCCGCCCCGGATCCTGGTGGTCGACGACGAGCCAGCCATCACCGAATTCATAAGGATCGGCCTGAGCCGGGAGGGCTTCGACGTCGAAACTGCCCCCGACGGCCGGGCCGCACTCGCTGCAGTTGACCGATTCTCCCCGGACGTCGTGGTGCTGGACGTGATGATGCCCCGAATGGATGGCATCGCGCTCACTCGGGAACTGGCCGGCGACCCCCGCCGCGGGTTGGTGATCTTGAGCGCCCGCGACGACACCCAGGACCGCATCCTCGGACTCGACTTGGGCGCCGACGACTACCTGGGGAAGCCCTTTGAGTTCGGTGAGCTGCTGGCCCGGGTGCGATCCGTGCTGCGACGTCGGCAACCGGAGCAGGCGGCGGTGCTCCGGGCAGGCCCCTTGGAGCTGGACCGGAGCACGAGAAAGGTCTGCCGGGACGGCCGAGAAGTTGAGCTCTCCGCCCGGGAGTTTGACCTCCTCGCCTACCTGATGGAGCACCGGGGCGAGGCGCTCAACCGCGATCGGCTGCTCAACGCCGTCTGGGGGGTCTCCTTCTATGGGGACGAGAACAACCTCGAGGTGTACGTCCGGTACCTGCGGCTCAAGCTGAGCGACACCGATCGGCAGCTGATCCAGACCGTCCGGGGGGTGGGCTATCGCCTGGTCGCCGACTGACCCACCCCTGCCCTGGTACCGCAGCCTCCGCTGGCGACTGACTCTCTCCTTCGTCGGGTTGCTGGCGGTTTTGCTGGTGGTGGCAGGTGGGATTGAGTACAGCCTTCTCCGGGGAGCCATCCTCAGCAGTCGCGGCCAGAGCCTCCAGGGAACCTTCGACGACGGGCGAGCCGTCCTGGTGGCCACCGAGCGGGCCAGGTTGCGGGCCGGCCGCCCGGCAATACCGGACACCACTCTGGCCCTAGACCTGGTGAAGGTACTGGCTGCGGCCGGGGTCACCTCGGCCATCTACTCCCCGGACCTGACCGTGATCGCCTCGGCCGGCCCAGGCACCGCGGCCGGAGTGCAGACCGGGGTCAGCGTCCCGAGCCAATCGCGAGCCGACCTCCTGGCGGCCGCCCAGTTCGACACGGTGATCGGGCCGACCCTGGCAGGGTCCGGTGGGAGCAGCCGGCTGGTGATGCTTCTGCCGCTCACTGGACGCGTGGGCCGCCATCTCGGGGCGATCGAGCTGGTGGAGCCCGCCGGTCCGATCCAGAGTGAACTCAATTCCGCGGAGGCGGTGCTGGCAGCGGGCAGCGCCGCCGTCCTGTTGGTTGCTCTTTTGATCGGGCTTTGGTTGACCACCCGTGGGCTCGGACCGCTCGGACGGCTGACGGAGGCTGCGCAGGCACTTGGTCGGGGGGACCTCACTAGGCGCAGCGGGCTCCGGCCGCGCAGCGACGAGGTGGGCGAGCTGGCGCGCGTCTTTGATGACATGGCCGACAACGTGGAGCGCACGGTGCAGGAGCGGGCCGACGCCGAGCGTCGAATGCGACAGTTCATCGGCGACGCCTCCCACGAATTGCGGACCCCCTTGACCGCGATCAAGGGCTATCTGGACGTGCTCCAGCGCGGAGCCGGGGCCACCCCGGATGTGGTCAAGGCAGCTCTGCCGGTGATGTCCCAGGAAGCGGAGCGGATGCGGGCCCTGGTGATGGACCTGCTCGCCCTCGCCCGGGCGGATGCGGAGCGCTCGGTGGAGCTGCGGCCGGTGGAGCTGGCGTCGTTCCTTGAGCGCTTTCTGGAAAACCGCACCCCGGGGTCAGAGGTCAAGCTGGAATTCCAGCCTGAGCTGGTGGCGCTGGCCGATCCGGACGCGCTGGCGACGATTGTCGGCAACTTGCAGGGGAACGCCGAGCGACACGGCCTCGGCACAGAGATCATCTGGACCACCGTCCAGGAGAGTGGTCTGGTAGGGGTCCGATGCACCGACCACGGCCCCGGCATCGACCCCCAGGACCTGCCTCACGTCTTCGAGCGGTTCTTCCGAGCCAGTGGTTCCCGGTCCCGCCAGGACGGTGGCAGCGGACTGGGGCTGGCGATCGTGCAGTCCCTGGCTGAGGCTCAGGGCGGCCGGGTTGTGGTGGAGTCCGAGCTGGGGCACGGGGCCCAATTCACGGTCCTGCTGCGTCCGACCACAGCCTCTGGCTGGCAGGCCGCGCCAAAGGTTTCCTAGGGCGGCCCACCTGGCCCTACTCTTGTGCTAGGACCGCTAGCTTGAGCACGGTGTTCCAGTTGCGGGCGGTGCCACGGATGCCCAACTGGCGCTCGATCACCGACATGGTCAACTGCGAACGGCCGATGCCGTCGGGATAAGTAGCGAACAGCTGCCGGCCCCAGGCGCTCACCCGCTCCGGTCCTGAGCGAGAGTCCAGGGCAAGTACTGAATCGGCAAGTGGGAGAGATTTCAGGAAGACCACGACCAAGTGACTTGGGTCCTCCTTCGCTTGTTGCGAAAAAGGATTCCTCGCGATCGCCGCCAACCACTCAGAGACCTCCCTCACCATGACGTCGGTCCGCAGGCCGAGCCGGCGATTCATTTCGGTCGCTAGTGCGCCCTCCAACTCAGATTCTTCAGTGCCAGCGCTGTCGAACACCAAGTTGCCAGTTTGGAGAAGCGTGCGGGAATTCTTCATGCCCAAATCGTTCAGGAGCTGTCGCAGGTCGGACATCGCGACCTTGGTGTTGCCGCCCACATTCACCGCCCGCAGTAGAGCGATTTTAGTTGCCAAGCCCGACTCCTTCCGTTGCGACTCGAATTAGTTAATGACGCGGGGGTACGGTGCTCGACTGGCGCCGCCGGTGACGTAGCCAACCAACGCGCGCACGGAGCCTCATCGTGTTCGGTGGCGCCAAAGAATCTGCAGCATTCGTGAGTGGATCTATCCCCACCTTCTCACAATCTTTTACAGCGAAAGCTCTATGTTGACACATTGAAGTCGACGGTAGGGTCGTGGCCTGACGGCCGCTTGCCGTCTCGGCCCCATCGTCCGTCTGGAGTGACCGATTTGGAGTCGTAAATCGCACCACGGGATTATCTGACGCGCGCGGTACGATTCGCGAGCGGCTGACCCCAACTCAGTCTTCCGCGTCACCTCTTTCCACCAGCAGTCGCATCACACCGGGTTCGGACCATGGACCTAGTGCGAGCACGACCTCACCATCTTCGCTGCAGCTGCGCGGAACCAACTCGGCCGGCTCCCCCTCGTCCAGCAGGACCTCCAGCGATTGGCCGGGAGAGAGCCGATTAAGCGCGATTCGGGTGCGCACGAACGTCAAGGGACAGGCGACGCCGCGCAGATCCAACCGCGCTGGCTCCGCTCCGGAACCGTGCTGTATCACAACCGGTCGAAGCTCCCGGTTCGGCGGCCCTGACGCTCGAAGTAGCGGAAGAGCAAAAAGGCGATCGTCGCCCACGCCACGCCGACCAGCAGCTCCTGCCCAATGTAGGGCCAAGCGGCACCGAGGTGATGGCCCGTCGCCAGCAGCCGGCCGGCGGCGATTCCATGGGTCAGGGGAAGCAGGTGAGCGATCACCTGTAGGACTCCGGGCAGCTGGTGCAGCGGCACCTCCACGCCGCAGAGCAACAGCATGGCGAAGTAGGCGATGTTGGCGATGAGCCAGATGTCCCTGGCCCGCAGACCGATCGAGCCCAGCGCCATCCCGAATCCGGTGCAGGAGGCGGTGGCTACCAGCACGGTCAGGGCGAGCTCGGGGAGAGCCCGTGGCGCCGGTCGGAAGTTCAGGATCAACGCGGAGACGAGAAAACCGAAAGCGGTCGTCTGCAGCCCGGAGACCAGGACCGGGAGACCCCGGCCGAGGAAGAGAGCAATCCGGTTGGCGGGGGTGGCCAGTATCGGGCTCAGGGTCTGGAACTGACGCTCGTTGGCCAACGCCATGGTCATCCCGTAGATCCCCGACATGCTGCAGATCTGGATCGAGTTGCCGACCACAAAGAACGTCGTCGAACCGACCCCGGTAGCCCGCCCCAAGTAAACAAAGAAGAGGATCTGGAAGAGGGGTGCGGCCAGCATGGTGGGGATGTACTGCCAGGGAGTGATCCAGTAGAAGAGGGCCCGATAAGAGATCAGCCCCCCGATGAAGAAAACCCGCCAGAAGTTGCCAGTTTCGCGGGTGCGCTGCAGCGAGGCTGCGCTCATTGGAAGGTCAAGGTGGCATGGGCGCGGGCCAGCCGCTCGACATTGCTCACCAGCACCACGCCCAGACCCAAGTAGACAATTGACGCCACCACGCACCAGAGCAAGGGCAGCCAGGGATTGCCCCCGAGGGCCGCAGACCGCATCGCCTCGATTCCCCAGGTGGGGGCCAGAATATAGGCGAGGTAATGGGTCCAGCCGGGAAGCAGGGAGAGGGGGACCACCAGGCCGCAGATCAGCCAGACCGGGTACTCCAGGGCATTCGACAACGCGTTGGCGTTGCGGTACAGGACAAAGGTCGACCCCATCACCAACCCCAGGAGGCCAAGCGCCACCACCATCACCACCGCGGCGATCACGAACGCGGTCGGATCCACTAGGTGGATATGGGCCCCGAAAATCAGCCAACCCCACAGCAGGGTTGCGCCCATCGAGTAAAGGCCCACAGACGCCGTGCCCAAGGTGATCCCCATCAGCACCAGGACCAGCGGAGCGGGGGCCATCACCAGGGGCTCGAGCATCCCCTGGTGCCGCTGCCAGGAGAGGGCGCCGCCGCAGCCGAAGACCACCGTCGACCAGATCCCCATGATCCCAGCCCCCAGCGCGTAATAGAGGAGCGGCAGGGTCCGATTGCCAGCCTGCTGATCGGCCATGGCAATGCTGGCGAAGATCAGCGGTTGGACCAGGGAGACCATCACCACGAAGCCGGACTGGGCCTGCATCTTCAGCTGATACCACCAGCCCATGCCGACCTGGCGGGGCCAGTTGAGGGCTGCCGGACCGGATCGGTATAGGTCGCGGTTTAGCTGCGCTGCGCTCACGGGGCGGTCACCAGCGCCACATAGGCATCTTCCAAGGTCGGCTCGCGAGCCGCAATCCGCTCCACCCGCACCCCCTCTAGGAGCTGGAGCAGGCGGCCGGTCAACTGGCTGCCCTCGCGAGCCTGGACGGTGAGCAGCTGGGCCTGGTCCCTCACTTCGGTGGTCACCGCCTCGACCTCCTGGAGGTCGCGGATCCGCTGCACCGTGTGCTCAGGAACTCCGTAGGCTTCGATCTCGACGACCGTTCGGGCAGTCGCCCCCGCCTTGAGCTGATCGGGTGTTCCCTCAGCAACGATCTCGCCGTTGGAGATCACCGCGATCCGGTCGCAGAGGCTGTCCGCCTCGAACATGTAGTGGGTCGTCAGCAGGATCGTCTTGCCTGATCGGGCCAGCTCTTCGACCAGCTGGCGAACCTCGCGGGCTCCCACCGGATCCACCCCGATGGTGGGCTCGTCGAAGAACAGCACGGGCGGGTCGTGGAGTAGCCCCCGGGCCAAGTGCAGCCGCTGCCGCATCCCCCGGGAGAATCCCTCCACCCGCTCCTTGCCCCTCCCCTGCAGCCCCACCAGCTCCATGACCTCCTCGATCCGCCGGCGCTGTAGGCGGGGCTCGAGGGCATACAGGTCGGCGAAGTAACGCAGGTTATCCAGGGCGCTCAGCCGGTCGTAGAGTCCGCGGTCTCCTCCGAAGACGTACCCGATCTGGCGACGCACTTCGCGGGGATGGGCGACCACGTCCAGCCCGAGCACGTTCACCTTTCCCGAGGTCGGCAGGAGGAGGGTGCAGAGGACCCGGATGGTGGTGGTCTTGCCGGCCCCGTTGGGGCCTAGCAGTCCGAACAGCTCCCCAGGCTCCACGCGCAGCGAGATGCCCCGCACGGCCTCGATTTCGAGGCGACGGCGGCGGAGGGTCCCGGTGGTGGTGCGGTAAGTCCGGCGAAGGTCGACCACTTCGATGGCGGGCTCACCGCTCGGTGGTGGGGCTTGGGGCACGGGCGGCCAAGTTTACCGGGAGCGGGCTTCCGGGTCGGATTGGGCCGAAGGGCAGTCGACCGCGACCGGAGTCGCATCTCATCCAGCACAAGCGCGGCTCAGCGACGCTGGAGTCGAACCTCGAGTGCGTCCCGCAGGGCGTCACCGACGAAGTTGAAGGCGACGACTGTCACCACGATGGCGATGCCGGGCGGGTAAATAAGCCACCAGTAGCCGTCGGCGATGTAGGTCAGTCCCGAGGCCAGTTCCCCGCCCCAGTTGGTGGCGGGCGGTGGAACTCCGATCCCGAGGTAGCTGAGCGTCGCGATGAAGATGATCGCGTCTGCGATTTGGAAGGTGGCGTTTACAACGATGGTCCCCACCGTGTTGGGGATGATGTGGCGAAACAGGATCCGACGCCGGCTGCCGCCGATGACCGCGACCGCCTGGACAAACTCCCGCATGCGTAGGGAGAGGGTCTCGGCCCGCACCAGTCGCGCCGGGACCAGCCATGCGACTAAGCCGATGACGATGATCAGCTCTGGGATCGACGTGTTGAAAATGGCACCGAGCAGGATCAGGGCGAAGAGGAACGGGAACGCCAAAAGCGTGTCCACTATCCGCATCATCACGGCGTCCAGTAGGCCTCCCGCGAGTCCGGCGATAGCTCCCCAGACCACCCCGAGCACAACGGCGATAAGGGCTGCGGCGAAGGCGATTTCCAGGGAGGTCTGCCCGCCGACCATGAGGCGGCCGAGGACGTCATAACCGACCTCGTCGGTGCCCAGGGGATGGGCAAGGCTCGGCGCTTGAGTGGCGATGTTGGGATTGGTGTAGAGCTGCTGAGTGTGGTAGAGGAGTGGCCCCACAAAGCAGAAGAGCACCATCAACAGGATCGCGCCCAGACCAACTATGGCAAGTCGGTTCTGGAGGAAGACCCCGCCGATCATGCGCCAGACCGAGCCCGAGGAGGCGACCTCTCCGCCCTCGGGGCCGAGGCTGCCCGACGGTGGTGAGAGCTGGGAGATCAGACTCATGACATGGAGGGCGACTCAGACCGGACAGCAGACTCGGATGTGCGGACCGCCACTATACGTACCTGATTCGAGGATCGACCACGGCGTAAAGGACGTCGGCGATGAGGTTCCCCACCACCGTGGCGATCGCCACAACTACGCTCACTCCCAGCAGAACCGGGAAGTCGTCCGTCACGGCAGACTGGTAGAAGAGCAGACCCATGCCGGGATAGTTGAAGACTGATTCCACCACCACCGCGCCACTCAGAATTCCCCCCAGCGAGAGACCAACCAGGGTAATCACCGGGATCAGCGCATTGCGGAGGACGTGTCGGACCAAGACCAGCCGGTTGGAGAGGCCTTTGGCGCGGGCCGTACGGACGTAGTCCTGAACGTTTTGCTCAAGGACCGCGCTCCTCATGTAGCGGCTGAACAGCGCAACCGTCACCAGCGTCAGGGTCGTGACCGGCAAGATCATTCCATTCAACTGCGAAAACACACTGAGCTGATCTTGCGGGGCTTCGTAGGGTAGCCAGGAGAGGGTCAAGCTGAAGAGACCGATCAGCAGTATTCCGAGCCAGAAGCTCGGCATCGAATAGAAGATGAAACTGAAGCCCGTGAGGATGTAGTCATCCACTTTGTTGCGTCTAACCGCCATCACTACGCCGAGTGGAATCGCTATCACGATGGCGAGGATGAGGGAGGTGCCGACCAGGAATAACGTCTTGGGGATTCGCTCGGCCAGCAGTGCGGTCACCGGCTGGTCCAGCTTGTAGGAGTACCCCAGGTTCAGATGAATGAGGTTGTTCACCCAGATCGCGTACTGGATCGGAATGGGCTTGTTCAGCCCTAACTCGGCCGTAAGCTGATGGACCGCCAGCGGAGTCGCCCGCTCTCCCAGAATCGCGCGAACCGGACTGCCCGGCAACAGGTGCAGCAGGATAAACGTGACGATGGTCACCCCCACCACCACGATCAGCGACTGGGCCAAGCGACGGAGAATGAACCCGATCACGCTCGACCGCCTCGCCTACTCACGATCACGGTGCCAGGTCACGTTTCTGGCTGCACGGTGCTCACGACTTTTCGGGCACTCCGATCCCCATCAGAGGGTCTCCCTCCTTGACTGCGAGAGAGGTAACTAGGAACACCACGATTCCGCCAGCGACCGCCCGAAGTTCGCTGATGGTGTCTCCGTAGAGAGTGCGCAGTTCGCCCACCAGCTGCCCCTCGGTGACCTGCTCGCCAACCTGCACGGTGGGATGGTAAGTGGCTGACACGTCGGTCCTCATCCACACCATCCGATCCATCGGCATGGGCGGCGGCGGCGGGTCTCCCACGGAATCGATCATCTCGAGGTGAGCCATCACATTCTGCAGTCCCCGAAGGTGGCGTTCCACCGAAGGTTCGTCGCAGATGCCCTGCTGTCCAATCTCAGCAATGATGGAGGGAACCCCGAGGAGCGCCCCCGAGGCGTAAGCGGCTCCGGGGACAGACAACGGGTCGACCCCCAAGGTGTGCTCGAACCCGTAGGCAGCTGCGATTCGCCTCGAGCGCTCGGCGACCGCGGGGTCCCCTGCCCGCGTCCAGACGGTGAACGGACTCAGTGCCTCGATGAGGTCACCGCAATGGGCATCGACATAGGCGTCCGACCCTTCAATCAATTCGGCGAGAAGGAAGGCGGCCACCCGTTCGGCGGGACTGCCCTCGGAGTCGCCCGGAAACGCTCGATTTAGGTTGCGGCCGTCGCGCGGGTTGACGTATATCGACCGCTCGTAGAAGCCGGGAGTGTTGACCAGCAGGACGGCCACCAGCGTCCCCCGAAGCTTGGTCGGGTCGGTCCACCTGGTCAAGCGCGTCACGGCCTCAATCGGGACGTACTCCGCTGCATGCATACCGCTGGTCACAGCCAGGGTCGGTCCCGGTGTTTGTCCACGGATGACCACGGCCGGCATCTCCCAAATCGGGTCTAGGCCGGGAACGATCACCTGGCCGCGACGGCGTTCGCCGGGTTCAGCGGTCAGCTGCGCAATCGACGTTCTCGCCATCTCTCCTCCTTAAGCGCTACCGGCCGAATCGACTGGCGCCCGACTCGCAACCGTGCTCTGACAGGTCTTAGAGCGCGAATCTGCCTGCCGAAACCGACCGCCCGCGGATTCCCTCACGCCGGAACCGACTCAATCCACCGCAGCACGATCCCCTCCAAGACACCGAGAGGCACCGCGGCGTTGCTCAACACCGCGCCGTGGAAGGCTCGCACGTCGAACCGCGCCCCGAGTCGCTGCTCGGCCACGCTGCGCAGGCGCCGGATCTCCCGACAGCCGATCATGTAGGCGAGGGCCTGCCCCGGCCAGGAGATGTAGCGCTGGATCTCGTTAGTGACATTCGCCATCGTCGTCGCGGTGTTGTTCCACATGTAGTCGATGGCCCGCTGGCGCGACCATCCCTGGTGATGGATGCCGGTGTCGACGACCAGGCGGCAGGCTCGCAATGATTCAAAGGAGAGCATCCCAAGGCGTTGCAGGTCCGATGTGTAGAGCCCCATCTCGTCGGCCAGCCGTTCGCTGTAGAGTCCCCACCCTTCGATGTAGCCGCACACCTCGGCATCCAGATGCCGTCGATATGCCGGCAGCTCCGTGAGGGCCTGAGCCGAGGTGATCTGCAGGTGGTGACCCGGACTGCTTTCGTGAAACGCCAAGGCCTCGTACTCATACAAAAACCTGCCAGTTGGGTTGGTGGTGAGCACGCAGTGCGCCCCGGGGCGGCTGCCGTCTGGTGTCGGGGGGCGATAGTAGGCAAGCGCCGCATTGCTCGACTCGATCGGGCTAATCTCTTCCACCACGCAGCGCGGCAGGGGCATCGCCGGGAACCAACGGTCGCGAGCGGTTTCAGCTCGACTCAGTGCGTCGGTTACCACCTCGACGATCTCGGCCGCATTTGAGAAGCGGAGTGCCGGGTCGTCGCGCAATCGCTTGCGAATCTCAGGGACGTCACTGATCCCCAGCACCTTTCCACCCAGTTCCCCCCACTCCTCGTCGAGGCTGGCGATGCGGTCGAGGCCGATTTGGTGGATCTCAGACGGAGTTAGGTCGGTGGTGGTGTGACGGCGCACGGCGGCTCGATAGCCAGCTTCACCTCCGGGGATGAAGCAAATTCCCACCCGATCGTCGGCCCGGGACTCCGAGAGCAGCTCCTCGTGCAGCACGGCCCGCAGCCGGCTCATAGCTGGGCGCACCTGGCTCGCGACCAGCTCGCTGATGGTGTCCCGGGTTCGCTCCTCATCGACATCCGCCGGCAGCGCGACCTCAACCAGGATGTCGGCTGCGAGCGGTTGGGCCAAGTGTCCATCGAGCTGCTCCAGAGCCTGGCGCACGCCCGAACGGGTGGATACGCGGCCTTCGGCGCTGGCTTCGCGGTAGCGGGTGAGTACCGCATCGAAGAATGCACCTAGGCTCGAGAGTCGCTGCAGGTAGCTATCGACCGCTGACGCGTCGCGCAGCGGAGCTGCCGGCACTGCCTGGAACATCATGCTCTGTGGTGAAACGTAGCCGGCCGCCGAGGCATTGGCCTCCCACAATCCGTGCTCCAGATCGGAGCGGGCACCCCAGGCCAACTGCTCCAGAACGGCGTGGTTGATCCGATCCGACTCCCCTAGGCTCTCCGTTGGGATGGAGGCTAGTTGGGCCTCGATCCGGGCGAACCGAGCCGCGTTACGATGGGCTCCGGCGCGGCTGGGGTCGGGCACCAGCTCGTCGAATCCGGGCACGCCCAGCATGGTCGCGCTGAAGGGATCCGCCGAGTTCATCGCCTGGTAGAACTCCTCGCTTAGTTGCTCCAGCATTCGATCGCGCGGTGGTTCGGTAATTGCTGCTTCCTCCGGAATATCAGTGGGCCGCCGTGTGTGCGCCCAAGCCAGGTCGCGTCATGATTGCCTGAGCCGGTGCGGACCGCTACCCAGCAGCCGCCACAGCTCCTCCCAGGCACGCATCCCTTCCCGGAGCCGGCGAATGCGCATGTATTCGTTAGGCGCGTGCAGCCGCTCGTCCGAGGTCGAGAATGAGAAGAAGAGGGTTTTGGCGCCCAGCACCTCTTCAAATAGGACAGTCGCCGGTAGGGTGCCGCCGATCTTTGCCAGCACAACCCCTTGCCCCGGATAGACCTTCTCGAGGGCAGCGGTGGCAGCTCGCACCGCCGGGTGATCGGGAGAAATGGTGTACGCAGCCACGGCCGCCTCGTCCCCACGCACCAGGACCTTGACTCCGGTCACCGACTGGGCCATCACATGGTTGGTGACCGCCTGCAGCACACGGTCCGGGTCTTGGCCCGGGACCAGCCGGCAAGACAAATGACTGATCGCCAAGTGGGGAATGACGGTGTACTTGCCCCCTCCACTTACACCGTTGATCTCCAAGGTGGGGCGCTCCCACAGACGCTCGAGAGTCGAGTACCCCGGTTCGCCGTGCAACTCGTCGAGCTGGAGCGCCGCCATGTAGTCCCCGTCGTCGAAGGGCACCGCCGCGACCTCCTGCCGGCGCTCGCGGCTAAGCTCAGGGATCCCGTCATAGAATCCCGCGACCGCCACCGCGCCGTCCGCCGTGTGCAAGCTGGCCAGGATCTGGGCCAGTCCGTGCAGAGGGTTGGCGACGGTCCCGCCGTAGCGACCCGAGTGGAGGTCACTAGCAGCCCCCTGCACCTCGACGTCCAGGCTCACCAGACCCTTGGAGGCCACCGACACCGAAGGCTCGCCCGGACGCCACATCGCGCCGTCTGCGGAGACAACCAGGTCAGCGGCCAATAGCTCCGCGTGATGCCGGAGAAAGCTTGCAAAGTGGGGACTGCCAATCTCCTCCTCTCCTTCGAACGCGAACTTCACGTGGAGTGGCGGCGAACCTTCCTGGGTCGCGAACGCCTCTGCCACCCGGATCACGATGTAGACAGGCCCCTTGTCGTCGCTGGCGCCCCTGCCTCGCATGACGTCGCCGTCAACGGTCAGCTCGAACGGGTCGGTGGTCCACTCAGTGGGTTCTCCAGTCGGCTGAACGTCGTAGTGCCCATAGACCAGAATCGTGGGAGCACCCGCCGGCCCCGCAAGCTCCGCAATCACGACCGGATTGCCGTCGGTCTCGATGATCTTGGCATCGGCGAACTTCAGCTGGCCTGCCAGCCAGTCCGCTGCGCGGCGCATCGTTTCCCGCGAAGCGTCACGGCTGATACTGGGAATGGCGACGAATTCCGCCAACTGCCGGATATATCCGGAGTCGTCTTCACTAAAAGAGAGCATGGCCACCATCGATGGAGAGGGTCTGACCAGTCACCCACGACGACGCGTCGGCGACGAAGAACCGGACCCCATTGGCGATGTCCTCTGCTTTTCCCAGTCGGCGAGTGGCGATCGCCTCCACCTGCGCCGCCTGACCCGCCTCCCCGTACCCCTCCCACTGCTTGATCGAAGTGGGATTGGAGAGCACGAACCCGGGCGCTATGGAGTTGACGGTGATGCCGTACCTTCCGAGTTCGTGGGCCATCTGGCGGGTGAACCCGATCTGACCCGCCTTCGCGCTGGCGTAGGCCTGGATTCCGGTGAGACTGACACTGCGGCCGGCACCTGACGAGATGTTCACGATCCTCCCCCAGCCCCGCCGCTTCATTCCCGGGACGACAGCTCGCGTGCAGTGGAAGGTTCCGGTCAGGTTGGCGTCGACGATGGCGCTCCATTCTTCGTCGGAGATCTCCTCGATCGGATGGTGTACCTGGCCGCAGACACCACCCGCATTGTTGACCAGCACGTCGACGGTGCCCAGTCCCTTGAAGTAGCCCCTTACTGCCTCCCCATCGGTGACATCGACCTCATCTTTGTCGATGCCATGGACCATCAGCCCGTCCGCTTCCAGGGCGGCAGCGATCGCTGACCCAATCCCGTGCGCGGTGCCCGTCACCACGGCGACGCGGACGAACCGCCCCCGGCGTGGGTCGACCCCACTCGAGTTCATGCTCTGCTCACGGATGGGACTCCCACGCGACCCCGACGAGCCGGTGAACATTGCCCCCCAAGACCAGCTGGATCTCTCCGTCCGAGTAGCCATGCGTGACCAGCCAGCGGGCAATGTTGGGAAAGGTCTCGGCCGGGTTCTCGAGTCCGTCGACCCACGGCACACGCTCGAATTCGAGCGGTGGGATGGGCTGAGGAAGTCCCTGGCCAAACCGCTGGTTCATCACTCGATGCAGCCCCACGTGGTCGCCGAAGAGGGTGTCCGGGCCAAACGCCACGTGGTCGATTCCGACCAGCTCGCAGCAGTACTCGAAGTGGGCCATGTAGCTGTCGATGGAGTGGCGGGGGTGCTCGCGCGAAAGCGTCGTGTGAGGAGCCGCCTCGATTCCGATGATCCCGCCCTTCTGGGCACAGGCCAGGATGACGTCGTCCGGCTTCATCCTGGCCGTGGGCCAGACCGCCCGGGAACCAGCATGCGATATGGAGATGGGGGCCTTACTGGCATTGATCGTGTCTAAGGTGGTTCGATCGCCCGCGTGCGAGCAATCGATCAGCAGTCCCAGTTGGTTCATCCGATGCACCGCGCGGCGACCGAAGGCGGTCAGGCCCCCGTCGTGAGCCTCGGAGAGGCCACCTCCGAGGTTGTTGGCCTCGCTGTAAGTGACCCCGACTGACCTGATCCCGAACCCATACAGGAGGTCCAGGCGATCCAACTCGTTCTCGATCGGGGCCGCCGACTCGACCGCCAGGATGATTCCCAGCTGACCATGCTCTTGGGCTGCCTCGATGTCAGTAGCGCGGTAGACGATGCGCAGGTAGTCCTGGTGGGCGATGTCACAGAGTCGCATCCCCAGGTCGGCCAGAGTGTCGTCCCACTTCCAACCCATCAGTGAAGTGATCTGACCCTCCCCGTCCGCGAGGTTGTCGAAGATCGCGTCCAGGCCAGACCGGCTGAGCCCCAAGTAGCCTGTGAAGTCCCGGCCATGCCGGCGGTACTCGAAGAGCTGGTCCGCGTCCGCCGGAAGGACTGACGGGTGGTCGTGAAAGGAGATGACGGGACCCCGCGCCAGTAGGTCTTGGACACGCTCTTCCTGGGCCTCAGTGGTCGCCACTGCAGGCGAGGGAACTCGATCCAACTCATCCGCCAACTCGAAGACCCGGTAGTCCTCGTGGGGGACCAAGTAGTCGTACGAGTGGTAGCCGCGGTAGGCGGTGCGCTTCATTCCTCTCCCCCGGTGTGCTCGCAGGTGGACTCCCCTCGCTCCCGAGCCGAGCGCAACCGGGAAGTGCAGTTCATGCGAGCATGACCTTGATCGACTGACGCGCCGACATGGCGGCATAGCCGTCAGCGATTTGGGCCAGGGGCAGGGTCGTGTCGAACACCGGGCTCGGGTCAAGCGTCCCGGAGATCACCCGCGAGATCAGATCGGGCAGGTATCTCCGCACGGGGGCGACGCCCAGGCTGATCCGCAGGTGTTGAATGAAGGGCTCGAAAAGCGGGAGTTGCGGCATGGTGTGGGGCACCCCGACGGCGCCGATGGAGGCGCCTGCTCTGGCCATGCCGACCGCCATCTCCCACGAATCCGGCGTCCCCACCGCCTCCACCACGTGACGCACCCCTAGTCCGGAAGTGAGGTCCCGGACGGCTGCAATCCCCTCCGGGCCACGACTCGCGACGATGTCGGTGGCGCCGAACTTCTGGCCGACCTGCTGCCGGTCGGGATGGCGACTCATGAGGATGACCCGCTCGGCACCTAGGATCCTGCTGGCTCCTAGCACCGCACAGAGTCCCACCGCCCCATCACCGATGACGGCGACAGTCGCCCCCTCTCCGACTTGTGCGAGCACCGCTCCGTGCAGACCCGTGGCGACCACGTCAGTCAAGGCGAGGAGCGCTGGGAGGCGATTATCACCAATCCCTGCCGGCCCTCCAGGGACCGCAACCAAGGTGCCGTCGGCCTGCGGCACGCGCACCGCTTCTCCCTGTCCACCGTCAGTGTCCGGAGCGCCGAAGGTACCGCCGTTGACACAGGAGGTCTGGAGACCATCAAGACAGGCGGGGCAGCTGTTGTCCGACCACTGAAACGGGGCAACTACCAGGTCTCCGACGGAGATGGTCTTCACCTCCTCGCCCACCGCTTCCACGACGCCGATGAACTCATGGCCAAGCCGAGCACCGGCGGTGCGCTGAATGATTCCGCGGTAGGCCCACAGGTCGGAGCCGCAAATGGCTGCCCGCAGCACTCTGACCACCGCGTCAGTGGCGGACCTAAGCGCGGCGTCCGGGACATCCTCTACCACAACCTGGCCCGCCGACTTGTAGATCGCGGCTCTCACTCAGCGGCACCGTTGAGCCGTGTGTCCGCTACCCGCTGGACGGCTGGCTCCCGGCGCGGGATATCCAGAACTGCTTCGATCAACGCCGCAGTCGCGAGCAGTTCGGCATCGGTGCCGACAGGACCCGCGAGCTGAATGCCGATCGGCAGGCCGCCCTCGCTCCAACCGCAGGGCTGCACCAGGGCTGGCGCTCCGGTCAGGTTGAAGACCTTGGTGAATCTCCCTTCGACCGCGCCCTCGGGAGTGTCCAGCGGAGGCGTGGTCGCCGGCGCGACGAACGGCACCGCCGGGGTGATGAGCACGTCGACGTCCTGGTACACGGCGGCTACTTGAGGAAGCAGATCGTCCCGACGCTGGCATGCATCGAGGTAGGTCACCGCGGTGTAGCGAGCGGCCAACTCCAAGAGCCGGAGGGTCTCCGGGCCAAAGTGCTCGGGGTGCCGGCTTGCCTTCGGCCCGTGGACCTGCCAGATCTCCCACATCAAGATGGGGTCGTAGGTCTTGTCGAGGGCTGCGAGCGCGCTTCCGTCCACTTGGTGCAGGGTGCTGCCTGCCCTGGTCAGCTTCTCCAGACTTCCGCGGAAAGCGGATTCAATCTCGGGATCGAGGCCCGTGAAGTGCTCATTGATGACTCCAATCCGGAGGCTGCGAGGTGCGGTGCGCGCCTGCCCGCCAGTTAGGGCAGCCAGCGCCCGGGCGGTGGTCTGGACGTCACGGCCGATCAACCCGATATGGTCAAGCGAGTGCGCGAGTGGCTGGGTACCTTCGACCGAAAGCAGCCCGTAGGACGGTTTCAGTCCGACCACACCGCAGTAAGCGGCTGGGACTCGGATCGATCCGCCGGTGTCAGTGCCGATAGCCAGCTGACAGACGTCGACGCCCACCAGCGCCGCCGACCCTCCACTTGATCCCCCGGCAGTACGGCTCGGATCGTACGGGTTCATGGTCTCGGGGACGTCCGGATGAAGAGCCCCGGCGGCGTACTCCAGAAGCGCGGTTGTGGCAAACACGTCCGCACCGAGGTCACGGAGCATCTTCACGACGGGCGCGTCCGCAGGCGCTGGCGGCCCGGTCATGTCGTTCGGGTTGCCATTGCCACGGGGGTAACCCGCGACGTTGATCAGATCCTTGACCGCAACCTGGACCCCGTGCAACGGACCCTCGGGAGCTCTCCTTGGTGCCGGGATGAGATGAATCACCGCGTGGAGCCGGCGTCCGAGCCGGTTAGCCCGCTCGTAGGCCGCCAGGAGCGCGAGGTTGGCAACCTCGCAGGTCCGCTCACCCCGCTCGATCGCGCGGATCAATTCACCGGCGAAGGTGGTGAGCGGTCCCTGGAGGGCGCGGAGCAGATCGTCGACTTCCGTCTTTCGGTTGCGCACCATGAGGTCGCGGTAGATGCCGCTGTGAGACTTGGCACTGCTGCGGTTGAAGGTGACCAGCCGCGCCAGCGAAGTCTCAAGGTCGTCGGGGTCGAAGCCGTCGAAGGACTCGGGCTTGACTGGGGCCTGGGCCAAGACCTCACGGGCGATCGCCAACATCAGCGGCTGCCACTGCGGATCCTCCAACGAGTCCGCAATGGAAAGGTCGGAGACTGCGCCTGCGTAGAGCATGGCGCCGTAGGCCTCCTTGCCCCAGAGATAACCCATGATGTTGTCAGTTGGCTCCGCGTACGGCAGCGCCTTGGCCAGCTCGCGGACGCGAGGAGTGATTCCCTCCCCTCGTGGCTCACCCACGCGAAAAGTCCCGATATTTCCTTGCATGATCCGACCGGGGCCTATTACGTCGGCGCCGAAGTTCACGAAGCTGACGATCAGACGGTCCCAGCCAACTGTCGCCGCCAAGGTGTCCGCAGTTAGCCCGTTCTGGAAGCTGACCAAGTAGCCGTCTGGTGATAGACGCCGGCGCAGCGGCTCGACGGCCGACGCTGTGTGGTGACTCTTGACAGCAATCGCGGCGTGGCCGATCGAGTTCGGCAGCTCCGGCGGGGTTACCGCGCGGGCGGGTACCGTAAAGCTCTCTACAGGTCCTTCGATCGTTATGCCGTGGAGATTGATGGCCTCCACATGGGCGGGATCGGCATCGCAGAGCAGGACCTCATGACCATCGCGGATCAGGTGGGCCCCGATGGTGCCACCGATGGCGCCAGCCCCGATGATCGTCAAGCGCATTTGGTGAATTCCTGATGGTCCGGTGACTGATCGGGACTGGTTTGAGGGCGAGACAGAGGCCCGGCCTCAGGGCCGGACCCCTGTCTGTGACTCTGTGCTCCGCAGAGGCTACAGTCGCGCCTTCAACGAAATTGGACCAACCCCTTAGCCAAGGGAGTAGTCCTGCGGATAGAGGATGTCGTAGACATCCTGCGGCAGGAACCCCTTGAGGCTGCTCTTGTACATGGTGAACTGTTGGGGAACGTTGGGCAGATACAGCCCCGGCAGGTTTACCGCGAGGAAGTTCTGGTACTTGACCAGCGCGCTGTGCTCGGCTGCCGCATTCGGTGCCGTGTTGGTGGCGAGGATGTTCTTGTCGTTGGTGGTATTGCAGTAGTCGCCCGCATCGCTGTCCCCACCGCATTCGAATATCTCTTCTCCCGTTGGGAAGAAGTCGGGGTCATAGCTCCAGCCACCTATCCAGTTGGCGATGTCCCAGTTGGTGCACGGTTTGGCGAAGGTGCAACCACCGAAGGCGTCCCCGATGACGGTGGCGAAGGGTATTTGCGTGATCGTGAGAGTCATGCCGGCCTTGGACTTCAGGTCCGACTGGTAGGAGTCCATTTCGTTGGTGGCCTCCTGGCTCCCCGAAGCCAGGTCCAGCGTGAAGATGGCCTTCTGTCCAGATTTGACGTCGGTCCCGCACTCGTCGGCGGCGGTCCCGGGCTTGGCGCAGAAGGTCTGACCGCCTGGATCCACCTTCCAACCGTGGGTCTTGAGGAGACTCACAGCCTTGGCCGGATCGTAGGGGTACACCTGGCCGTGCGCTTCCAGCGAGCTCTCGTCGGCATTGTTGGGTGGATAGGTCGGAACCGGCCCGTTGTCGACTGCTCCCTGCCCGTCGTTGTACTTATCGATCCACTGCTTCTGGTCGACCAGGTACTGCATGGCTTGTCGGAAGTACAGCTGCCGGAACATCGGCCCCACCGTCGGACTGGTGAAGTTCAGGCCCGCGTAAACGAAGCCGAACAAGTACCAGGGGTTGAGCTTGTAGTTCTCTTCCTTTTCGATAGATGCCTTTTGGGCATAGTCTTCCGACGGCAGGTATCCGATCGTCACCGCGCCGCTGCGCAAGGCGTTGTACTCGGCGGCGTTGGATGTGAACGGCAGCAACTCGAACGCCTTGAGTGTGGGCTTGGGGGTGCCGGAGTAGCTCTTATTCGGCACGAACTTGGCGAACCCGTCGGTGGTGAACTGATTGAGCAGAAATGGTCCGTCTACCGTCTTCCAGAAGGGATTCGTGTCGTAAGTAGTGGAGTTGGAGGCCTCATCGTTGATGAGAGCGGCAACTCCCAAAGCGCCGCTGGTGGGGGTGCCGGGATTGACCGGCACGTACGACGCCGGCGAGGTCCCGGGGAGAGTGGTCCGAGCCTCGGCACTGGTGTCGTAGTCCCCTATTGGTCCCGTGGTTGCGACCTCATCCCACGCCTGCTGGGGCAACGGATAGATCTGGCTGAACTCGTTGAACAACACCCAGGTCGGGTTGTAGGACGCGTTCATCGTGATCTGTAGTGAGTATGTCCCCGTCTGCGTGTAGCTGACGACGTTCTCAGGAAAGCCGCCGGGGACGGTAGCGAACCATCCCGGACCGGGATTGGTGCTGGTGCCGACGGCGGGTGCGTTGGGATCCGTCACCGCACTCAGCAGGTTCATCCAGAGGATGACATCGCGAGCGGTAATTGGTTGGCCATCCGACCACACCCAGTGCTTGAGGGTAATGCTCGCGACCGTGTCGTTGTCAGTGAATACTGGAGGGTTGGCGACGCTCAACGTCTTGTTGAGCTTCGGCTGCCCGTCTCCGCCGAACCAGTAAAGCGGCAGGTACATGAAGTTGGAGAACTGATAAAGGTTGGCGTTTGACTCGTGCTGGGAACTCATCAGGGGCGAGATGTAGGTCGGCGGTGTTCCGGCCAGTTCGGCAAAGGAAACGATGCCCCCTCCCGAGGATTTGGCCTGGGTCGTGATGCTGCCCAACGGAACTAGCATCACGGCCGCCAGGGCGGCCAGTCCTGCCGCCCACCGAAGCGACGGTCGTCTGCTGAATCTCACAGTTGCTTCCCCCAGTCTGTTCGCGGGATAAAGTGTTCCGCTTGGAACCTACCCGAACTCAAAATCTGTTTCCTCGAAGAGATCTCGCGAGCGTAATCCGCCCTCTCCACCCTTTACATCACCCATTGGGGTGATGTCTCACCGGACGACGCGCCGTCGGATTGTTCGCAATTGCTTGACCCCGGGATCCCGCTGAGGATCAGCCAAGCGGTCTCGGCCGTGATTGAGTTCGGACTGACGCCAACGCCTCAGGCGACCCTCCGAAGTGGTTCTCCCCCAAACGATGCTCACGCAGCTGGCACCTCCAGACCGGTTGCTCGTCTCCTCTCGGCGTTGCCGTACATGATAGCCGAAGTAGGCCCGAAGGTTATCATGGGAAGGATGGCGGGCAGGGTATGCCTGCTTGGTGACAGCCGAATGGCCAGATGACCTTACTTATTGAAACTGGCAATCGTCCGCCAATGCCGATACTTGTTCGGACCGACTTCGGAGGGCCGGGTAGATCGGTGCAGGAGGGAGTCCTGTGATCATCGTTAAAGGGACGTCATCACCTTCGTCCGGAAGGAAGCGGGGCCTTGGTCGAGATGGAGACCGCACTGTGCCTCAGCTTCTATGCGGCGGAGGTGACCCAGCAGGCCACCCCGGGGAACGCCGAGTTGTGGGACTGGACGGACGAGGGCCGGCCCGACACGGGGCTCCCTGCCAGTTTGATCCTGCTAGCAGGCGATCTCTCCGCGAACCTCTCGGACATCCGGGGCGGCCGGGCCACGATCGCTCGGGGGACGGTGTTCGACTGGCGCCAGGCTGACCCCCTGGCAGCTGCCTCAACACTCCCGTCTTGAAGAGGGCGGACCGCGACGATTCCCTCCCACCTCGCCCCCAGGGAGCTGAGGCATGACTCCCCGCGTCATCTTCCAAGGCGCCTCGGTACTCGAACCTGAGCGCGGCACGCTGAGATCCAACTGTCACGTGGTGATTGAGGACGGTCTCGTCAGTGAGGTGGACCAGGGCCCCACCAGTGCTACTGCCGACCGAGTCATCGACCTGCATGGAGCCGTGTTGATGCCGGGTCTGATCGACTGCCATGTTCACGTCACGGTCGTGACTTCAGATGTCTGGGGTATGGCGGAGTGGTCACCTGCTTACGTCACCGCACGGGCCAGCCACGTCCTGCGCGGCATGCTCCACCGCGGCTTCACCACGGTGCGGGACGTGGGCGGATGCGACTTCGGACTGGCACGCGCCGTGGAGGAGGGCTACCTGGAGGGTCCCCGGGTGGTGTACGGCGGCAAGATGCTGTCTCAGACCGGCGGGGCGGGGGAGTGGCGGGGTCCCGGGCGGGTGGTCTACGACCCCCACTATTACACCCCCACGTTGGCCACCCTTTGTGACGGCGTCGCCGAAGTGCGCAAGGCGGCAAGAGAGGAGATCCGGCGGGGAGCGGCGCATCTCAAGGTCTATCTGAGCGGTGCCGTCGACGCTCCGAGCGACCGCGTCGATTCGACTCAGTTCTCGCTTGAGGAAATCCGAGCAGTAGTGGAAGAGGCGGAGGCGGCCAACATCTATGTGGCGGGACACGCCTACACCTCTCGAGCGATCAACCGCGGGCTCCAGTCGGGGGTGCGGTCCATCGAGCACGGCAATCTGATGGACGCCAGCAGCCCTCCCTTGTTCTTAGCGCACCAGGCGTACTACGTGCCGACGTTGGTCACATACCATGCGCTGGCCCAGCACGGTCGGGAGCAGGGGGTTCCGGCGGAGGCCCTGGCCAAGCTCCCGTCGGTCCAGGAAGGGGGATTGCACGCGCTCGAACTGTGCCATCGTGCCGGTGTGTCGATCGCCTATGGCAGCGACTTGCTGGGCGAGATGCATCGCGAGCAGAATCTTGAGTTCGCGCTCCGGTCCGAGGTCCAACCGGCCGCCGACATTCTTCGCTCCGCCACCAGCGTGGGTGCTCGGCTGCTCGGGCTGGAGGGACTCGCAGGGCAGATCGTGGAGGGCGCGTGGGCGGACCTGCTGGTGGTCGATGTGAACCCGATTGAGGACGTGAAAGTGCTCAGCCAACCAGAGCGGCACCTGAAGCTGGTCATGAAGGCGGGCCGGGTGGTACGCGATGAGCTGGAGGGGTAGTCCGTCCCGCCGGCAGGCACAGGGAATGATCGGCTAGCGCTTGGCGGTGAGCTGCAGCTCCAGGCAGGCCTCCCTGGGCAATTCGGCTACCCCGACCGCCACGCGGGCATGATGGCCCCGCTCGCCGAGAACCTGAAGCAGCAGGTGGGAGGCACCGTCAACCACCTCGGAGTGGCGAGCAAAGTCAGGCGCCGAGCGGACATAGCCGGTCAACAGCAATAGCCCGGTGATCCGTTCGAGCTTCCCCACCGAGGCCGCCAGGAGCGCCAGCAGGGAGAGGGTCGCGGCCCGGGCTGCCTCCACACCCGCCTCGACGCTCAGGTCCGCCCCGAGTCGGCCCTGGATGACCTTGCCATCCCGCATCGGCAGGACACCAGAAGTCACGATCAGCTCTCCGGCGTAGGTGAACGGCACGTAGCTGGCGATCGGAACCGGAGGTGGGGGTAGCTCCATCCCCAGCTGAGCCAGCCGCTCCTCGGGAGTGTCGCCCGGAATGTGGTCGATCACGGTGGCGCCTCGGCCTCAAGGCGCCGGCGACGCCGGCTCAGGTAGATCCCCAGAGCAACGGCCACCAAGATCAAGACGACCAGCACTGCCAACAATGCCCCGATCGGGACCGAGTGGCCCTTGGTCGGCTTTTTGTGATGGTGACGGGGGGTGGCGCTGGGGGTCGGGGTGGGTGAGACGGCCACCGAAATCGGCGTACCCGAACTGGAGCTCAGAGCGACGGGCCCCGGAGCGGTCGAATCCAGGGCCCGAGCGGTGCGTCCCCTCAAGCTGACGGGGTTCCAGGTCGAGGCAAGGACGGTCAGCGGGGTGGTGGAGAGGGTCGATAGTCCCGTCACCTCGTGGCTCGGGAGCCCCTGCGAGAAGGCCGCCCAGGCAGCCCCGCCGTTGACGCTGCGTTGCAGTCCGCCCCCGCTGCTGCCGCCGTTGTCCCCGCCGACATAGATGACGGCAGGGTTGTCAGGGTCGAAGGCGATGGCGTCGACCGACCACAAGGCACCCCCTGCCAGGGTCTGGGCCTGCCAGGTGCTGCCTTGGTCGGAGCTCGCGTAGAGCCCTTTGAGGCTGCCGACCAACAGGGGTGGAGTGGTAGCGCCCTTCACCAGTGGCCCGGCGGCCACCGAGAAGACGGGAGCTCCGCCGGGATCGCCTCCCGGCACCGATTGCCAGCCGGAATCGGTCCCGACGGAGAGAGAGAGAAAGAGGTTGTCCTGCTGAGCGAGCTGATCCGATCCGGCGAGCACCCCGAGGGGGGTGTTGGCGACGATCGCCACTGAGGAGATGCTGAGCGAACTCATTCCGGCCCGCTCCCAGCTCATGCCGTCGCCGCTGACGTACACACCCGCCTGGGTGCCGAGGACGATCGCCGTGGGGCCAGTAGCGATGGCCCGGACGTCGAGGCTGTGCAGTCCCGTGTTCGCCTGCCTCCAGCTCCCGCCGCTATTGGTGCTGCGGAAGACACCGGCGCTGTCTGTGCCGGCGTAGAGTACCGAGCCCGAGTTGCCGTAGGCCAACGTCCACGTAAATTGGCTAATCGACGTGGCCGACCAGCTCTGCCCGTCATCAGAGCTGATCCAGACCCCCCGGCTGGTGGCGGCAGCCAGGTCCTGGGGGGTGTTCGGGTTTCCGACCACCTTCCAGATGGTGGCGTGCTGGCTGGCCGGGATGGGGATCGGCTGAAGCGCCGTCCAGGGACCGGTGGTGGCCGCCGCCCCGACCAGAAGCGCCGCCGAGCTGAGCAGCAGGGCCAGCGCGATCGATCCTAGGGCCGCGCCCCTCCGCCAGAACGAGAGCTGGCGCTTGGCTACCAATCCGAAGGCTCGATGGTCTGGTCGCGCCCGGGTCCGACCGACACCCAGTCCACCCGGGCTCCCGCCAACTCGGCGATGCGATCGACGTATCGGCGCGCCGGCTCGGGCAGGTCGCTCAGCTGGCGGGCGCCTTTGGTGCTGCAGCGCCACCCCGGCAGCTCCTCGTACTCGGGCTCCAGATGCTTGAGGTGGGAGATGTTGGCCATGGGATGGTCTTGGGGCTCCCCTTTGCTGCGGTAACCGGTGCAGACGCGAATCACCTCGAGCTCGTCGAGGACATCTAGCTTGGTGAGGGCGATGGAATCTATGCCGTTGACCCCGACCGCGTAGCGGGCGACGCAGGCGTCGAACCAGCCTACCCGGCGGGCCCGCCCGGTCGTGGTGCCGTACTCGGCTCCTAGCTCCCTCAGATAGTCACCCAGCTCGTCGGTCAGCTCGGTGGGGAAGGGTCCGTAGCCGACCCGGGTGGTGTAGGCCTTGAAGACCCCGATTGTGCGGCCCACATGTCGGGGGCCAATACCGGCCCCAGCGAGCGCCCCACCAGCTGAGGGATAGGAGCTGGTGACGTAGGGATAGGTGCCGAGATCCAAGTCCAGCATCGTCCCCTGGGCTCCCTCCAGGATCACCCGCTCACCTGCCGCAACCGCTCCCTGGATCAGCGGATACGGATCCCGGATGAACCGATCGAGCCTCCGGGCGTAGTCGGTGTACTCGGCCAGGATGTCCTCCACGGTGAAGGGCGGGGCCGAGTACAGCCGGACCAGCGCCTGGTTCTTCAGGGGGAGTACAAAGTTGAGCTTCTTCTCCAAGAAGCGGAGCTTCTGGAGGTCGCCCACTCGAAAGCCGATCCGGCGCACCTTGTCGCTGTACGCGGGGCCGACCCCCCGGTAGGTGGTCCCTAGCCGGTCGTCACCCCGCGCGCCCTCCTCCATTCGGTCGAGCACCGGGTGGTACGGCATGATCATGTGAGCCCGCTCGCTGATCACCAGGTTGTCCAGGTTGGCGCCTTGGGCTTCCAGCGCCTCCAGCTCCTGGAGCAGCACCTTGGGATCCAGCACCACCCCATTGCCGATGACGCAGACGGTCTTGGGGTGCAGGATCCCGGCCGGAATCAGATTGAACTTGAAGGTGTGGCCGTCCACCACGACGGTGTGGCCGGCATTATTGCCGCCCTGGCTGCGGATCACCATCTGGGACGTCTCGGCCAGCAGGTCGACGATCTTCCCCTTGCCTTCGTCGCCCCATTGGCCGCCCAGGCAGATGACAACGCTCACCGCCTGGACTCACTCACCCGACGGGTCCTGGTGAATCCGGTCCACGTCGTGGAAGGCGGTCTGGCCAGCGTTGAAGTAGAGATTGATCCGATCCACCGGGCCGTTGCGGTTCTTGGCGATCTCAAGCTCGGTCATCGCCGGATCCTTGCCCTCCTCGTGCATGCCGGGCCGGTATAGGAACATCACGATGTCGGAGTCCTGCTCGATGCTGCCGGAGTCCCGCAGGTCACTCAGCTGTGGCCGACGATCGGTGCGCCGTTCCGACTCCCGGTTGAGCTGCGAGACCGCGATCACCGGGACGTCCAGCTCCCGGGCCAGGCTCTTCAGCCCGGCGGAGATCTCCGAGACCTCCTGGGCTCTCGAGTCGGAGTGGGTGGTGGCACGCATCAGCTGGAGGTAGTCGACGATGAAGAGGTCGACCTGGTTGACGGCCCGCAGCCGTCTCGCCTTGGCCCGCATCTCGATCACCGAGAGGGCCGGGGTGTCATCGATATAGATGGAGGCCCGGCTCAGGGTGTCCATGGCGGTGGCGATCTTCTGCCAGGTGTTGTCGGCCAGCTGGCCGGTGCGCAGGCGGTAGGCGTCAACCCCGGCCTCGCTGCAGAGCATCCGCTGCACGAGGGCATCCCGTGACATCTCCAGGCTGAACAAGGCGACCCCGTGCTGGCGCTGCACCGCCGCATGGCGGGCCACGTTGAGCGCGAATGAGGTCTTGCCCACCCCGGGACGGGCGGCGACCACGATCAGCTCGGAGCGCTGAAATCCCGAGGTGATCGCATCCAGCTTGCCGAACCCGCTGGCCACTCCCGTGACCGAACGCTTGGCCCGCTGGTTGTAGGCGTGCTGGAGGGTCTCCCACGTCTGGGGAAGCCGTTCGGCGATCGACTCGAAGTCGCTTTTCACCCGGCCCCGGTCCGCCACCTGGAAGACGGTTCGCTCGGCCTCTTCGATCGCCGGCTGGGCGTCCAGGCTCTCGTCGAATCCGAGATCAGCGAGCTTGCCCCCGGCCGAAATCAGCCGCCGCTTGAGGGAGTGGTCGGTGACGATCCTGGCGTAGTACTCGACGTTGGCCGCAGTCGGGACAGAGGCGGCCAGCGAGGTGAGCATCTCGAGCCCCCCGACTCTCCCCAGGGACCCCTGGCGTTCCAGCTCGTCGGCGAGAGTGAGGGTGTCGATGGGCGTTCCCTGGGAGAAGAGGTGAAGCATGGCCCGGAAGACATCGGCGTGGGCGGCCAGATAGAAGTCGTCAGCCTCCAGCTTGCCCACCACCACGCCGATCTGGTCTTTGTCCAGGAGCAGGGCACCGAGCACCGAGCGCTCAGCGTCGACGTTGTGGGGGGGGAGCCGAAGCGGGGTGGCCGGCCGGAGCTCCGGCCGGGCGCTCACGCCGCGACGACCCGGACTTTGATCCGGGCCTCGACCTCAGTGTGGAGTTTGGCCACGGCCTGGTGTTCACCCACCTCGTGGGCGGGTTCGAACTCGATCTTCCGCCGATCTAGGACCACCCCCAACTGGGACTCGATCGCCTCCGCCACGTCGATGTTGACCACCGCCCCGTAGAGCTTGCCGGTCTCCCCGGCCCGGGCGCTGATCTCCACCACGGTCGACTCCAGCTTGGTGGCCGTCGCCCGGGCCTCGGTCAGCTCCACTTCAACCCGGTGCCGTTGGCGGTCGCGCTGGGCTCGGATCTGGGCTTCCGCGGTAGCGCGCGCCGGCTGGGCCAGTCGGCGCGGGAGCAGGAAGTTGCGGGCATAGCCATCCGCCACCTCGCGAACATCTCCGGCATGGCCGGTCCCAGCCACGTCCTTGGTCAGGATGACCTTCAACTTGAATGCTCCTTGCTGGTGCTGGGCAGGGGGCCGTCAGAGCCGGCCTCGCCGCCAGCCTCACCGGTCCGCCCCCCGGCTGACGCAGGAGAACGGTACCAGGGAGCAGCCTCACTCGGGCGCCGAACCGCTGGCAGCGCCGAGCGGCGCCGCCCGGCCCGACCGGGGATCGCCCTGGCCAGCGCGGCCAGCCTTCCGGCCGCCGTGACGCCGTGCCGCAGATCCAGATCGAAGCGGCTCCGTCCAGCCCGGATGTCGGCCTCGATCGACTCTCGTAGCTCGCGAGGAGCCTGGGCGTTGAAGGTCCTGACCGCCAGCACCGTGAGGGCGATGGCGTCCATCTGGCCGATTACCGGCACCCAGGCGGGCAGGTCGATGGCCGGGTTCAAAATCAGCGCCAGCGAGCCCGCCAACGCCGCCTTGAGGGGAGCCGGCGTGCGGGGATCACGGGCAAGGCAGTAGGCCAAGCGGAGCTGCTGGGGCAGCTCCAAAATCAATAGCCGGAGCCGCTTCAAGCGATTGATGGCAGGCATCCTGAATTAATTCGCGATCGTCCCCCGACCCGTTCAGTCTATCTGTAGTCCCGCCGCGCCGGGCCTGAGGGATCAGCCCACTAAAAGACCTGCCGTGGACTCTCATCCAAGGGAAGGCATCCGCAGTCAGCCGATGAGGTCGGAGCCGAGGCGGCTCCGCTGCTGCTTCGTCTACATCCTGATGGATGATGCGTTGATGCGACCAACGATTGACCTACCGGATGAGCTCCGCCGGGCGGCGCGGTCGCTCGCCCATGACCGGGGCCAGAGCCTGAGCCAGACGATCAGCGAGTATGTGCGGCAAGGGCTGAGTTCCTACTCCGGCGCCGAGCGTGTGACCACCGATTCCACCACCGGACTTCCACTGGCGCGTCTCGGGCGACCGGTCACGGCTGAGATGGTTCGCGTCACTCTCGACGGCAAATGACCTTCCCTTGACCCATCTACTGGATGCCAATTTCCAGATCTCGCTCTCCGTCGAAAGCTACGTCCATGTCACCGACGCTTACCCAATCGCGCTGGCACACAACCAAAAACGCCTCCTGGGCACCCTCGACAGAGACCTCGCCACGAGGGCCCCGGCGTGGCAACCCCGATCGCGATCAGCTAGCCGATGCGGTTGTCGTGGCGATGGGCAGTCGACAGGATCGCACTCCCTCGCCGGCGCAGCCAGAGTCGGTCGCTAGTGAGTCACCCGCCGGCGTAAGCGAAGGCGGTGCGTCCCCCAGGCGGCCAAACCGAGAACGATGACCAGCAGAACACCGACCAGTGGCCAGAGGGCGAGCAACAACAGGACCAGGACCCCCAACACCAACTTGTTCCGGAGGGATGAGCTCAATGTTCTCTTCCGCATGATCCAGCCAGGCTCCCGACCAGCGAGTGTCGCGTGCGAACCCACCGGTGCGCGGTCGTTCAGTGAGGAAGAGTATGCGCCGATTTCGCGAACCGATCCGCGAGGGCGACACGATCTGCGCCACCAGATTTGCACGTATCAGTGATTGCGGAGGCACGAATTACCGACTCAGTCGCACGTGCTTGCCGCCGGCGCCACCGACTGCGCGTGCACACTGAATGCTTGACGCTCCTGGTCGGGACACGACGGCTCGCCAGTGAAACTCCCGGCCTCTGAAACTCGAGAAGTCGAAGCACAACGCCGGCGGAAGTGAGCAGAACCAGGACTGCGCGGATCACTTCTGGTCGCACGGTACGCTAACCATCGAGCTAACTGTGAAGCCGGGACGAATGCTTGGTCACTGGCTCTGATCATCGACTGGCCATGCGCGCAAGGGCGACTTTGGCTCACTCAGTCGCTGCGTCCGCGAATGCTGGCTATGACCCCGTCCAGCGGAATCCGATGCACAGGCTGCTGTCACTGTCGGTCATTAGGAACTGGAAACTAAGCCGACGCCTGGGGCGTCGCGCCGGGCTCGCCGGGACGCGGCTGCCAGACCTCGCTGCACGACTCCAGGTACTCGATCGCCGCCAGCTCGGCTCGGGGATCCTCAGCTGGCAGTAACTGGTCTTCCAAGACGGCCTCGAGCAGGGCTGCTTGGGCCCGGCCGATCCAGGGTCCGGCTGGGAGCTGGAAGGCCTTTTTTAATTGCTCACCTCCCACGGGGGGGCGGATGCCCTGAGGATGCGCCTCGCCTACGGCGGCCAAGCGCGCCTCAAGCTCTGTGAGTTGAGCCAATCCGGGATAGGAAGACCCCTCCGTGTCGGCCCGGGCCAGCGCCATCAGCTGGGGAGTGAGCTCCCCGGCGGCATGCCAGAGCCGGCGGACCGCGCTGTCGGCCCATTCAGATCGGTACTGGATGGGGCGCATGTGCAGGAGCACTAGCTGACGGACCGCGTCGATCTCGGCCCCGCTGAATCTGAGTCTCCTCATCACCTCTTCCGCGAGGGCGGCCCCCACCTGAGGGTGCCGCAGGAACGTCGGTCCCTCAGGTCCGGCTTGAGCGGTCGCCGGCTTGCCCACGTCGTGGAAGAGGACCCCCAGGCGAACCACCCGCTCCTGCTGGGCGGCATCCAGAGCCAGGCAGGTGTGCTCGAAGACGTCGCCCACGTGATAGCCGCCCTGCTCGACTCCGACCATGGCGTCCAACTCCCGAGAGATCTCGGCCAGAAGCCGGGTGCGCTGGAGGATCCTGAGCCCCGAGGCGGGCCGGGGGGCCACCAGTAGCTTCACCAGTTCGTCCCGAACTCGCTCCGGGGAGACAATTGAGAGTCGGGGCGCCATCTGGGTCATGGCCTCCTCCACCCGGGGCGCCAGCTGGAATCCGAGCTGAGCCGCGAAGCGCGCGGCCCGCAGCATTCGAAGCGGGTCTTCGGAGAAGGTCTCAGCGGGGGGGAGCGGAGTCCGCAGCAGCCCCAGCCGTAAGTCCTGAAGCCCCAGCTGGGTCGGGTCGAGCACGGTGCCGGAACTGTCCAGCATGAGTGCGTTCAGGGTGAAGTCGCGTCGCAGGGCATCCTCCGCCATGGTCCCGGCCCGCACCGTCGGTTTGCGGCTCTCCGGGGAGTAGGCCTCGGCGCGGGCCTTGACGAACTCCACGGTGAAGCGATCCTTCCCGGGTACCAGAAACGCGATCTGAGCGGTTCCGAATCGTTCGAAGGCAACGACCCGGGCGCGCCGGTCCCAGCGTCGGCGCAGCCACTCGGCGGCCCCCTCGGCGCTGCCCTGCTCGACCACCACGTCGACATCGGTCTCCGACGGTCGACCCATCAGCAGGTCGCGGACGTAGCCGCCGACGATGCAGATCCTGGCACCCACTCCTTGCTCTAGCTCCGGCAGGAGATGACGCAGGGCGGCCGGAGATGGCGTCTCGGGGAGTAGCTCCACCGGCGGGGACTCAGGCGAAGACAATGTCGTCATCTGAAGTGGTCTCACCTGGGGCGACCAGTTCGTCGCAGGTGGGGCAGTAAAAGCGCAGCTCCAAGGGGGTTCCGCAGCGGTGGTGCGCCGGCCCGGGCGCGCCTTCCAGGCCGCCCCAGCGATCGAGCGCGTCGATCACCGCCGCCAGTCCCCTCCCGGCCGAAGTAAGTCCGTACTCCACCCGCGGCGGCCTGCTCGAGTAGCGCTGGGTCTCCAAAACCCCGGCCAGTTCAAGCCGCCTGAGCCGCTCGGTCAGCACGTTTGAGGCGATCGCTGGAAGGTCTCGCTGGAGGTCGCTGAATCGTCGGGGGCCATCCAGCAGCGCCTCGACAAGGAGCAGGGCCCAGCGGTCGCCCACCCGTTCCAGCGCGATGGCCAGTCCCGTGCGGGCGGTCGACGGGAGCTCGCTCACGTCGGAATCTTCGCTCGCCCGGGACTGCTTGGTTTGGGAGTTCGTCATTTGGTATATAGTTGCGACTTGCAAGACACTACCAACTGTCACCCGTGGGAGGTACGACTTGGGCTTCGCCAAAGAATTCGAAGAGGCTGCGGCGACGGCGCGCGAGAAGGCGTTTCGATCAGTGGTGGGAATCGGTACGAGGTGGCCCTCCGGCAGCGGATTCGTGTTCGCCGACGGGCTGGTAGTGACCAACGCCCACAACGTCCACTCGGAGAACCCAGAGGTCCACTTTGGCGACCACTCCCACCGGGAGGCGACCTCGGTCACAGTGGACAGGGCCGGCGACCTGGCGGTGATCAAGGTCTCCACTGAGGGGGCTTTCCCGATCACTTGGGTCGACGGAGGTCCAATGGTTGGCACTCCCATCTTTGCCGCAGCCAATCCCGGTGGCCGGGGAGCGCGGCTCAGCTTCGGGATGGTCTCCGCCTTCTCCCGGGACTTCCGCGGACCGGGCGGCCACCCCATCAGCGGGGGCTTCGAGCATACGGCGCCACTTCCGCACGGCTCGTCGGGCGGTCCGGTACTGACGATGTCCGGGGAGTTGCTCGGCATCAACACCAAACGACTCGGAGAAGGCCTCTACGCTGCCCTCCAAGCGGTGCCTACGCTGCACGCCCGGCTCGAGGCACTGGGCAAGGGTGAGGCGGTGGTCCGTCCCTATCTTGGTGTCGGATTGCTGCCGGGCGAAGTGGCCCGACGGCTTAGGGCAGCGGTCGGTCTCCCGGAACGCGAAGGGGTGTTGGTCCAGCACCTGGACGATTCGGGGCCAGCGGCCCAGGCGGGCCTCCTGAAGGGGGATCTGCTGACCAAGGCGAACGGCGAGGAGCTCTCCCGAGCGGCGGACCTACACCGGGTGCTGAGCTCGGCCACGCCCGGGGATCAGCTCGAGTTGGAGATCGTCCGGGGAGCCGACGAGAGGCAGATCAAGGTCGCTCTGGGCACGGAGCCAGAGCGCCCCGAGGGCGAGATGCACGGCAGGCGGCACCACCGCCAGCGCTGAGCTAGCTTCAGAGAGGTACCGGTCGCGACTCGGCCGGCTCCTCTTTTTTCTGTTCACCCGGACGGAACGAACCCCTATACTGCGGCGGGAGGAGAGCCGCAATTGTCACTAGGAGCCCCTGGCTGGAAGTCGTGCCGCGACTTCTGAGTCATCAGAGAAACCCGCTTGGCCGCACGGTTCGGCTGCTCGGGTGGATGGCTGATCATGCGGCCGACGACTATGGCGTTCGGGAGCTCGCCGCTGCAGTTGGAATGGCGCCAAGCACGGTGCACCGATCCTTGGGGGCGCTGGAGGAAGAGGGGCTGGTCGACTCGCTGCCAGCCTCTGGTCGGTATCGCCTCAGCCTGGGCTTTTACCGCCTGGCTCTGCGCGGAGCGGCTCGGGCCCCGGTGGTGGAGCTGGCACTACCCTTCCTGCGGGCCGCAGCGCAGACGGGAGGAGAGACCGCTCTGCTGGCGCTCTATGGAGCACCCCAACTGGCGGTCATGTACGTGACGGAGATCCCCGCCCGACATGCGCTTCAGGTCCGGCCCGCGCTGCACGAGTGGATCCCCCTGACCGCCAGCGCCGCTGGGCTGGCGATCCTTTCCGGGCTGGAGAGTGAGACCCTGATCACCGCCTTCGCCAAAGAGCCGGCTTCGGTCAAGGCGTCCGAGCTAGCGGCGCAGCTTGCCGTAGTTCGGGATCGAGGTTTCGCCACCTCGCCGGGCCGCCCTGGCAACTTCGCCATCGAGATGGCGGCGCCCTTCTCGGGACCATCTAGCCAGATTTTGGGGGCGATCGTTTTCGCGGTGCCGGAACGGCGCTTCAACCCGGTACTGGAGAGCTCACTGGGGCAGCTGCTGGTCGAACAGGCAAAGCTAATTTCGGCCGCTTTGGTCGGGTAATCGTCGGCCGCCAGAGACTACGGCAGGGCGACCTTCGCGACCGGTAGTGGTCGGTCGCGGGCGAAGTCCAGCGCCAGTTCAATCGCACCGATCAGGCCCTGATCCTCACCCAACTCTGACCGCTCGATCCGACAAGTACTTCGCACCGAGGCGAAGGAGGAATCGGCGACCCCGATCAGGATCTCGGTCCAGAACCGGGGCGCTGAAGCCACCACCCCGCCTCCCACCGCGACGGCCTCGGGATTGAGCAGGTTGACCAGGCCCCCAAGCGCCAGACCGACGTAGCGGGCGGCCTGGCTCAAGACCACCTGCGCCGTCGCGTCGCCGGCGCCTGCCAGTCGGCCTACCTCCGCAGCGCTGCTGACCCCCGCCTGGCGGGCAATCGCCGTCCCCGAAGCCAGCGCCTCCAGACACCCGTGGTTGCCGCAGTTGCAGAGCGGCCCCTCGGGCAGGATCACCATATGGCCGAATTCCCCGGCACTCCCCTGGTGGCCACGGTACAGCTGGCCGCCGAGAATCAATCCCGCCCCGATGCCGGTGCTGACGGTCACGTAGACGAAGTCCTGGGTGCCCCGTCCGGTGCCGCGCCGATGTTCGGCCAAGGCGCCGAGGTTGGCGTCATGCTCGATCAGGCACTGGCAGCCGAGCATCTTCTCCAGCCGGTCGCGCAGGGGAACCCGGCGCCAGCCGGGCAGGTTCGGCGCCCCCTCCACCACCCCGGCGCCGAGGTCCAAGGGACCGGGCACGCCGACCGCCAGGACCAGCCGGGCGAGCGTCGCGTTGGGCTCAGCGGCCACCGCCTCTCTCACCAGCTCCTCGATCTGAGCCAGCACCCGGTCTGGCCCTTCCGAAGCCTTCGTTCTGGCCCGCACCCGGTGGCGGACTTGGCCGTCGGGGCCGGCTAGGCCAACCCTGATCCAGGTGCCGCCCAAGTCGACACCGGCGACGTAGTTCGGCGAGGCGAAGGAGCGGGCCAACCCGGTCAGGCCACCGGAACCGGCGGTAGCGGGGGTAGGCCAGCCAGCTCTCGCAGCCGCTCCACGTTGGCTCGGTCAGGCCCCTCATGCTCGAGCCCCGGCACCTCGAGGATGAAGGGGGCCCGGGTCAACTCCGGATCGGCCAGCATCCGTCTAAACGCCTCCGACCCGATCTCTCCGTCGCCGATGTTCTGGTGGCGGTCGACGTTGGAGGCGAAGGGGGCCTTGGAGTCATTGGCATGGATCGCCGCCAACCTCTCGAAGCCGATCTCCCGGGCGAGCTCCTCCACCATTCGCTCCAGCCCCTCTTTCTCGCGTAGGTCGTAGCCAGCCGTGAACGCGTGCGCGGTGTCCAGGCAGAGCCGGAGCCGGGGATTGTCCACCGCCTCCATCATCTGCCGGATCTGGGCGAAGGAACTGCCGATGTTGTCGCCGGAACCGGCGCTGTTCTCGATGATCAGCAGGCTCTCGCCCGGGGTCTCGTCGAGCGCCCAGCTCATCGCCTCGGCCATCTGGGGCAGAACCGTCTCGAACCCCAGCCCCTTGTGCGATCCGGGATGAAAGATCACCCCCCGCACCCCGAGCAGATTGGCCATCTCCAGGTGGTGACGCAAGGAGCCCCGCGACTGAGCCAGCAGCTCCTCCTTGGCGGTCGCCAGGTTGATCAGGTAGATCGCGTGGAAAAAGAAGGCGTCTAGAGAGGTCTCCACCATGCGCCTACGGAAGGTCGCAACCTGCTCCTCGTCGGGGTGGAGCCGCCGCCAGGTTTGGGGTGCGGTGGGGTGGATCTGGATCGCCTCGGCTCCGATCTTGATGGCGCGGTCGAATGAGGTGGAGATGCCGCCCGCGGCGGAGACGTGAGCGCCAATCGTGACCATGACTACCCCGGAGCCGCCTGGGTGGGGGGCACGTAGGTCTCAGAGCTAGGCGGTGCGCTCACCGCCTGACCCACCCCGAACGAGCTGTAGCGGAGGGAAATCGGCTGATCTCCGGTGATGGCCAACTCCAGAAGATGATGACTGGCGGGCGCGACGAACAGACGTAATGATGAACTTCCGCCCCTCTCCTCGACCACCAAGACGGCCATGCCTCGGAGCTTAGAGCGGATCACGGTGAGCGGCCCGCGGAGCGCCCGCTTCAAAGTGAGGGCCAGGCCGGATCCCGAGAACGGCTCGACGCTCTTCCGATAGCTGAGCGCGACCGCCCTTGGTTGGACCACCCAGGTGGTGTCGGGGTTGAGATTCCCGGGCAGCGCGGTGATGCCAAGTTGCTCAAGCTCGGTCGGAGATCGGACGTAGACCTTGGTGCCGATCGCTACCACGTCACTCCGGAAGATCGCCGCCTGGGGCACCGTAATGTCGAGGGTCCCCCGGAAGTTCCCGTCCCGCCGCACCAGCACCCGAAAGCTGGTGGTGGTCTGGACCGCCCGGCTGGTACCGGTGATTCGGTAAGCGCCGAGGCGGGCCATCGACGCCGCCACCTGACGCACCAGCGAGGACCCGCCGGGCAGTCCCGGGCCACAGCCGGACAGCAGCAACGAGATGCTCGCCGCCCCAACGGCAGCTCCGATGAGCAGCAGCCGCGGGAAAGGGCGAAGGTTGCCCGTCCAGGAGTGCCGGGAGAGCCGCGATCCCGCCACGGCTAGACCTTCAAAACCAGCACTGCCAGGCCGTAGACCACGTAGAGACCGATCCCAACTGGGGCGAGCACCCAGGCGCTGACCCCTCGCTTGGTGGCGGCGAAGATGGAGACGACCACCGCGACCCCCGTGATCCCGGCCGCGAGGAAACCAGCGTCGGAGAGTCGCCAGGGGGTGAAGCACAGTCCCACGATCGCCGGAAAGGTGGCCTGGAAGACCATCGAACCGGTGACGTTCCCCAGGGCCAGGCTGTCCCGGTCACGGCGGATCCAGAGTGTCCCAGCGGTCACCTCAGGCAGCTCGGTCGCGATCGGGACCAGCAGGAGGGCCAGCACCAGCGGGGAGAGGTGGGCCACGCTGGCCACCTGGTGCAGACCGTAGAGAAAGATCTCGCTGGCCAGGGCCAGGCCCGCCAGCCCAACCACCGCCTGGACGAAAGGCAGCACCAGCCGGCCCCTCCCGTCCGGGCTCCAGCCGCCCGCCACGCGAGAGAACCAGAGAGGCTCGTAATCGCCCTCAGGGGCGACGTCGGCACGCATGGTGCGCCGGACGAAGGCGACGTAGAAGAGCGCCAGGGCGGCGGCATCGACCCAGCGCACCGGAGTGGGCAAGAACGCCCCGACGATCAGCAGGACGAAGCTCATCGAGAAGGCCCAGAGCACCCTGCGGGCGTCGGTGGCCCCGACGCGGAGATAGGTCCTCCCACAGATCAGGCCGACCACCCCGACCAGACCCAGCCCGATTGTGGCCAGCATCAGTGGGGCCCCCAGGATCGCTCCGGTGGCTGTCTGGGTTGCCTCGCGGCCGCCAGCGATCAGAGCCACTATGGGGACGATGGTCTCCGGCATAGCCGTGCCGACCGCGGCCATCACGCTTCCGGTCATGCCGTGACCCATCCCCAGGCTGCGAGCTCCCCACTCCACAGCGTTGGTGAACAGAGTCGCCGCGATCAGCATCAGAATCAGACCGGCGGCGAAGGCGAGCGCTATCTGCATCAGTTCAGGGTGAGGGAGGACGCGCCGGAGATCGCCCGCGCGAACCGAGCAGGTCTCGCACTAGGGCCACGCCGTGCCGACCCACGGTGCCTAGACCGACCGGCTGCAACCGCTCAAAGGGTGATTCCGGCGGGGGTCCCACAGCATCCTGGATCCTCTGCCGATACCAGGGGAAGAGCGACCGGGGCAACTGATCAGGGTAGACCCAGCGCAGACTCCAGGCCTCCCGGCTACGCCGGAGCCGACCCCCGACCGCGTGGGCTCGAAAGACCACGTCGGTGTCGTGGCGCATCCCGCTGAAGCGATAGTAGCCGACCAGCCGCTCCACCGCGATCTCGAGTCCGGTCTCCTCCTTGCTCTCCCTCACCACCGTCAGGGCAGGGTCCTCGTCGGAGCCGACGTGACCTCCCGGGGGCTCCCACCCGGCCGGCCAGGGTCGTAGCTGCAACAGGACCCGGCCCCATTCGTCGACCACGACGGCCTGGGCGCCGACGACCGGCCGGTCGGCTACCCGAAGCACGGATTGGCCAGCGCCGTGGCCAAGCCCGGCGTGGCTGATGAGATCAGATAGGTCAAGTTGGGGAAGTACGGCTGGGGCATCTGTCCCCCGACCGCCGCCCGCCAGATCCAGTCGGCGATCGCGAAGATTGGACCGCTGATGGAGAAACCGGAGTTGAAGAAATTGGGGAGTACAAAGAAGAGAAAGAGGGCCGCCAGCAGAATTCCCATCCGGTTGCGATCGATCCACTGAAATAGGTACGGCGCGTGGCTGCGGAACAGCCCCTCGGCAACCCCGTAGCCGTCGAGCGGCGGGATCGGGATCAGGTTGAACACGAAAAGGATGACGTTGACGTAGAAGGCCTCGACCAGGATCCAGTAGAGGTAACCCGCCAAGGGAAGGTCGAAGCTCGGCAGAAAGCAGGACTGGACCGAGGGGTCGGTTAGGATCACCAGCCGTAGGGCCAAGCCCAGCCCGGCCGCCACCACCAGGTTGCTGAGCGGGCCTGCCGCCGACAGCCAGGCCCGCTGCCCCCCGCGGCGAACGTAGAGCGGGTTGTACTGCACCGGGCGGGCGAATCCCAGGCCGATGAGCACCAGCGCCGCCAGCCCCAGTGGATCGATCTGGTTGGCGGGATTGAAGGAGAGCCGGCCCTGCGCCCTCGGAGTGGGGTCGCCGTAGGAGGTGGCCACCCGGGCATGGCAGTACTCGTGGATGGTGAACCCGATGACTATCCCGGGGACGGCGAAGAGCAGCAGGACGAGGTAGAACTCGACGTCGCTCCCGAGCACCGGAACTCAGTCCAGGACGATCTTGCGAGCGCGGCGCCGGCCCTTGGGGCCCTTGGGGTGACGCCGGTGCTCAATGGCGGCGGCCGCCGCCAGGAGCACCTCGCGCTGAGCTTTGAGCAGGTGCGCCCGGGACTCCGGCGGCACCAGCTCCCCCAGCTCTCCGGCCGCCTTGGTCACCGCACCGCCTAGCTGCCGCACCGCCCATTGGCCCAGGCGGGCCGCCTCTTCACGCTCCATCAGGATCTCCCAAAATGAATCGCCAGCCGGCCGCTCTCCAGGTTGGCCGAGGTGGTCACCTTGCCGTGCAGTACCCGGGGCAGGCTAATTTCTCGCTTGTAGGGACCGACGCTAACGTAAAGTTCGTCGTCCCGCTGGGTCAACTCCACCTGCTCCTTGGTGGCAAACGGCAACTGGAGTGTGAGCACGTAACCATCCCCTTCCTTGCTCAGCGCCTGCGGCTTGGTGTTGAAGAGGATTGCGCTGGGGTCGATTTCACCGAACAGGGAATCGCCCAGTTCGCGCAGGTTATCCAGCCCCACGATCTCGTGGTCGAAAAGCTGGCTGTTTAGAATCGGCACCGGGGAGAAAGCCGCCTCCACCTGCTCCGCGTAGCGCTGCTGGGCCCTTCTCCAGTCGGCGAAATAGCCGTCGCTGACGGCCTCTGGGAGCACCCGGTTCACGAGCACCGCGTCCACTTGGTAGTCGTAGAGATTGAGATAGGTGTAAGCGCGTTGAGCCTCTTTAATCACCATCTTTTCCAGGTTTAGGACCAAGCGAACGGTGCAGGACCGGGAGTCGCTGAGGACGTCCTTCATCGACTCCAGGTCGACCAGGAGTTCCTTGATCGATCCATAAATATCGTCACCAGGAAGTGGAATCTTGACAAATGGCTGGATCACCGGACGGGCCACCTTCATGACCTTGCGTTCCAGCGGAAAAATGCGGTCCAGATACCAGCGGGCGACGTCAGGAAAGGCCAGCAGCTGCAGGGTTTCTCCAGTAGGCGCGCAGTCGACGATCAGCACGTCGTACTCCTGCCGCTGCGCGTGGCGCCGGATCCACATCAGGCTGGAGATTTCCTCCATTCCCGGGGGAGTTGCCAACTCTTCAGCGATGATCTCGTCGACTCCCTGGCTGTTGAACAACACCGCCAAGTAACCGTGAATTTTGTCCCAGTGACCCTCCATTTCATGGAGCGCATTCACCTCCTGAGCGAAGAGATTCTTGGCCACCTCGAGGGGCTCGGGCGCCAGCTCGCGGTCCAACGAGTCGCCTAGGCTGTGGGCGGCGTCAGTGGAAATCACCAACGTTCTGAGTCCCAGCCCAGCGCATTTGACGGCGGAGGCGGCCGCGACAGTGGTCTTACCCACGCCACCCTTGCCGGTGTAGAGGATCACCCGCATTTCAGCGAGTATAGGGACGGCCTGAATTGACTCCGGTCAGTGGATGACGAAAGCGCCCACGATCACCATGACGATCATCAGCACGCAGGCTCCCACCACGCGTCGCAGATCAAGCCACAGATAGGGGGTGCGGTCTGTGGGTACCGCCGGGCTGTCGTCGAGCGGCACCAGATGGGCCATCTGCTGGCGCTGGCGCTCCGCTCTGCCGGCAATCCGGCCCTTGCGCGGCAGGAAGGAGGTGGTGCCCGCGGGAGGCTGCACCGCGACCTGGCTGGCAGGTGTCGAAAGAGGTGGGGCAGCGGGGGCCAAGGCGGGTTCTGGTCCTACTTGGCGGCGGGGCAGAAATGAGCTCTGTGCTGGGCCGGCGGCGGTCGCCGTGGGTGCGCTGTCAGCCTGATCTGGGATGGGTGCCCCAGCGTCTGCCGGGCTGCTGTCTTGAACTGGGGGGACAGCGACTGGCGTCCCCGACGACCGCTTCCGCGCGGTCGTCGTCGGGCGGCGCCTGGTGCGTCTTGCCAATTGGAGCTCCGCATGTAGGGAGGCGGGGGCGAGTCCCGGAATCGGGCGCGGCAAGTGTATCCAAGCGAAGGTTGGGACCCGATCGTCCGGGACGAGTGCAGGCAGCGAGCACCGGCTGGGTGGGGGTCAGCTTGGCGAAGGAGGGGACGAAGCGGTGCCAGCGCCCACTGCCTGCGTGGGCGATGTGTGTGGGGCCACATCTTGTGCCCGGAGTGAATTGAACCACAGAATGTTGTGGAGCGCAAGGGGATCTGCGCACCGATTTTGCGGCGAGATCTATGCGCGGAGAACAGACCGCTGCCGAAGCTCCTAGTCCGGTGCTCCGAGTTCTGGGTTGCGCCCTCCTGGCACTTCCGGGGATTCTCCGGGACACTCAGAGGACCAAACCAATTGGGAAGGGGTGGGACTCGATTCAGACGTTGAAGAGGAAATGCATCACGTCGCCGTCCTGGACCAGGTACTCCCGCCCCTCCAGGCGGCGCTGGCCCCGCTCTCGGACAGCGGCGTAGCTGCCCGCCTCGACCAGCTCCTGCCAGCCACACACCTCGGCTCTGATGAACCCCTTGGCGAAGTCGGTGTGGATCGCCCCGGCGGCATCTCGGGCATTGGCCTGCTGAGAGACAGTCCAGGCCCGCACCTCCTTCTCTCCAGCGGTGAAGAAGGTCTGGAGTTGCAGGGCGTGGTACCCGGCCCGGCTGAGACGGCCCAGCCCCGCTTCCGGTAGTCCCAGTCCGGCCAGGAACTCCTCCGCCTCCTGAGGCTCTAGCTCGGAGAGCTCGGCCTCCAGCTTGGCGGACACGGGGACGAAGTCCGCCCCTTCTTCTGCGGCCCGGCTCGAGATGTTCGCAGCCGGCCCTGCGGTCTGGTTTGCGGATAACTCGTCCTCATCGAGGTTGGCCACGAAGATCACTGGCTTGGCGGTGAGCAGCTGGGCCTCCCTCACCCCCACCGCCTCCTCAGCCGTGAGGGTGACGCGGCGGGCGGGCTGCCCCTCGTCGAGCGCCTCTCTCACCTTCTTCAACCCCGCGACCTCGGCCTGGACCTCGCGGGTGGCGGCTCCGGCTCTGGCCGTTTTGCCGACCCGCTCCAGGCGGCGGTCAACGGTCCCGAGATCGGCCAGGTTCAGCTCCAGCTCCAGGATCTCCAGATCACGGAGGGGGTCGATACCGCCTTCAACATGGCCCACCTCGGATGCAGTGAAGGCCCGAAGCACGAAGGCGATGGCATCGGCGCCGCGGATGTGGCCCAAGAACTGATTGCCCAGTCCCTCGCCGAGATGAGCGTTGCGCACCAACCCGGCAATGTCGGTGAAGGTCACCGTGGCCGGGATCACCTTGGGTGGGTGGAAGACCTCCGCGAGCTGGCGGATCCGGTCGTCGGGGACGGGCACCACTCCCGTGTTGGGATCGATGGTGGTGAAGGGGAATGCTCCGACCGCGACATGGGCCTTGGTCAGGGCGTTAAAGAGGGTCGACTTGCCCGCGTTGGGCAGCCCCACGATCCCGACCGAGAGGCTCAATTCCTGATTCTCATCGGGGCGTGGCCGAGCTCAGAAGGACCCGGCGAACCACCTCCGCCAGGCCGCCCCGCCCCGGGCCGGGGACCAGCCAGTCGGCTGCGGCCTTGACCTCGGCTGCCGCTGTCTCGACCGCGACCTTGGTGCCGGCCGCCGCCAACAGGGGCAGATCGTTGGGGGCGTCCCCCACCGCCACGACCTCCTGCGGATGGACATCCAGGTGGTGGCAGAGCCAGCGCAGCGCGTGGCCTTTGTTCACACCCTTCGCGGTGATCTCGCAGAACCCGATCAAGGAGCGGGTCACCTCAGCCCTCTCGCCGAGGAGCTGCTGGAGCTCCGTCAGCGCTGCCTGGAAGCGGATTCGGTCCGCCAGCACCACGGTGAGTTTGGTGCTTCCCCGGCCCACCCGCTCCTCCAGGGAGGGTTCGCTGGCGACCTCTGCCGTTACCTGGGCAATTCCCGTGTAGAAGCGTACGTCGTCGTTGACTTCGTCCACGTAGAGGTGATCGTCCTGGTAGACGTTGAGGGCATATCCCTGGCGTCGGCAGATCTCCAGCACCTCCAGCCCCAGCTCGCCAGAGACCTCTTCTCTGAGAAGCACCGGGGCGGCCACCATCTCCGCTTCCGAGGTGTCCCGGGCGAGCTCCTGAATCAGTGCTCCCTGGTAGCAGATCAGGGGAAGGTCCACTCCGAGCGCCAGCGCATGGGGCAGCCCTGACCGGTACATCCGCCCGGTGGCGACCCCGACCCGCATCCCGGCCTCGCGAGCCCGAGTGACCGCGTCCACGTCTTGCTGGTCAATCAGCAGGCGCTCGTCGAGGAGGGTGCCGTCCAGGTCGGAGATGAGCAGCCTGGGCCTCAACTCCGACCGGAGACCTCGGGGTTGGCGCAGGCGATCGGCATTCCCCCGTCGAGCACCGCCAGGATGTTGCGAGCCGCCAGCTCGCCCATGGCCGCTCTGGTATTCCAGGTCGCGCTGCCCAGGTGCGGCAGCAGCACCGCGGTGATGCACTCGGCGAGTCCCTCGGCCATCTCAGGCTCACGCTCGTAGACGTCGAGCCCAGCTCCCGCGATCTCGCCCGTCCGGAGCGCCTCCACCAGGGCCGCCTCATCAACGATCGGACCTCTGGAGGTGTTCACCAAGATCGCCGTACGCCGCATACTGGCCAGTTCGGGCCTGCCGATCAGGTGGTGGGTCTCTTCGGTCAGGGGGACATGGCAGCTGACGAAGTCTGACTCCATCAGCAGCCGATCCAAAGAGCAGCCCTCGACATCCAGGTCTCCGGCTCGGACCACCCCGAGTGGGTCATACGCCAGGATCCGCATCGAGAACCCCCTGGCCGCGCGGCGAGCCACTGCCTGCCCGATCCGTCCGAATCCGATCACCCCCACAGTGGCCCCGGTCACGTCCTGTCCCAGCAGGTAGTCCGGCTTCCAGCCGAGGTACCGGCCCTGGCGCATCTCGCGGTCGGCCTCGACCACCCTGCGGGCGGCCGAGAGCAGCAGGGTCATGGCCAGGTCGGCTGTGGCGTCAGTGAGCACATCAGGGGTGTGGCCGACGTAGATTCCCCGGTTGGTGCAAGCCGAGATGTCAACATTGTCCAGGCCGACCGCGTAGTTGGAGACCACCTTGAGGTTGGGACCGGCCGCGTCCAGCGCCTCCTCGTCGATCCGGTCCCGGAGCTGCGGCAAGAGGGCATCAGCCCCACCGATGGCCTCGCGGTACCGCGCCGCAGGCAGAATCTCTCCCAGCAGATCTAGCTCGCAGCGCTCCCGGAGCATCACCTCGGCCGGGCCAGGTACGGACAGCGTCATCACCACTTTCGGCACTCTCCGGCCATTGTCGCCGATGCCAGCCGGCGGACCCCGGGGTGATCTGGAGTGGGATGGGGTATATTGAATTCGTTGCCAACGCGCTCTAGACGTCCCTTCCGGCCCACCCATCGCACCGCTTACCTGGCTCCCGATGAGGTCCCCCAGCCGGATCCCGCCCCCTCCGTCAGCTTCTCCGAGCTTGGGCTCTCGGCGCCGATGCTGAGAACCCTCGATGAGGTTGGGTACAGCGACCCCACTCCCATCCAGGCGCTGACACTCCCGGTCGCCCTCTCTGGGAAGGACTTCGTGGGCCAGGCCAGGACCGGATCAGGCAAGACCGCCGCCTTCGCCGTCCCCATCCTGGAGCAGCTGGACCGGAATTCGCAAACTGTCCAGGCACTGGTGCTCTGCCCTACTCGCGAGTTGGCCGCCCAGGTCACAGTGGAGTTCGAGAGTCTTGCCCGGGGTCGCTCAGTGCAGATCCTCACGGTAGTGGGTGGCGATCCCATCCGGCGCCAGCTGGACGGTCTGCTAGCCCATCCTCAGGTGGTGGTCGGGACCCCTGGGCGAGTTTTGGACCACCTGCAGCGACGGACCCTGTCCTTGAGGGCCATCCGCTTTGTGGTGTTGGACGAGGCCGACCGGATGCTGGACATGGGTTTTGCGCCGGACGTCGAGCGGATCCTGCTCCAGACCTCCAAGGAGCGTCAGACCATGCTTTTCTCGGCAACCGTGCCGGAATGGGTACATCGACTGGCCGCCCGCCACATGCGCGACGCCGAGACGATCTCGGTCAGCGGCCGGACCGAGCTAGTACCCACGGTCCGCCAGTGGTGCATCGAGTGCTCTTGGTCGGAGAAGGAAGAGGCGCTGGGGATGCTGATGGACAGCCCCCTGGTGACCCTGGGTCTCATCTTCAGCAACACCAAGCGCAACGCGGACCACCTCCACACCGCCCTGCTGGGGCGGGGCTACGACGTCACGGTCATTCATGGCGACCTCTCCCAGCGGGAGCGCGACCAGGCCCTGGAGCGCTTCCGAGGCAGCAAGGTGCGCTTTTTGATCGCCACTGACGTAGCCGCCCGAGGCCTTGACATCGACGACATCAGCCACGTGATCAACTACGACATCCCGGCGACCCCGGAAGACTACGTTCACCGAGTGGGGCGGACGGCCAGAGCCGGACGAGACGGCGTGGCTCTCACATTGATAACCCCCATCGAGATCCTCAAGATTCGGGACATCGAGCGCCACACCAAGCGCCCCATCGAGCGCCACACCCTAGAGGACGTCAAGCTGCTGGCCGGGACAGCAGACGCGCTGGTAGGCTAAGCGCTCCCGGTAGCGCGATCGCTACCGGCAGTTGACTCCGGGGGCCGGGTCTCTTGCTTCCTGAGCGCGACCAAGCTTCCTGGTCGGCCGGAGCACAAGTTCCTTCTCAGGTCCTGTCCACGAGTTGCTCCGCATGAGTACGGTGCCGACAATTCGCGGGACATGGGGCAGTGCCGGACATTGAAGTCTCGGGGAGCGGGCACCGGCTCACTCAACCACCACTGGGTTAAAGGCGCCCCTGACGAGGGCGGTCAGCTGAAGGCGGGCTTCGACTTCCCCTCCCGCCCGCGTAGCGCCGCGAGAATCAGTGCGGAGATGGAGTTTCCGGTTCGGGCAGCCACCACGCCGAGGGCCTGTCACTCGTCGGGGGTACGCGAAATTGGTGTCGTCCGCTTGAAGCAGGACACATCACCTCTTGTCAGGGTGACCGCCCGACCCACCGACCGGCCTTGAAACGCTTTCCACCTCAGCGGTCTCTTTTTGGCAACTGCCGGGTGCTATACTGCGCGATGCACTATGGCAGTTCGTACTTGGAAACGACCAGAACGGGACCTCTTGACCCTGGCCGCCCTTGGTCTGCTGGCAGAGCGACCCAGACATGCCTACGAGATTCAGCGCGAGCTTCAACAACGCCACAAGGAGTTCGCGGCAGGTACACCCCGGGCCCTCTATCACGCGGTCGACCGGCTGGTGGCGGGGGGCTTGATCGAGCTCGCCGAGACGGTCCGCGAGGGTCACCGTCCAGAGCGGATCGTCTACCGCGCTACCGATGCCGGGCGAGAGGAACTGCAGCATTGGTTGATCGATCTTCTGGCCCTTCCACGGCTGGAACCGTCTGCCTTCTCGGCCGCGGTCAGCTTGATCGGCTACTTGAAGGAGCGAGATGCGCTCCGGGCACTCCTTCAGCGCGTGGCCCAATTGGAAGGTCGGATCGCGGCGATGGACGCGGTTCTGACATCCCTCCTCGACCAGTTCGGCATGCCCCGGCTATTCCTCCTAGAGCGCGAGTTCGAGCGCAGCCTCTGGCGGGCGGAACTGGCCTGGGTGACCGAACTGATCGGCGAGCTTCGCTCCGGCGCCCTCGCTGTCGATCAGAGCTGGCTGCGGGAGCACTCCGGCGAGAGTGGCGACCAGAGCGCTGAGTCGGAAGCGCCGCTCGCCGTCCAGTCCCCGAAAGAGGGGCGCGGCCAAGGACCTTCGACGAGAGAACCCGACCTAACAGTCCACCAGGGAGGTGCCACATGAGCGCCCAACCCCACGGCCGACAGACGGTGATCAGCGTCCACCAGCTTCGCCGGGTCTTTCACTCCCGCAAGTCCACGGTGGAGGCGGTGGCCGGCATCGATCTGGAGGTCTACGCAGGCGAGATCTTCGGCTTCCTCGGCCCCAATGGGGCCGGTAAGACGACGACCTTGCGGATGCTGGCGACCCTGATGCCGCCAACGTCGGGAGAGGCGACGGTAGTTGGCCAGGACCTCCTGAGATACCCCGGCGAGGTGCGCAAAAGGATCGGGTATGTGGGCCAGCGTGGGGGTGCCGACCTGGAGGTCACTGGGCGTCACGAGCTGGTCTTCGAGGCCCGGCTGTACGGCATGAGTCGGGCCGAGGCCCAGGCCCGGGCGGCGGAGCTGATCGTGACCCTGGATCTGGCGTCCTGTGCGGATCGCAGGACGTCCACCTACTCCGGGGGTCAGCGGCGCCGGCTCGACGTCGGAGTGGGCCTGGTCCACAAACCTCAGCTGCTGTTTCTCGACGAGCCGACGACCGGCTTAGATCCACAAAGCCGGGCCCGGATGTGGGACGAGGTTCGCCACCTCCGGGACGAGGGCACGACCGTGTTCATCACCACCCACTATTTGGAGGAGGCGGACGCCCTCTGTAATCGGATCGCCATCATCGACCACGGCAAGATCGTGGCCCAGGGGACCCCAGACGAGCTCAAGCGGGCAGTCGCTGGCGACTTGGTCACGGTCGGGGTCAGCGGCGACGTGGACGCCGCGCTGCGACTGCTCCAGCCACAGCCGTTCGTCCGCGAGGCTTCGATCGATGGCCGTGAGCTGCGACTCTACGTGGACCATGGGGAAACCGCCACTCCCAACATCCTGCGACTTCTGGACAATGCCGGCCTGGGCCTAACCACCGTCGCCCTAAGCCGACCCAGCCTTGATGACGTATTCCTCCGTAGCACCGGCCGCTCGCTGCGCGAGTCGGACGCCACGTAGCCCGATTCGAGGAGAGAGAAGCGTGAAAATTGCTCGTGACACGTGGCTGGTCTTCCAACGCTACTTCAGCCTCTTCATCCACAACCCGGCCTGGGTTGCGGTTGGGGTGCTCCAGCCGGCGTTGTATCTACTGCTGTTCGCACCCCTGCTGAAGTCGATCGCCCGGGTTCCCGGCTTCCCTGCCGGGGGTGCCTACAACGTGTTCGTGCCAGGGCTGCTGATCCAACTAGGTCTCTTCGGCGCGGCGGGGGTGGGTTTCAGCCTCATCTCCGAGCTTCGCCTCGGGGTGGTGGAACGGCTTCGGGTCACACCCGTCAGCCGGCTCTCGCTGCTGCTGGGCCGAGCGCTGAGAGACGTGTTGACCCTCTTCGTTCAGGCCCTCATCCTGGTGGCGCTCGCGCTTCCGTTCGGACTCAGCCTGAAGCCGGTCGGCATTCTCATCGGACTTGGCCTGGTGGCAGTGATCGGCCTGCTGGTGGCCTCGATCTCTTACGCTCTGGCGCTGGCGCTGAAGGACGAGAACTCGTTCGCTCCCATCATCTTCACGGCAAGCTTGCCACTGCTTCTGCTGTCCGGTGTGTTGCTGCCGATGAGCCTTGCGCCCAGCTGGCTGCGCACCATCTCTACCCTCAACCCGTTCTCCCACGCGGTGTCGGCCAACCGGGCGGTCTTCCTGGGTCACCTGGGCAACCCCAACGTGCTCCAGGGAGTGGTCATCATGGCCGGGCTCGCCGCCGTGGCTGTCTGGTTCGCAGCCAGAGCATTCGGGCGAGCCATCGCCTAGTCCAGACGTCGAAACTGGCCAGACCCGGGGCCAAGATGCACGCCAAGGCGCAAGGTCTCGGTGAGCTCGCTGGCGGGGAGTCCCCGTCACATAGCAGTTGCCGCATGGAGCCTGATAGATCCGCCAGATGATGACTGGCGCCGCGGTGATGTTCGGTCGGCGAATCGGGACACGGAGAAACTGCCGTGGCGTCTACCCTAGTCCTACTACCCCTTTGGATGGCCTGTCCCTACCGCAAGGGCGAGTACCACCTCGTCCACAGATGAGGTATGTGCTCCGGACCGCAAGAACTCCCACCGATCGGACGGTCGGCACACCACCGTAGGAAGTAGGCTTGTCCCCCATGACCGGTACTTATCGATTGGATGAAATGTCGGACCGTCTCTCGGGACAGGCGGTAACGCTGATGCGTCGGCTGCGACATCACCGTCGCTCTCCGCCCGCGCTTTCAGCGCTGAACACCACGCGAGAATTGCGCGGGGCGGTACGCACAAGAGTCGACCCCTACTTGGCCGGACTCCCTGACCCATCGTTGAGTGCTTCATAAGCGTAGAGGAACCAACCCGCCACGAGTCCCCGCCGCCCCGCTCGCAAGAGTTCCCTCGGAAAGTCTGACGGCAATTGGCCGGAGCGAAGATTCTTGCGCCCAGTTCCGATGTCCCGCAAGGCGTGGGGCACCAGCCGAAGGAGAGTAAGCATGACGCTCGGATCGGACCGAATCATACTGGCATAAAATGCCGACAATCCCGCACTGTACCCATAGAACTGATCACGAAGTGCAGTCATCTCGCGTCGGTGATAGTGCCAGGTGATCGCCGAGGGCCAATGAAGCACGGCTCGGTGTGATTGAAGAATGGATGCAAGGGCGCGTGTCTCCTCGCCCCCGTGTGTCCGGGTTCCTGCCCCTAGGCAAGGGTCAAATCCGCCCACTGCTCGCAAGGCATCTAGGCGAAACGCCATGTTCCCACCGGAGCCGATGGCCGGGAGGGGATATAGGGGGCTGTGCACGGCCGACGTTCCGGCGAGTAGCACTTCAGCGGAAAGCCCACGGCCCTTATTAAAGCCCCCGTACTGCTCAAATCTCACTTGGGCTTCGGACTCCAGCTCGGCGGGCAGCATTACGCCACAAACGGCAGCCGGGTTGGACTCGTGTGCAAATCCGGCCTTCAGTCGGACAACCCAATCCGCGTCGGCGACTTCATCATCATCGATCCAGGCGACTAGCGCCGTGTCCGTCATGTCCAGAGCCCTGTTGCGCGCACGTGAAAGTCCGCGGCGAGGTTCAACGACATACTCACAGCGCTCGATGTTCAACCCGTGGAGAGTCTGAGCGGCGGCGGCTGAGCTTGGCGCATTGTCAACCACAAGCAGATTGAAGTCACTCGTCGACTGGCGTTGAAGGCTCAAGAGTGTTCGACGTAGTCCTGTCGGTCGATCGCGAGTGCAGACAACCACCGTCATATCCGCGGTCGTTGGAGCCTTGCCGCCCGCATCGTCCATACCGTCTCGTTCCATCAGGTCTGCACTCAGTGCGCTACGGATCTGAGCAAGCGATAATCGCCGGTCGGCGGCAACATCCCAGAATGAAATGAGCATTGGGTAGCCCCTCAGCCGGGCTAGGCACCAGATGGTGTTGAATCGTTTGACGTCGACATAGGCCGGCGCTGCTTCCTCCCCGTCGGCGAGCTCCATCTCCAGTACTAGGCATGGTGCCCGCAAGCAGCTTTCGTCTACCTGGCGCACCGAAAAGTCCTCTTACGATCTGCAAGGCCAGCGCCCACCCGGCCACCCCCGTTGAGCCGGTACCACGTCTGTAAGCCAAGCCATCTCATGCCGCGTGCCTGCCGGGCTGGGTGGCAGACGTCCGGCGCGGTCGATTTGGTCCCCGTACAGCTGATCAACAGGACTCCCGTCTCACGACGGCACCATCGGGAGGAGCACAGGGACCGTCTCGAGCCGCCGGCGAGCGGCCGCCGCCAGCCCCTCAACGACCCGGCCGTGCTTTGAAAGGGTCAAGACCCCGTCTCGACGCCAACCGCCTCGCGCGGCTTTGCCCCAAAGGCGGTAACTCTCTCCGGCCAGTCCGCGCAGAACCCCGGCTTCGCTATGCACAGTGGATCACGGACGCAGCTTGCTGCACAAGTACTCAGCTAGCCGAAGCGCGAACGCGACTACCATAAACGTGGAGTTGGCCTGCCCAGACGTCACAAATGTCGAGCTGCTGGCGACGTGAACGTTCTCGACTCCGTGCACTGCAAGATTACCGTCCACAACCCCTTCGGCCGCTGTGGTGGACATCCGGGTGGTCCCGCTCTGGTGGAAGCCACCGCCCAATCGCCGCGTAACCGCGTCTTCGACATCCTCATGCAGATATTCCAGCCAGCCTACTCCGGAAGATCGAAGGTAGGCATCCCACCGCTGGTGCGCCCTGACGATCCCACTCACATCGGCGGGGGAGAAGCGAAGTTCGACATTTAACCGCCGCCTGCCAAGTACGTCTACCTTCTGGGAGAGACTGACCCGGCTACTGGAATTCGGAATGTGCTCGCCATGATATTGCAGTGGGTAGACGTTCTCCGGGCTGTAGACGAAAAAACCTGGCGCGCGCCGTCCACGCGCCAAGAAACGGTGGGCTCCAAAATCGCCGACGAAGTGTGCTGTCCGCATGGGCTCCCGCAACACGTTGCGCCAGTGCGCCTTACGTGGTGAAATTGTGGAGCCGCCGTAAGGGGTTCCTGGTATCTCCTCGCCCGTAAGCGAGAGCCGCTGGACCTCGGGTGCGAACCACTGACCCAGCGGGGAACTAAGCACGAGATATACGAATGACAGGGGGCCGCTCATATGATGGGCGTCGGGCAACTCAGGGTTTCCGAGCCAGGCCACCACGTTGGGTAACCCCTCCTGTATCTGGAACTTCTCTACAAATGCGAATCGGCGTCGGACATACACCCCATCGGTGTCACGTTCATACCCATAGACCGTAGAGCGAGGCGGCGTGGTAAAGCGGACATTCGCGACCGCCCCCTCGACATGCGCCATGTACCATCTACCCAAGTGACCTGAACCGCCCCCGAGGGGGCCACCCTGCGGACCTTCTGAGGTCATCAGCAACCTAGTGCTCTCGAGCCCTCCGGCGGCGACGACAAACTCCTTGGCTTTCACTCGAATTCTCTTACCAGCTATTGTCCTGCACTCTAGGTACTCTGCCCGTCTAGCGTCACGGGCGCAGACCAACTGGGTACCGGTGACCCCCGTGAATAGCTTAAGATTTGGAGCCTGCTGAAGACGGGATCGATACGTTCTTCCAAAGTCCGTCGGTAGCGACCACCGCTCCAACGTCGACGTAGTGACGGATCCGTCCGCCAGACCAGGGACCAACTCACTGGCCAAGGTAGGTATCTGCTGCGCGTTGAAGACTGCTCGCCCGCACACGAGCCAGTCACAAGCTTTTGAGAAGAACCGACTTACCTCATCGTAGCTAACTGGCCAAGTAGCGGAATTGGCGACTGGTCGAGGCCTAAAGTCCACAGGATCAAATGGCACACAGCGCCCGCCCCATATAACCGACGTACCGCCAACTTGCCGCCTAGTCGCCATCGACAGCGGCGCATGCCGATGGCGGTCCAGTAGGGCTGCATCCGAGAGGCTCTGAAGAGAAGGGTCAAACGCCTGCCGGCCACTCTCGACCAGCAACACATCGACTCCCCGCTCAGCGGCAACCAGGGCAGTCACGATTCCCGCCGGTCCCGCCCCAACAACTACGAGATCGCATCCAACGGTCATGTCGGCCGTCAGGAAAGTCAGGTCCTCGATCATGAGGAACCGAACGGCTCCGCTGTTTGGGCCCGCGTCGCGTCAGCCAGACCGCTTGTGGCCAAACTCTCATTCGGATCCATGACCGCAGCTGCGTCGGACACGGACTCGGCGGCGGATCGCACTCTCCCCGAGCTTGTGCTCGTGAAAAGTGCAACTCCGCCCGGGTTACGGCGAAGAGCTTGACGCAACAGGAGCGTCGGCAGAACCGCTTTTTCGCGCAGGTTCATTGTAAGACGCTCACTCCACTTATTGCATTCGTCGGGATGATTGGCGAGGAATCGGCGCATAGCGGGCAGGACGCGGCTCATGCCGCCGAATGTAATCCGGGCCTCGGCTAGACCCGCATCCGTGGTGGGCAGCGGCTCGAATACGTCGTCTCTGAACTGAATCAGTGGAGCGGGTTCCTGGAGCTCTCGTGCGACTTCCAGAAGGTCGCGAATCTCGCCGGTTATACCCCACGCGCGGATCCGTCCGGCGTCGCGCTGGCGGTTCAAGTAGGCAAGCAGATCTGGTGCGCCGCCAGCAAGGTGTCCGACCGGGTCATGCAGCGTAAACACGTCGATGTAGTCTGTCTGGAGGGCGCGGAGGCTGTGGGCGAGACTTCGTTCTGCCGAGCGCACGCTGTAACCTTCCGGGGAGTACAGCATTCTTCCCACCCAGCCTGACCGCGGACCACGTCCTCGAGCCTTCAACTCTTCCCCTAGACTCGGCTGCGTGGCAAGGAGGGCTCTTGCGGGCCCTTGCACCCGGCCAGCTAAGCGGCCCGCTACGGTCATGCCAATGCCAAACTTGGTCGTGACGGTGATCTCTGCCCGCCGCCCCTTCAGCACGGGGGCGAGCTCCGACTCTGCCATTCCTAGTCCGTACATTGGAGCGACGTCAAAGTGCCTGATGCCCGCGTCGTAGGCCGCCTCTAACACAGCTCGTCTATCGGCGCGGCGCGGCAACCTGAACAGTCCAGCGCATCCGAAGCCAACCACTGTGGTCTCCACGCCTACCTGCGGCAATTTAACGGTGCGCACCGTGGCACGCCCCCAGCGCACTCCGCGTCTCCGGCAGTCGGCCGCACAAAGCTATGTATTGCGTCTGGTTAAAGTCGATCATGGGCGTGCTGTGCAAGCGCATAGGAAGGTCCATCTCGGGGACTAGCAGCGGCGCTGCAAGGGCGCTCCGTTTGGCCGTGTCAGGCCCCAATGGATCGGCTCCGGTTCGCTCCTCGTCTTCGACCGAGGATGTCTGGCTGACACCAAATCGAGTGGCACCACTCGGTGGCGACCAAGCGGAGCAGGAGCAAGCTCGGGTTGCTCCACGGTCGACGACGTGCGTAATCCGACCGCACCTGACGTTGCAGCGGGGTACCCGCGACGACGGTCGGTCGGAGGGGACATTCGCTTCCTGCGCACCGCCTAAAGCTACGTCATCTTGTGACGTTCAGCAACGCGCTGACCGGCCCTTCCCATGTCCCGTCCTCTCATTTCTGCGCGCTGTGCGGCCTTATTTGATGGTCTCGGCCGATTAGTGCGGACCGCAATAGTGCGCAGTGCTGTAGGCGCGCCTATCACTTGAGGCCGGTGGGAGCAAAATCGTCTTGCTCCAGCCGCGCCGGGGTCGGTGGCCGAGAGCCCTCGCCTCCCCGTTCGGCACTAGGCCCTGATTGGGGGCTCTCTGCGGCGAGCGCCTCTAGGACCTGAGCTGAGAGCGAGCTCCATGACAGGGGCAGTTCCGTAGAGGTTGACTGTTCTGCTCCCGTCGCGTGGGGATCCGTTGCCGGAGTTCAATGGTGCCGGTCAGCAGGGGACACCGGGGTCCCCTGAACGGCCAGGGCCGACTAGTCCACCTCCCAATTCCGTGGGAAGGCACCCAGTGGCACGTGGTAGGCTTCAGGCAAGAGCGGGGTAGGGTGGCCGATCGGGAGCGGGCCGGTCACTGGGGAAGGCGACGGACCGAAGGAGTCACCGTGTGATCTCGAAATCGGCTCGACATCTACCGGATCGCCAACGTTCTAGGCTCAGGATTGTGGGTAGCGGTGGACATCTGTCATTCGGAGGCAGGTATGGCTGAGCGGTCGGGCCCCCGGTCCTTCAGGGGGGTCCGGCTCCCGCTTGCCCGGAGACTTCGGTGGATCAGCGCCGCCACGCTTATCTGGGTGTTTGCTCCCGCGCTTGGTGCTCTCATGGTCCGGGGCACATCGCCCGCGGAGACTACCCGGCCCACGGGCCAGAGCGTCCCGGTACCCAGTGACTGGCACAAGGAGATGGCCGCTCGGAGCATCCCGGCGCCTGTAGCGACTGCAACGCCTACAGCTCCGAGCCCAGTTACCGCCCCGGTCAGCTTGTCGACATCCTCCGAGACTTCCGGGGCAGCCTACTGTCCCGGACTGGGTCTCTTCGTGGGCGCTGACACCCCGTCCGCCATCGACTCTCTGGCGTCAGAGCTTGGGGTCACGGCTCGATTGATGACGGTCTATGCGAATGGGCCGTCTTACACCACATACACGTCGCCGCCATCAACTACCATGCAACTCCTACTTGGGGTCGGGGAAGTCACTCCCACAGAGGCCAGCACGATCGGTCATCAGCTGGTATCGACGGGGCACGCCAATACGATCATCCGAATAATGTGGGAGATGAACAGCGACAGCATGCCGTGGGGCACCCAGTCGCTAAGCGCCGCTCAATACATCGCGATCTACCAAGCCGCCCACAACGCCTTTGCGGCGGTCCCCGGTAACCATTTCCAATACGTGTGGAATCTCAACGCCGGATCGGTTGAGCCTGGGCGTACTGAGTTTGATACCTACCCCGGAAACGCGTACGTCTCGAACATCGGAATGGACTTCTATGATTTTCACGACGATTCAGTCATGCCTCCGGTCCTTGCCTTCGCGGCGGCCCAGGGCAAGCCGGTCTCGTTCGACGAATGGGGTCTGAATGGGACGGATGACCCTGCGTTCATCGACTACGTAGCTAGCGTGGTCAACGATCCCGCCGACAACGTCGCCTTCCAGGCCTACTTCTCATTTTCCGGCGCGATCGATTCGACAATCACCCAGTTCCCTCAGTCGGAAGCTGAATACCGGAAGGACTTCTCAGGCGGCTGCTAGACTCGACTGCACCGGTCGGTGAAATAGCCCGCCGCACAACGCGCCTGCCAAGTCAGTGAGGGCAACCCATTGGTTAATCCAGCGCAGGAGCGAGGGTCGGGTTGTTGAAAGATGATGCCTAAACCGGTGCCGCCTCCAGCCCCACGGAAGGGTCGGGACCGGGGGAAGTGTCACGAGTGGTGGGAATTCTCTGCCTCGTACCGGGGTAGGCTCCCGACATTCTTGACATTTACGGTAAGGAGCTCGAACACATCGCCTCCTACCATCCGCCGGCCCAGGCCACAAGATTAGCTCGGACGGAATTTCAGTCTGGCCGCTCTGGACCCTGTGGGCTCCCGCGCGCCGGGATTGTGGATACACCGTGGTCGAGAGCGCGGAGCTCCTGTACTAGAGAAGCCGCATCCGGATCTCCAGGGGGCCCGACGAGCTTCCGGGTGTTGGCTTGGCGCACGGTACGCCAAGTTCACTCGTTGACTCGCTTCATCTGGCGACAGTCGTGACAGACCCGACTGCTCACGGCGTCGACGCCCCCGAGTTTTTTGGGTGGTTCTCGGACTAGGTAGTCAGGACTTGCCCCGGGCAAAGTCGCTCGTGTAGGCGGCTTCGGACCGAGGGAATCGCGTGATCTTGGATCGCCCATCGGAGAAGTAGGCCTGGAAGTCGACGTTGTCGCCGGGATCATTAACCACGCTAGCCACGTAGTTGATGAACGCTGGGTCGTCCCTCCCGTTCAGACCCCATTCGTCGAATGAGACCGGCTTGCCCTGTGCCGCCGCGAATGCCAGGATCGGCGGTACGACCGAATCGTCGTGAAAATCGTAAAAGTCGATCCCGATGTTGGAGACGTAAGCGTTGCCAGGGTAAGTATCAAACTCGGTACGACCGGGCGCCACAGAACCGGCATTGAGATTCCACACGTACTGGAAATGGTTCCCGGGGACCGCCGCAAACGCCCGCTCCGCCGCCCGATAGACCGCGATATACTTGGCGGCGCTCAGCGCCTGCACGCCCCAGGGGAAGGAGTTTCCGTTCATCTCCCACATGATTCTGATGATCGTGTTGGCGTGCCCTGTCGATACCAGCCGATGACCGATGGTCCGCGCCTCCCCGGGTGTAACCTCCCCTACCCCTAGAAGCAGCTGCAGAGAGGTGGCCGGCGGGTCGGAATAGGTAGTCCAAGCGGGACCGTCAGCGTATACGGTCATCATCTGGACTGTGACCTTCAGGGTGGCCCCAAGGGCGGTAATCGCCGCGGAGTTTTCTCGGGCCACGAACAGTCCTAACTTGGGAGCAGCGGAACCCGGGCGTCCCGGCCAGCCCCAAACCCCGATGGCCACCAGTCCAGCGACTAGCACCAAGATGGTCAAGCTTACAGCCCAGACCCGAGTCGCCCACTCCTTCACACGTCTCACCGCCACCTCCCCCGCCTTTGGTGCCCGGTACAGCGCAGGCCTTTCTCGTGCCGATGGGGCAACCGGGCCCGCCAGCCGCACGGTCCGATAACCCTAAAGGTATCTCGGTTCAGCAAGTGCGGCGAGACATCCACTACGGACCGTAGATCGGCCAAGAGCCGACTCCCCGCCTCCAGAAGGAACCGCACAGCTTCGCCCGGCTGGGGCGGCCCCCCCTAACTGGAATCCGTTCCGCCGAGCGGAAGTCCACGCGAGCTAGAGGCAAGGGGAGACGTCTCCGCGCCTCGTGGGCGAATTCTCGTGACCGTCATGTGACAAGACCGTGAACTGCCTTGACACCCTCGTAACCGCCAGTCACACTTTAGTGAGGGACGGAGAAGGTGGTGTCAGTCGCCGGAACAGCCAAGGCTTGGAGCACAGCTGTAGCCCGGCACAAGCGGTCTTTTCGTGCGTCCTAGGCGGTCGAAAAGACGAGTTGGAGAACATCTGTGCGAACTCACCCTGAGTATTGCCCGCCGGGCCGCCTCGCGGTGGAATCCTCGATCTCGACCTGGGTCGCCTCGACCTCAAACCGGGGTCAGCCGTGACAACCTCTTCGTCTCAATCAAAACCCGTCAACGCCGCTAGTCCAATCGCGAGCCCGACTTCGGCGCCAGCCCTCCCAACGACGGAATGGCGTTCGCGCCACGAATCTCGCACCCCAGGCACCATCAATGTGGTAGGCCGGAGCAATCCGGTCCGAGTGAGCGTGGTGATACCCGCTATGAACGAGGCCGCCAACCTCCAGTACGTGTTGCTCCTCATGCCGCCAACGATCTTCGAGCTCATCTTGGTCGATGGACGCTCTTCCGATGAGACGATCGCGGTAACCCAAGCACTCTACCCCAGCGCCCGAATAGTCCACCAAATTGGCCGTGGCAAAGGTAACGCCCTGGCCGCCGGCTTTGCCGCCTGTCACGGCGACGTCATCGTCATGCTCGACGCTGACGGTTCGGCGAACCCTCAAGAGATCGAGCAGTTCGTCCGCGTGCTTCTCGATGGCGCGGACTTCGCCAAGGGAACTCGGTTCGCCGCAGGTGGCGGTAGTGCTGACATCACTTGGCTTCGGCGCATCGGAAACTACGGCCTCGTCAGGTTGGTCAATCTCCTCTACCGTACTCGCTTCACCGATCTTTGCTACGGACTCAACGCGTTCTGGGTCCACTGCTTGCCGCACATCGAGCTGGACACGGACGGTTTCGAGGTCGAGGCGCTCATCAACATTCGCTTGGCGAAGTCGTCACTTAGGATCGAAGAAGTCGGGAGCTACGAACTGCGCCGCCTTCACGGAAACAGCAAACTGCATACCATCCGCGATGGGTTCCGAGTTTTGCGGGTGATTCTGCGAGAGCGCCTTACCGGTCCCGTAACCGTGACTTCTCCAGTCCCAGAATCTACTCAGATCGTGTGAGACCCCGCTGGGCACCTCGGGCACCGAACGCTATGGACCCGCGCTGAAGGTCCAGCCGTGGGCGATCTCGCCACCGGTCGTCTATCCTGCATTCGGCTGAACCCCAGTGAACGTGCGAGCTGCGTGGCGCGACAGTAACTCCCGGGTGCCCGCGCCGACATTCTCCCCCCACCTTCCAAGCCCCCGGGTCGCTCCACGCCCGACCCAGCGATCCGTCGGCCAGCCCACGGATCGAGTGGCAGAGACGTCGCTTCAACTCAGTCGTCGCCGTCCCGCACGGATGAATGAGAGGAGGATTAAACCCAGCAAGAATAACCATGAGCGCAGGCTGGCAGCTCTCAGATGCACGACCTTGCCAACAATCGTCGCTAGTCCTCGCCAGTCCCAGTAGGCTACCGCGATCGGGGCGCTGACGCAAAGCAGAAAGTCGCCCTGCTCGCGGGGGGTCATGAACGCTCCGTGAGCGAACGGCCATGCCACGCTGTCCTTCCACCCGCGCCGTGCCGAATTGGCCGACGCTTGCACTGTGTACCGGATTCCGACCTCTGGCACGTGCGCGAATGCCACATCGGTTCGTGCCCCTACGCGCAACAGCCAGTCCCAATCGTCATGGCGCGTGAGATCCGAGTCGAAAACCACTATCTGCGCCAAGGCGCGGTCGAAAACGAGCATTGAGGCCCCCAGGATGGCCTCTCTCGGCCGGATCCGGCGTCTACGAAAAAGATAGTCACTGACGCTCTGGCGTGAGTGAATCAGCCGCTCAGGGGCAATGGTGATCACCTTGCGCGTTACGTCCTGGATGATCGCTCGGCACCCGATGACGGGATGCACCGTCCCGGCATCGCGCATTTGGAGGAACCGCTCAATTTGCAGCTGAAGCTTGGCGGGGAGCCACTCGTCGTCGTCGTCCAGCAACGCTATAAGGTCCGTCGCCAGGCGACCGATGCCAGCATTGCGGGCGAAGGGGAGTCCGTGGCGGGAGCCTAGAGCAATGATCTCCACCCGGCGATCCTCTAATATTCGACTCGCTTGGACCGACTCTCGGGGACCGTCAATTACGACAACGACCGCCTCTGCCGCGTAGTTCTGTGCCAATGCGCTCGCGACCGCATCGACCACCGTCGGCCGGCCCAGGGTGGCGATTACCACTCCAACAGACGGGCGCTGAACAGCGGCTATCTGCTCACTACCAGTAGTTCGCGGCGGCTCGATGGTGCGGCTGTGGCTGAATTGTCCGAGTCGGGCTGGTCCTGTATAGCTCGCGCAACGGTCTCGTCGTGTACGCGCAGGTCACCCAGAAACATGGCGCCGAGGGTAGTGGATGGACGACCATCTCTGGGGACTATAGCTCAGTCCGGAGTTGAAGCGAACTGGCGACATCAGCCGTTCCCTATCCGATCTGCGCCCGCCAGCAGCGTGCTGGGTGATCGAGGGACTGCCTTCCACCAGGTGGTCACCACTGGCTGAGTCGCTGGACCTCCTCTCACTGTCCAGCTGGCTGTCCTGGACTTGGAGTCTTGTTGCAGGCTGACGCCTTAGCACCTAGGCCTCTACGGTGGGTTTCCTGCAGGCACACAGCGCCGAACGTGTTAGTCGTGTTGGACGTGACCAGTCCAGGCCCTATGCATCTAGAGCCACGGGGAGCTCACCAATGGAGTCGACTGTCACTGCCGGGAGTGGGTTTCTAACCAAGGTACCAGCTACTGGAGCTAGAATAGGCTCTGAGCAGTCTGCTTCGGAACGGTCCACCAGAAGGAGACCATTCGTGCCCCGCTCATGTGTAGTCACAGGCGCCGGCGGGTTCATTGGCTCTCACCTCGCGAGATCGCTGCTAAGCGATGGGTGGGCCGTACGGGGGATCGACTCATTCAGTGACGCATACGACCCAGCCGAGAAGCGCGAGCGCGTGGCGTCGCTGCTCCCGCAGACGGGGTTCACTTTTGTTTCAGTAGATCTTGCGGAAGCCGAACTCGACTCAGCCGTTGCCGGAACTGAGGTGGTCTTTCACCTCGCCGGACGAGCGGGCGTCCGAGCAAGCTTTGGGACTGAGGAGAAGTATATCCACGACAACGTCGTAGCCACCGAACGTCTGCTTGAAGCTTGCGCTCGGGCCGCATCCGTTCGACGGCTAGTATTCGCGTCCTCGTCATCCGTATACGGTGACGGGCCGCGCCCGTTCCGGGAAGAAGGTGAAGCGGCACCCATCTCCCCTTACGCCAGAACTAAATTGGCAGCTGAAGAGATGTGTCTACATGCGTGCTGCTCCACCCTCGAAACCGTGGCGCTTCGCTACTTCACCGTGTATGGACCCGGACAGCGACCCGACATGGCTCTAAGAATTTTCGCCGAGGCGGCGCTTAGCGGTCACTCGCTGCAGCTTCTCGGCGACGGGACCCAGAGCCGTGACTTCACCTTCGTGGAGGACGTTGTTCGAGCCACCCGGCGGGCCGCAGATGCTCCAGTGAGCGGGCTAGCGATCAACATCGGAGGCGGAGCTGTCGTCTCTCTTCTGGAAGTCTTCGATCTACTGAGGTCGCTGGTCGGTCCGATTCAAATCGAGACTCATCCTTCCGCTCGAGGGGATGTGAATCACACAGAGGCCGACCACACACGTGCCCGCACCATCCTCGGGTTCGAGGCTGAGGTTAGCATCGCTGACGGCTACCGCCGTCAAATCGACTACCTACGCTCACGCATCCACGGCGAGAACTCGCCTAATCCGCGACATGTCCCAGGCCCGGTGACTCGACCGGTGGACACTTCCTAGGCACTGGGGCGAGCACTCTCACGTTACAGCGCCGCCGCTCGTGCCCCTGGCGGCATTGGAAGAAAACGTCCGATTCTCACCAGTGGCAAGCTTTCGACAAGTCGGGGTCGCTATACGGGGTACTTGACTCGCCCAAGGAACCAACCTCGGTCCGTGGAAGCTACGCTATTTTGCTAGGTCGCGCGGCAATCGCCAGTGAGATCCGAGTTCGAGATCAAACTGGCGTGGCCAGAACCGTGCCATGCCACCTGCCGGATACGGCGTCAGTTCTCCCACATAGATGACGCCCTCGACGCTGTATAGGTCTACCCGTACGAAGTCGAAGTCCCGCCCAAGAACCGCCGCTACCTCTAGCATGGCTGCCAGCATGGCCGGTCGGGCCGCAATGGGCGCGAGTGGGCGTCTGCGCCAACCGCCTCCAGACTGAACCTCCAGCGGCTCCCAGTCA
>JBAWFE010000062.1:0-4729 GCA_049591595.1 Candidatus Dormiibacterota bacterium
TCCACGGAGTCACGACGGAGATGGCCCGTTCCCGGGGAATGTCGGCGGCGGCAGCGATCAGCGAAATCGTTGCTGCCCTGACCAAGGCGCTCCAGGCCGGGGTCGCCGTGGTGACCTACAACGTCCCGTACGACTTCACTCTGCTGGATCGGGAGTGCCATCGCTGGGAGATTCCGTCCCTGGAAGACCGGCTCGCTGGTGCCCCGTCTCCCCTGATCGACCCCCTGGTGCTCGATAAAAGCGTTGACCGCTACCGCCCGGGGGGTCGCCACCTGGCGGACGCCTGCCGGGTGTACGACGTGCCGCTGCAGTCGGCCCATGATGCCCGGAGCGATGCGCTGGCTGCCCTGGGCGTCGCGCGGTCACTGGCAAGTCGGTACCCCGACGTCGCGAACCTGGAACCTCGAGGCCTGCACGAGTTGCAAGTAGGTGCCGCTCGAGACCAAGCGGCAAACCTCCAGGCGTATCTGCGCCGGCAGGGGAACGCCGATCGAGTGGTGGACGGGGCCTGGCCAGTGCGGCCCTCTCCAGGCGAAGGCGCCCGCGGAGAAGCACCGCGAGCTTGACGGCGGACGGCAGTCGGTGTGAACTGGACGCTCAGGGCGTTTAGATTTGGACGGGAAGATTTCGCTGGCTCTCTGGAGGAAGGCTCTGTGGGGATGACAACCGGGCAGGTGGGAACAACAGCAGCCGAGATTGTGGGCATCCCTCATTTCGTGGGCGGCCAGAAAAGGCTGGCGTCCAATTCCACTTCCCTGCCGGTCTACGACCCGGCCACCGGACGGCAGCTGGGTTCGGTGCCGATTGCCTCAGAACAAGAGGTAGACCAGGCCGTCGCACTGGCAAGCGCAGCCCAGCCAGGATGGGGCGCGACCACCTTGGCACAGCGGGCCGATGTGTTCTTCCGCTTTCGCGAGTTGCTGACTCGCAACGCCGACCGCTTAGCCCTCGCCATCACCCAAGAGCACGGCAAGGTGCTGAGTGACGCGCGGGGAGAGATCTCCCGGGGCTTGGAGAACGTGGAATTCGCCTGTGGGCTCTCCCACTTGCTGAAGGGAAGTAAGTCGGTTGAGGTCTCGACGAATGTTGACGTCGAGGAGTACCGCTTCCCGGTCGGGGTCGCGGTCGGCATCTCCCCCTTCAATTTTCCGGTGATGGTGCCGCTGTGGATGATCTGCAGCGCCATCGCCTGCGGCAACGCCTTCATCCTCAAGCCCAGCGAGAAGGACCCCAGCGCCCCTGTGCTTCTCTCCGAGCTGTTCGCCGAAGCCGGCCTGCCCTCCGGCGTCTTGTCCGTGCTCCACGGCGACGCCGACACCGTCAACCGGCTGATTGAGCATCCCGACGTGGCAGCGGTCAGCTCGGTAGGTTCGACCCCTGTCGCCCGACAGATCTATCAGCGAGCAGCCCGCCACGGGAAGCGGGTGCAGGCCTTAGGTGGCGCCAAGAACCACATGGTGGTGCTGCCCGATGCCGACCTCGACGCGGCGGCCGATGCTGCCGTGTCGGCCGGCTTCGGCTCGGCGGGCGAGCGCTGCATGGCCATCTCGGTGCTGGTGGCGGTTGGCGAGTCCGCGGATCCCCTGGTCGAGCTGATCAGCGCCAAAATGGCCCGCCTTAGAATTGGCGCTGGAACTGATCCGGCATCCCAGATGGGACCCCTGATCACCGCCGCCCATCGGGATCGAGTGGCCTCGTACATCGCCACTGGGCAGCAAGAAGGGGCGACCGTGGTGGTCGATGGTCGAGCGCTCATTTTCGAGGGCGATGGGTTCTTCCTGGGGGCCTCTCTGCTTGATCATGTCACGCCCGACATGCAGGTCTACCAGGACGAGATCTTCGGCCCGGTGCTGAGCGTGGTCCGCTGCCCCGACTACGCGGACGCGCTCTCAGTAGTCAACGCCAACCAGTACGGCAACGGGGGCGCCATATTCACCCGCGACGGAGCGGCCGCGCGAAGGTTCTGCCGGGAAGCGGACGTCGGCATGGTCGGCATCAATGTTCCCATTCCGGTGCCGGTGGGAACCTTCTCCTTCGGGGGCTGGAAGGACTCTCTGTTCGGAGACAGCCATATGTACGGCCCCGATGGGATCCACTTCTTCACCAGAACCAAGGTCGTGACTGGAAGATGGCAAGTGACGGGCGAACTCCGGCCGGCCATCAACCTCTCATTTCCTGCCAACTGAGTCAAGGGAGTCGTGGTGCTACCTGAAGCGGCTGAAGCGGTCTCAGTCGACCATGTCTTTCACACTTGGTCGGCCCAGCGAACGGTGCGTCAGTTCAAACCGGCCGGGGCGCTGGGTTGCTGGTTCTGGGACCAGGACGGCCGGCGCTATCTCGACTTCGCCTCCCAACTGGTGTTCCTCAACCTGGGGCACCAGCACCCATCGCTAATCTCCGCCATCCAAGATCAGGCGGGCCAGCTCTGCACTCTGGCTCCCGACTTCGCCAATGATCAGCGCAGCCAACTGGCTGAGCTCATCTCCGAGCGAGCCCCGGGAGACCTCAACTTCGTCTTCTTCACCAACGGCGGAACCGAAGCCAATGAGCACGCGATCCGGATGGCCCGGCTCCACACTGGAAGGCAGAAGATCCTCGGCGCCTACCGCAGCTACCACGGCGCGACCAGCGGATCGATCACGGTAACCGGTGATCCAAGGAGATGGGCCAACGAGCCCGGAATCCCCGGAGTGGTCCACTTTCTAGGCCCCTACCTCTACCGGTCGCCCTTCGGAGCTCAAACCGAAGCAGAGGAGAGTGCCGCCGCCATTAGCTACCTCCGCGAGGTGATTCAACTGGAGGGCCCGGGCACCATCGCCGGCATCCTGCTCGAGACGGTGGTGGGCACAAACGGGGTGCTGATGCCCCCTGACGGCTACTTGGCGGGGGTCCGGTCCCTCTGTGACGAATTCGGAATCGTGATGATCTGCGACGAGGTCATGGTGGGTTTCGGGCGGATCGGAGAGTGGTTCGCGGTCGACGCATGGACAGTGACCCCTGACCTGATCACCTTCGCCAAAGGGGTCAACTCCGGCTATGTGCCCCTGGGCGGGGTGATCGTCTCCGAAAGGATCTGGGAGTCGTTTGCCGACCAACCGTATCCGGGCGGGCTCACCTACTCCGGCCACCCCCTGGCCTGCGCGGCCGGCATCGCCAGCATTCGGGTCTTCGAGGAGACGGAGCTGCTGGAGCACGTTCGACGGCTCGGCCGGGAGGTAGCCGGACCCGCGTTGCGCGACCTGATGGAGCGCCATCCGTCGATCGGCGAAGTCCGTGGACAGGGATTGTTCTGGGCCGTGGAGCTGGTGAAAAACCGCCAATCGCGCGAGATGCTGGTGCCGTATAACGCCAGCGGACAAGGCAACGAGCCGATGACCCAGCTTGTCGCAGCCTGCCGGGAGCTCGGCCTGTGGCCGTTCAGCCACTTCAACCGCATCCACGTTGCTCCCCCGCTGATCATCACAGACGACGAGCTCCGGGACGGGATTCACCGTCTCGATCAGGCGCTAGCCGTGGCCGACAAGTACGTCGAGGGTTGACCTGACGCGGTCTGGCGCCGCTCCTCACCTGCCAGCCCGGTCGTCCGCCAAAGTCCCGGCTCTCCCACGAAGCCTCTTCGGACCGCGCCGGACCCTCAAGGGTCCCGATCTATACTCCGGCCGATGCACATCGCTGAGATCCTGGTCAAGGACGTCTCCGTCCTGCTCGACATCTATGCCCTGTGCATCCTTGCCTGGGCCTTCATGTCCTTCTTCCCTGAGGCCTACGCGACGCCGGTAGGGCATCTCCTGGAAGCGCTGGTGATGCCGGTGATCCGGCCGCTGCGCCGGGTACTTCCCCCGATTGCCGGGCTCGACTTCTCTCCGCTGCTCGCGCTGATCCTGGTCTTCGCCGTGGCCGAGCTGCTGCAACAGCTGGCCTCGAGCGATTTCGCCAACCCGGTTTGGATCATCTTCACCGTGATCTTCGAGTTCATCAGCGCGGTAGCCCTAGTGATCGTGATACTCCTGCTGATCCGCGTTCTGATCACCGCGCTCCACCTCGACCCGTGGCATCCGTTCGTCTACTCCATCAAGCGCATCACCGACCGGTTGATTGCTCCCATCGAGCGCGCGGTCAAGGTTCAAACCGAGATGGCCGCGGTGCTCGGCCTGGTGATCGCGGTGGTGGTCTATATCGCCCTGGCCCAGGTCCTCTTCCCGTCGCTGTTGCACAGCCTGCAGCAGATCTAGACCCAGCGACGGCTAGCGGTTGCGGCCTCGGAAGCGGGGCGGCGGCGCCAACGTCCTGATCGGGTCGGCGCGGTAGGACCCTGGCCCGAAGAGTTCGGTCACCTCAGCTTCCAGCTGCGGCGACCCGGCTGCATGGTGCTCGCTGCCAAGCTCCAGTTCGTGGTCTCCGTCGGCATCCCGCAGGTGCAGTACGACTCGCGACTCACCGGGGTGCTCGGTGAGTAGCGTTGCCAGCCGTCGGAGCCCATCCTCGCCCGCGTCCAATGCGCGTACGTGAATTACTGCGGCCGCCCGCCAGTGGGCCAGGGCCGGGTCGTCCAGGGCCAGCACCTCCTCGGCGATGACCCGTGCCTCCTCGGACTCCTCAGCCAGCGCTGGCTCCACCGCCTCCTCCCCTTCCAGTCCGGTTGGCGGCGGGGCACTGCCGTTGCCATTTCCGAATCCCCGCCTGGCGCCGACCTCGACCCGGCCCCGCACCACCACGACCCCATCTGCGT
>JBAWFE010000063.1:0-14831 GCA_049591595.1 Candidatus Dormiibacterota bacterium
TACTCGCCTCCGTGCTCCAACACCATCCTCACCGCCCGCTCCCGCAGCTCCTGCGGGTACCTCGTCGTGCTTGTCATCTCTCCATCCTCTCAACGAATGGAGTCTCCAACTTTCCCGGGGCGGTTCAAAGTTGACCCCGAGTGGGTTGTGGGCGAGATTCTCAGTGCCTTGGGTGGTGAAGAGGAACCCGATGCCGTGGTGGAAGCCGACGGCGGCCAGCAGGATGGCGATACCTAAGGTGCCCAGGATCTCCACGTAAACCCCGATCTTGGAGATGTTGCCCAGCAGCCGGCCCCCGGCCACATTGAAGACGGTCTGGACCGCCAGCAGGAGCCGGGTGAACAACAAGATCGTGTTGGGGTCGGCGGCGTTGATGTTGGTGCCGAAGAGGTTGTGCAGCAGGGGTGAGGCGTAAATCACGAAACCGGTGTCCACGTAGGCCGCCGTGAGGATCAGAGCCCAGCCACAGATCCAACCGACCCACCAGCCGTAGCCCCGGCCGATCAGGTTCTTGCTCCAATGGAATAGCGCGCCCGCGATCGGGTAGTGGCTGCCCAGCTCGGCGAAGACCAAGGAGACCAGCAGCTGCCCGAAGACCACGATGGGCATGAGCCAGAGGTTTCGGGGACCCGCCGACCCGGCTCCCAAGGTGAACAAGGAGTAAATGCCTACCATCGGGCAGAGGTAGCAGAAGGCCACCCCAAGTTTTTCGAAGAGAGTCAGAACCCGGCTCAGCTCCTGACGGTAGCCAAGGGCCGCCAGGCGCTGGGCATCGGGGTCTTGCGGTTGGACCGCTGCAGAACCGGATTCGACCCTCTCGGCCATCTGGGCGTCCCCATCCCCGTCCCCCAGCCAGCAGGGCTGTGGTCCGGTTGCTGACGGTTCTCAGCCTGAGATCTATGTTGGGCCCGCAGATCCGTCTAGGTACGGTCGGACCTAGGGTTGGGGCTCAACGCTGTGCTCGGCCGACAACCGGAGATGGTGGTCAGGCGGCGACGGTCAGGCGCACGATGGGAATCTCGCGATCAGTCTTCTTCTGGTATCCGGCGTAGCGCGGCGCGATCGCGACTATCCGTTCCAGCGCTTCCTCGCGGGGGACTCCTCGGAGCAACGCGCCACTCACGTGGACCCTGCGGGTCCCGACCTCGGCCCAGATCTGGTCAGGGTGTTTGGCCATGTTGAGGAACCAGGCCGGGTGTCGCGCCCCGCCCGCGGCGGAAGCAACCACCAACCAGGCGTCCGGTCCGTCCGGGAATCCGCCCAGCGGCACGGTCCGCCGCTGGCCCGACTTGGCGCCCACGGTGGTCAGCAGGAGGGCGGGAAACCCCATCATCTGGGGCTGTTCGGAACCCTTGGTGCGACGGTATCGGGCCATCTGCATCTTCATGAAGGGGGAGAAGAGCCGGTTCATGAGGCGCGGCATGGTGGGACCTCGGGTGCCGGACGGCGGAATGTCGATGCCCATGAATAGCTCTCCTTCGTGGGCGTTCAGCGCCACGATTTCCGGTGGTCGTCAGTACGGGTCAGGGTTCTTTCACGCTATCAACCCGAGGTAACTGTGCGCCGATTGTTGCGCTGCCGCGGGATCGATCGGTAAGCTCACGACCTCGAGGTCGGAAACCAAGTCAGTTTGGAGGTGAGCCAGATGCGTCAAGCAGTCTCCGTGGCTCCCGTCTCGGACTGTCCCGAAACCACTTATTTGGTGCCCGACCCGCGCTGACCTAGCGAACAACTCGGCGGGCACCTCCAAGCTGGAGGCGACCGCGTGACCCCCACGACACTTTTGGAATTCGACCCTTTGACTCCCCTGGGGTGGGACCGCGCCCTGGAAGAGGCCCTCCTCGAACTGGGACCAGGGCGAGGCAGGCCCGCTCGGGTGTCGCGGACCGACCGAGGGCGGTGCACGGTGCTGGGTCCGGAGCCGTCGCGAGCCGAGTCGCGAGGTCAGCTCATCGCCACCGGGGACTGGGTGGTCGTGGGCCACGGTGAGCAGCCAGGAGACCGAGAGCAGATCGCGGCGGTGTTGCCGCGCCGGACCGCCTTCGTCCGCGACCGTAGCGGCGGGGAGACGGCAGCGCAGGTGGTCGCGGCTAACGTCGATCGGGTCTTCCTGGTCTGTGGGCTGGATCAAGCTCCTAGCTCCGCTCGACTGGAGCGATACCTAGCTCTCGCCTGGCAGAGCGGGGCCGTTCCCATAGTGGTTCTGGCCAAGTCAGACACCCGGAGCGCCAGTGAGCTGGCCGGGGCCCTCGAGTGGGCGCGGTCGATTGCCATCGGCGTCGATGTACGGGTCGTCAGCGCTGTCACCGGCCAAGGACTCGAAGAGCTGGCCAACAACCATCTCGCCCCGGGTAGGACAGTGGCTCTGCTGGGCCCCTCTGGGGTGGGCAAGTCGTCCCTGGTCAATGCCCTGGCCGGCCACGAGCTGATGCCCACGGGGGAGACCCGGCGCGACGGCAAGGGTCGGCACACCACCACTCACGGGCAGTTGCTGGTCGTCCCGGGTTGGGGGGTCCTTCTGGACACCCCCGGGATGCGCGGACTGGGTCTTTGGGATGCAACCGACGGACTTGCCCACACTTTCGCCGACCTGGAGAAGTTGGCTAACGGCTGCCGCTTCTCCGACTGTCAGCACGGCAGCGAGCCCGGCTGCGCCGTGAATGCGGCGATCAGCGATCGGACTCTGGATCCGGTGCGGCTCGAGAGCTGGCGCAAGCTGCAGCGGGAGTTGAAGTCGCTGGCCGTTCGCCAGGGTGATCAGCTGCTGCGCCAGGAAGCTCAGCGGCGTAAGAAGGCTCTCAGCCGGGACGCCCGTCGCCATCCCAGGTAGCGACGGTCGGGAGGCGCTAGCTCAGCGGTCGAGGGCCTGGTCCAGGTCGGCGATGAGGTCGTCGACCAACTCCAGGCCGACAGAGAGTCGAATCAATTGAGGATCGACCGCTAGCGGGGAGTTGGCGGCCGAGGCATGGGTCATCCGGCTGGGGTGCTCGATCAGTGACTCGACGGCTCCCAACGACTCGGCCAGGGCGAAGATTCTGGTCAGGCTGACCATCTCCACGGCTGCCGCCTCGCCTCCAGCGTGGAGGAACGAGACCATGCCGCCGTAGTCCCGCATCTGCCGTGCGGCGACCTCATGCCCGGGGTGGTCCGGTAGCCCGGGGTAAAGCACCCGGCCAACCATGGGGTGGTGCTGGAGGAAGCCGGCTACGCTGGCCGCATTCCGGCAGTGTCGATCCATCCGTACCGCGAGCGTTTTCACGCCGCGCTGTACCAGATAGCAGTCGACGGGACTGGGCACGGCGCCGGTGGCGTTTTGCAGGAAGGCGATGCCTGCCGCCAACTCGTGGTCGTTTACTGCCACAAACCCACCCACCACGTCCGAATGTCCCCCCAGGTACTTGGTGGTGGAGTGCACCACTAGATCCGCCCCAAGGGACAAGGGGTTCTGCAAATAGGGGGTCGCGAAGGTGTTGTCGACCACTAGGCGTGCGCCCTTGGCGTGCGCGAGGTCGGCCACCTCCTTGATATCGATGATGGCGAGCAGAGGGTTGCTGGGGGTCTCCACCCAGACCAGGCTCGTGTTGTCGCGCCAGGCGCGTGCCAGCTCTGCCGGGTCGGTGGCGTCAGCGACGCTATAGGCGAGGCCGGCTGGAGCATGGACCCGGTCGACCAGCCGAAAGGTGCCCCCGTATGCGTCGGTGTTGAGCACGAGGTGCGCCTGGGGACCGAGCATTGCGCGCAGGACCGCATCCTCGGCGGCAAGGCCGCTGGCAAAGGCGAAGCCGAACTGGGCCCCCTCCAGACTGGCGAGCTGCGTCTCCAGGCTATGGCGATTGGGATTGCCTGAGCGGGAATACTCGAACCCCTGGTGGTGCCCCACCGATGACTGTTGGTAGGTGGTCGAGAGGTGGATTGCCGGCACCACCGAGCCGGTCGCGGGGTCAGGAGCTTGGCCGGCGTGGATCGCTCGGGTCTCGAAGCCTGGCTCGGAGGTTGTCACCGGGTGGCGCGGCCGAGCATCGCGCCGAGGACGTCGGACCTGGTGATGATCCCCACCGGATGCCCGTCATCCAGAACCAGCACCGCTCCATTCCGCTCCATCCGCGACACCGCCAACTCCAACGGCGCGCCGCTGCCGACGGTGGGCAGCGGTGGACCCATCACCTCGCCCACGGGTTTGGAGAGCATTCCGGGGTCTCGGAAGGCTGCTTCCAGGAGCTCACGGTCCTGTACTGCCCCGAGAACTTCTGCGGCTGCCAGGGGAGGCTCCGCCTTCACCACCGGGACTTGCGAGACCTCGTATTCGCGGAGCAGCTCGATCACCGACTGGACTATCTCGTCGGGGTGGACGTGCACCAGAGGTGGGAGCTGCCTGCCTTTGGACGCGAGGACGTCCGCCACGCTCTGGCCGCCTGCCCGGAGGAAGCCGAAGTCTGCCATCCAGGCGTCGTTGTAAAGCTTGGAGAGGTAGCCCCGGCCCGAGTCGGGGATCAACACCACCACCACGGCTTCCGGGCCCAAGGGGCGCGCGACCGCCAGGGCGGCCCAGATGGCGGTGCCCGCGGAGCCCCCAACCAGGATGCCCTCCTCACGGGTCACCGAGCGTGCGGTTGAGAAGGAGTCACGGTCGCTCACCGCGACCACCCGGTCGACAGCTGTGGGGTCGTATGCCGTCGGCCAGAAGTCCTCGCCTATCCCCTCCACCAGGTACGGACGTCCCGTTCCGCCGGAGTAAACGGACCCTTCAGGGTCAGCTCCCACGATCTGAATATTGGGGTTGACTGACCTCAGGAAGCGACTCACCCCGGTGATCGTCCCGCCCGTTCCGATACCGGCCACGAAGTGAGTGATCCGTCCAGCGGTCTGACGCCAGAGCTCGGGACCGGTGGCGGCGGCGTGGGCGGCTGGATTGGCGGGGTTGCTGTACTGGTCGGGCTTGTAGGCCCCGGGGATCTCCGCGACCAGGCGATCTGAGACGGAGTAGTAGGAGTCGGGGTGGTCCGGCGCGACTGTGGTGGGACACACCACCACCTCGGCCCCGTACGCCCGAAGCAGGTCGATCTTCTCGGAGGCGATCTTGTCCGGCATCACGAAGACACAGCGATAGCCGCGGCGGGCCGCGACCAGGGCCAACCCCACCCCAGTGTTGCCTGAGGTGGGCTCGACGATCGTTCCTCCCTCCTTGAGCAATCCGGCCGCTTCAGCGGCCTCGATCATGGCCACTGCCGGTCGGTCCTTGACGCTCCCGCCTGGGTTCAGAAACTCCAGTTTGGCCAGGAGGTGGCATTTCAACTCCCGGCCGATCCGGTCCAGCCGGACCAGTGGCGTGTTGCCAACCAGGTCGAGCAAAGAGTCCGAGACTTCCATTGCGCTGCCGGCATCGCTGAGCGGTCTCACCGCAACTCCGGTTGCCGAATCGGCAGGCTGATCAGAGAGCAGAGTCACCGTAAGTCCCGCCTGCTGTAGCTGGCGGGCGGCGGCTATGCCCGAACCCGGGTCCCGCGGGGCCACCACGCAGACCTCGCGCGGGTGCCGCTCCAAGACCCGGCTGACCAGTCGCGGCTCCAGCTCTGACTGAGCGGAACGGACGATGTGCCTTGCCTTGGCGAGAATCCGCTCGGGCACGTCACCGGGCCCGACGACCAAGAGCACATCCACCGCCCCAGCCTACTGGGCAGAGTGGGGTCTCGGTGGGCCTCTCCCGACCCGTGACCCGGCGCTGACCTGCCACGTTCCAGCGCGGGATCGGCTCTGATAGCGTCGCCCCCAGAAATGGACGGCGAGATCATCGTCGCCGGGGGTGGCCCGGTCGGTTCGGCCCTGGGCCTGCTGCTGCCCCGTGCGCTGGTGCTCGAGGCGGCGACCTTTCCCAGAGACAAACCCTGCGGCGAGGGTCTGATGCCCGCCGGAGCCGAAATCTTGCGTCAGGCTGGGGTGGATCTGGGGGCGGAGGGGTTCCCTCCGATCCGAGGAGTGCGGTATTCACTTCCTGGAGGCGAGTCGGCGCGCGCCTCTTTCGCTCTCGGTTGTGGCTACGGGACCCGCCGGACCCGACTGGACAACCTCCTGGCGGAGCGAGCCGGGGTCAGGACCGGGGTCCGCGTGACGGCGGTCCGGGCCTTTCGTGATCGCGTGGAGGTGGATACCAGCGATGGGACCCTCTCCGGATCGGCGCTGATAGCCGCGGACGGAATCCGATCGCCGGTGGCTCGGATGATGGGATGGTGGCGACCCTCTCGGGGCACGGCCAGATACGGTCTGGTCGGCCACTTGGCCGTGGAACAGCCGGGACAAGATGTGGAGGTCGGACTTCTGGGCGGCGTCGAGACCTACATGGCCACCGTCGGCCCGACCGAGGTCCTGCTGGCCGTGCTGGGGGAGAGGGGCGCGCTACGAACACCGGGGATCACGGTCGAGCAGTCGTACCGCGCGATCGTCGACCGCTTCCAGCCGCAACTCTCCTCGGCTCCCTTGCTTGGTCAACTGACCGGGGCCGGTCCGTTCCATCTCAGACCTGTGCGAGTGGCGGAGGGCCGAGTCTTCCTGGCTGGCGACGCGGCCGGTTTTCTGGATCCTCTCACTGGAGACGCCATGAGCGCCGGCCTGGCCCAGGCGAAAGCCCTTGCCAGCTTTCTGACCGCGGATCTCGACGGGGCGGCTCGGCGATACCAGGCGTGGGTAGTCGGCCAGTGGCGGCGGCGTGTCTTTGTGGGTTCGCTGGCCAGGGCCCTATCGGGGTCGGGACGGCTCAGTCGTCGGGCAATCGCTGGCGCCGGGCGAAGGCCGGAGGCTCTACAGGCGCTACTCAGCGTGAATGACGGGAGTCGAGCGCTGCGAACGGTGGCCGTCCGAGATTGGGCGGCTTTACTCGGGGTGAGCGCCTGATGAGTCGCTTTGTGGGGTTCGGTACCGCTCTGCCGGACCATGAGCTCACTCCCACCGCGAGCTTGGCGGCCCTCAGCCAAATCTGGCCGCACCTGCGTAGTGCCGGAGTAGAGGCGGTGACGCGGTACACGGTTCAAGCTGTGGACCAGGTGTTCGCGCCGCAGTCCCTGGGGGCGCGGATGCGGGTCTATCAGGACGAGGCGCCTCGACTGGCGCGGCTGGCGGTGGAGGGAGCGCTTGCGGATGCATCCCTACGGGCGGACCAAATCGATGCGGTGTTCTCAGTGTCATGCACCGGATACATGGTTCCAGCCCTCGACGTGCGGCTAGCCAATGAGCTGGGCTTTCGCAGCGATGTGATCAGAATCCCACTGACGGAGCTGGGCTGTTCAGGAGGCGGGGCGGCGTTGGCGGCTGCCCATCGGCACCTGCGGATGGAGCCGAGTCACCGCGTGCTGGTGGTCTGCGTGGAGCTGTGCTCACTGACTTTCCAGCCGGGCGACAGCTCGGTGGACAACATGACCGCGGCGATGGTCTTCGGCGATGGAGCCGCCGCGGCGATTCTGAGCGGCGAGACGGGTGGGCTGGAGGTGGTGGCTACGGGGACGCGACTCATTCCCGGCACTGACCAGCTCCTCGGCTTCGACCTGCGCGACGATGGTTTCCACCCGGTGCTAGATCGCCGACTGCCCCGTTTGATCGAACACGAGCTAGCGGGCGCGCTGGCTGGCTTCGGCGAGGGTAACCTCGACTTTCTCGCGGTCCACGCCGGCGGCCCGCGTATCTTCGACGCTGTTGAGAACGGCTTGGGGCTGAGCCCCGGGGCTCTCCTCGAGTCGAGGGCCGCCTTCAGCCGCTACGGGAACCTCTCGTCGGCGTCCCTGATGTTCGTCCTGTCGAGGCTTCAGAACGGGCCTTCGGGGATGGGTCTCGGGCTGGCCTTCGGGCCGGGGGTTACGGTGGAGATGGCGACGCTCAGAAGATCCCCGGAATGAACCGGGCCTTGCCGGAGAACGCCTTCTGATAGCCGGGGATATCGGCTAGGAGCGCCTCTTCGGCCCTGACTCGATCCACCAAGACAGCTCCATTCCAGGCAGAGAGCCCGAGGGCAGTCACCCAGGCCCCGCCGGCCATCGGCAGCGCCGCGAACTCCAGGATCACCGCCAAGTAGTTCGGGTGCCGAATCCAGCGATACGGTCCGACGCAGACCGGAAGCAGGTCATCCGGCACCGCCGCCCGTACGTTCCACTGGTCTCCCAGCGAGTGGATGCTCCACCACCTTAGGCCGGTGGCGGCGGCCAGCACCCCAACCCACAAACCCACCCAATGCCGACGGCGATGGGCCAGCCGAATCTCGAGCGGCGGTAGCAGGAAGAGGCCGATGTGGCCGGCCACCATGAGGGGAAAACTACGGGGCGCAGCCCGGCGGCCTGGACGGGCCGCCTCCAAGCGCTTGGAGAGCGCAAGCTCGCGCCGTCGCTGCACCGCCAAGGCTCCCACCAGGACTCCGTACCAGGTTGGCATCACGTTAGCTTAGGAGCCGGTGGTCAGGCGCCAACTCAGATTTGGTTTTGGGGTACCTCCGCGAGTCCGCCCACGCGCCGGTGACCAGGGCGCCTCGTATTCTCCCGCGGGCACCCGGATGCCATCTGTGATTTCCAGCCGCCAATCACTTATCAGGCTTTGCTGCGGCTAGAGCGCAAACGCCTGTCCGAGATCGGGCCCGGCTGATTCGAAGTCAATGCCGGATGGCCACGACGGCGACTGCGAGCGCCGCCAGACCCAAAACTCCGCCAACTGCGGGCCTTAGCCCGCCCACGTGCGCGGCGGCGTGGACAACTGTCAGGCCCACGCTTCCGACCGCCACCAATATCGCCACCACCAATATCGCTGTGGCCAACTGTCGGAAACGATGCCCGGACGCCGCCATTCCGGCGAGCGCGGTCAGGGCTATCCAGAGGACCAATCCCAGCACCGAACCGGCCGCCCTGCCCGGGGCTGAGTTGAACATTCCGGTGTTGGCGGCCAGGAATTGGGCCACATCCAGACTGCCGATACCGCCAACCCCGGCCAGCCACCAGTATCCGGCTCGAGGAGCCACCCGACCGATGGGAACCGCCGCCTGGGGACCCGTCGCGTCGAGGCGCTTGGCATCCATCCCCCCAGCCTACTTGGATGGCGCGGGACTGGCCCTTCGCCAGCCGTGGCAGACTGGACGGTGGTCATGACTGAGATCCGACTCCGTCGCGTTTACGACCCACCGCTGCCTCAGGACGGCACCCGGGTGCTGGTAGACCGACTCTGGCCCCGCGGAATGTCCAAGTCGGCGGCCCACCTCGATGAGTGGCTGAGGACCATCGCACCATCTGATCAACTGCGTCGCTGGTACGACCATGTGCCGGAGCGATTCCCGGAGTTTTGCCAGCGGTATCTCACCGAGCTCACATTCCCCGAGCGGGCGGTGGGGGTCGCCCATCTACAGGCGCTAGCCCGCTCGGGAAACCTGACGATCTTGACCGGCACCAGGGACGCCGACCACAGCCAGGCGAGAGTGCTCCTCGCGCTGCTGAACGGAGTCCAGCAGCCGCCAGAGAAAGGTGGCGACCCCGCCTGCTGGCAGAAGCGAGTCTGCCCCAACTGCGGCACTCTGGCGGACTTTGATCCGCCGACTACCTGTCAAGAGTGCCATCAGGAAATGCCGGGATGACTGAACGGCAGCTGCCGACGACCTCAAGTGCGGCGTCCTTTTCCAGTCAGCGTCCTGCAAAGGTCCGCGCCGTCGGAGCTGAATCTGCCGACTGGGTCGAGCTGTCCAGAACCAACCGGCGGAACGGAGTTCTCGCAACCAGACTGAGCGCGGTGCGGAGCGGAGCTCCGACGATCCGATAGAAGAGCAGCGCGATGGCTGCTCCAAGGACCAGCCCGACCAGGACGTCGGACGGTTGGTTTCTTCCCACATACAGTTGGTCGAAGGCGAGGGCGAAGCCCGCGAGAGCTGCCAGGGCGCCGAGCCGCCAGCTGTAGAGGAGCAACCCGGCGATCACCGCACCCGCCATCACCGCGTGGTCGCTGGGCATCGATGAGCCCAGGATCCTGGGTACCAGCACCAGCACGTGGCGGACCGACTGGTAGGGGTGGGGTTCGTTGATCAGAGCCGAGAGGGGCTGGTTGAGGGTGTAGGCGATCAGGGTGGCGAGAGCGGCGGAAATCGCTGCTGCGACCTGCTTTGGCGACTGCCGTCGAGCCAGGACCCAACCGGCGACCAAAAGCGCCGTCAACACCACTGGGCCCAGGATCAGGACATACGCACTGGCGATCCAATGGACCCAGACCGTGTGCCGACTCAGTTCGTTCAAGTCGAGGAACCAGCGGGTGTTCCAGCTCATGGGGACTCCGCCTTCATCGGTCGGTGGTGCCACCCATTCAGGACCACGCTATCAGTGCGGCCAGCTCGTCCCGCACTCAGGAGGTCGATGGAGCGGACGAGGGGATGGGCTACAGGTGCTCCTGTCCCTGGGCCTCCGAACCTCCAGCACCCGAAGCTGACCTCCACTGGTTAGAGAATCGGCGGGAGGGAGAGTCGCGAGCGATCGTGGAGATGACGAATCGGGCGAAGTGCGGGAAGGCCGCGTGAGCTCAGCTGCGGGCCCCGACCACTCCAAGTATCGGCGGAAGCCACCGGTGCGACTCCTGGTCGGGAGTGAGTTCGGCCTCACCCGGCACCACCGGCTCGGCCACCTGGTCGATCCGGAATCCCGCATGGACGAAGGGGTTGAGGTAGTCCGACAGGGGCCGGTGAAAGGCACCCACCTCACCCCGGACCGTGCCTGTCCGAGCTGATTGCCACCAGGTCGGGGCGTACTCGCGCACCACTCGCTCACGCAGAGCGCCGCTCCGGTCAGGGTGCGGCTCAGCGTGCGGCGAGCCGAAGCAAGGATGGATGACGGTCCAGATCATCCGGCCCCCGACCACCAGCACCCGCGCCGCGACCGCAAAAACCGCATCTGAATCCGGTACGTCCATCAGACACAGGCTGGCGACAACCAGGTCCCAGCTGGCGTCTGGCAGCTGGGACGCCGACTGCATGTCGTCCTCGAGAAAGTGAATCCCAGCGCCAGCGCCCTGCTTCGCCAGCCGGAGCATGGCCGGACTCTCATCGATGCCGGTGACCTCGGCTCCCGCTTGAGCCAGCCGCATGGTGAGCTCGCCTGTCCCACAGCCGAGATCGAGCAGGCGACATCCGGAGAGCTCTCCGGCGTTCTGCAAAACGAAGTCGTGGGCAATCTCGAGAACCGGGTAGTGGCTCGCCACGAGCTGGGCGTATTGGGGGGCGAAACGGTCGTACGCGGACTCGGATCCGGGACCGTTCGGATTGCGTGGATTCGGCGCCACAGGACCGAGGGTATTGCCTGAGGCGAGTTTTCATCGGGTGCGAGAGCGCACCTCCGTAGGATGCATCCAATGTCCATCAGGCGTACCGGGGCGCCCGCGTGAAGGCTATGGGGCCATTCCGGGAAGCGAACTTCCGATTGCTCTTCTCTGCCCAGGCGATCTCCCTGCTGGGCAGCGCAGTGGCGCCTATCGCGCTGGCATTCGGGGTGCTCGAGACAACCCATTCCGCCACCGATCTGGGCATCGTGCTGACTGCCCGAGAACTTGTGATGGTGGTGCTGCTGCTCTTCGGCGGGGTGCTCGCCGACCGGCTTCCCCGGCAGGCCATCATGGCCAGCACCAGTGTTCTCTCGGCCGCAGCCCAAGCGGTGACCGGGTATCTCTTCCTGACCCACACCAGTCAGGTCTGGTCTCTTGCCACGCTGGCGGCGGTCAACGGGCTGGCAATAGCGTTCTGGTTCCCGGCAGAGGTAGGTCTGGTGCCTTCAACGGTCTCTGCCCGTCACCTCCGTCAGGCGAACGCACTATTGGGTTTGGCTCGGAACAGCTCCGGAGTCGCGGGAGCGGCTTTGGGAGGGGTCCTGGTGGCGCTCATTGGCCCGGGCATGGGTCTCGAGATAGACGCTGCCAGCTTTCTTGCGGCGGGGCTCCTGGTCTTCTTCATCCGGGTCGCGCACACCGTTCCGGTGGAGTCCCGTGGAGGAGTGCTGTGGGACCTAGGCGCCGGCTGGCATGAGTTCTGGTCGCGGTCCTGGCTGTGGGGGATCGTGGTCCAGTTCTCGCTGGTGAACATGGCTTACGTGGGCGCCATGAGCGTGCTGCTACCGCTGGTCGCGCGTCGCTCGTTGGGCGGTGCCCTTGCCTACGGCGCGATCTACGCTGCCAGCGGCGCTGGCGCGATCGCAGGCGGTCTGCTGATGCTCCGACGCTCACCTCGCCGCCCTCTCCTTGTGGCCACCTTCGGGATCCTCCTCCAGATGCCCTTCTTCATCCTGCTCGCCCTGGGGGCGCCGCTCTTCTCACTGCTCATATCGGGACTCGTTGGTGGGATGGGTATGGAGACGTTCGGCGTGCTCTGGTCCACCACCATGCAGGAGCAGATCCCCCAGGAGAAGCTCTCGCGGGTCAGCTCCTATGACGCCGTTGGTTCGTTCGTCTTCATGCCAATCGGACTGGCTGCGGCTGGTCCTCTGGCCGTACTGGTGGGGCTGCGGCCCGCCCTCTGGGTAGCCCTGCTGGTGATGGCGGTCCCGACCTTGCTGGTGCTGCTGGTGAGGGATGTTCGGACCATGGCCCGTGCCCCCCAGGCGCAGCGTCTGAGCGGGGAGGGGTGAGTTCAAGCTGCTCCGCCGCCGTTCCGCTGAGGGGTAACGTCCGGTGCAAGAGGATAATTTAGCCGGGCGGACCGGGTGTGAACGCGCCATATAGGTCTGGGTTTCCTTAGTACTTTCATAAGCGGTTCATTACCGATCCTTAGTGGTACAGCGTCTAGGATCGGCGTGTGCTAATGGAGGACATCGAGGTGGCCAGCTCAATACCGCAGACGTCCCAGGCGACGCTCTCGGTGGACGACCTCTTTGTTCAGTTCGGTGACCGCATGGTGCTGAAGGGGGTCCAAGGTGACTTTGCCCCGGGCAAGGTGACCGCCCTGATCGGACCGACTGGCTGCGGGAAGACGACCTTGCTGCGCTGCCTGAACCGGCTCCACGACAGCCGGGCGGGCGTCAGGATCGACGGTCGGGTGCTACTGAACGGCGACGACATCTACGATCGCGGCACCAATGTCCGAGACCTGAGGCGCCGAGTGGGCATGCTCTTTCAGCGGCCCAATCCGTTTCCCCAGAGCATCCGCGAGAACGTCTCCTTGGGGGCGCGGATCCACGGGTTATGGAATCGACAGACGGCGGCCGGTCGGACCGAGGAGGTCCTGCGCGACGTCGGGCTCTGGGATGCCGTTGGAGATCGGCTCAACAGCACTCCGTTCATGCTCTCTGGCGGACAGCAGCAGTTGCTCTGCTTGGCCCGTGCCCTGGCGGTGGAGCCGGAGGTTCTTCTCCTCGACGAGCCCACCTCTTCGCTTGATCCCCATTCAACTGCCCGAATCGAGGAATTGCTCAGCGAACTGAAGCGCCGTATGACTGTGGTCTTCGTCACCCACAACCTGCAGCAGGCTGCCCGTTGCGCCGACGACGTCATTTTCATGCTCGGCGGCGAAGTGGTGGAGGCCGCTTCCGCCAGCCAGTTCTTCTCGAGCCCCGTCGACGCGCGCAGCCGGGCCTACTTGGAGGGTCGGACAGCCTAACCGCTGCTACCGAGCACCGCCGCCGAGTCGCGAAGCGACCCATCTGGTTTTGTAACTGGACTACCAAAGGGAGGATTAAATGCGCCCGAAACGTGTCGTATCTCGACTAACCGGAACGTCTCTGGTGGTGGCCGCGGGCCTGTTGCTGCTGGGCACCTTGGGAGGCACCACTGCCCTGGCCAAGGCCAAGAAGCCGCACCTCCTAGCGATCGGCAACCCGAGCTCGGCGATCGACCTGACGGAGGCTGGATCAAGCCTGCTCTACCCCTACTTGCAGGTCCTCGCCCCGCAGCTGCAGGCCCAGTACCCAAACCTATCGCTGTCTCCGGCCGCCGGTGGTTCCGGGCTGGGCATTTCCAATGCGATCGCCAAGCTGGATAACCTGGGCGGCTCGGACGCTTACCTATCGCCGGCGGATGCGCTGGCCAATCCGGGCCTGATGAATGTCCCGATCGCGATCTCGGCCCAGGCGATTGACTACAACGTTCCCGGCGTCCCGTCATTCCTGAAGCTGACCGGGCCAGTCTTGGCCCAGATCTACCAGGGCAAGATCACCAATTGGAACGCAGCTCAGATCGCTGCTCTCAACCCGGGGGTAACGCTGCCCGACCTGACCATAGTTCCGGTCCGCCGGGAGGACTCGTCGGGGGACACTTTTCTGTTCACCAGCTTCCTATCGGCGACCAACAAGACCTGGGCAAACGGCCCCTCCGAGGGGACCACGGTGACTTGGCCGGCGGTAGGTAACGAGCTGGCCGCCACCGGCAATCCGGGCATGATCCAGGTGTGCGATGCGACCCCCGGGTGCGTCGCCTACATCGGAGTCAGCGTTGAGAACACCGCCATCGAGGACGGCCTGAAGGAAGCTCTGGTGAAGAACGAGGACGGGAAATTTCTCAAGCCGGTCCAGTCCACGATCACGGCGGCGGTCGACTCGGCCGCCAGTGCGACTCCGGCCAGTCTGACCCAGTCGCTCATCTTTGCGAAGGGCAAGGATTCCTACCCGATCGTCAACTTCGAGTACCTGATGGTGCAGAAGAAGCAAGCGTCCAATGCGCTCGCGGAGGCCATCCGCACCTTCTTCACCTGGGCCATCAGCCCGAGTGGGGGCGCCGCTCCCAACAACCTCTCAGCCGTCGACTTCGTAGCCCTGCCGGTGGTGGTAGTTCCGAAGGTGAAGGCGGCCATCCAAAAGATCGTCGGCTGACCCGGTCGACCAGATTCCGACAGCACTTCGTTGATCAGTACCGAA